>JAHECB010000441.1:0-757 GCA_024641925.1 Betaproteobacteria bacterium
GTGAAGGGTTCCGACTGGCTGGGCGACCAGGACGCCATCGAATACATGTGCCGCGAAGCACCCAAGGTGGTGTACGAGCTGGAACACATGGGCATGCCCTTTGACCGCAACCCCGACGGCACCATCTACCAGCGCCCGTTTGGCGGCCACACCGCCAACTATGGCGAAAAGCCGGTGCAGCGTGCCTGCGCCGCAGCCGACCGCACCGGTCACGCCATGCTGCACACCCTGTATCAGCAAAACGTCAAGGCCCGCACCAATTTCTTTGTTGAGTGGATGGCGCTGGACCTGATCCGCAACGCCCAGGGCGACGTGCTGGGCGTGACCGCGCTGGAAATGGAAACCGGTGATGTGCACATCCTGCAGGCGAAGACCACACTGTTTGCCACCGGTGGCGCTGGTCGCATCTACGCCGCCAGCACGAATGCCTTCATCAATACAGGCGACGGCCTGGGCATGGCCGCCCGCGCGGGTTTGCCGCTGGAAGACATGGAGTTCTGGCAGTTCCATCCCACCGGCGTGCACAACGCCGGCGTGCTGCTGACCGAAGGCTGCCGCGGTGAAGGCGCCATCCTGCGCAACAGCGACGGCGAGCGTTTCATGGAACGCTACGCGCCCACGCTGAAAGATCTGGCGCCGCGCGACTTTGTGTCGCGCTGCATGGACCAGGAAATCAAGGAAGGCCGCGGCTGCGGGCCCAACAAGGACTACATCAACCTGGACATGACGCACCTGGGGGGTGACACCATCCTCAAGC
>JAHECB010000441.1:767-2435 GCA_024641925.1 Betaproteobacteria bacterium
CAACGTCGACATCACCAAGGAACCCATTCCCGTCGTGCCCACCATCCATTACCAGATGGGCGGCATCCCCACCAACATCCACGGCCAGGTGGTGGCGCCTGCCGGCGGCAACCCGAATGCGGTGGTGCAGGGGCTTTACGCGGTGGGCGAGTGTTCCTGCGTCAGCGTGCACGGCGCCAACCGGCTGGGCACCAATTCGCTGCTGGACCTGCTGGTGTTTGGCCGAGCGGCCGGCAACCATATCGTCGACAGCGATCTGCGCAAGCGTTCGCACCAGGATCTGCCGGCCGATGCCGCCGACCGCTCGCTGTCACGCCTGGCCCGTCTGGACGGCAGCACCAAGGGCGAATACGCACAAGATGTGGCCGGCGACCTGCGCAACACCATGCAACAGCATGCCGGTGTGTTCCGCACCCAGAAGTCGCTGGACGAGGGTGTGGTCAAGGTGTCAGCCATTGACGAACGTGTCAAGGCCATCACGCTGAAAGACAAAAGCAAGGTTTTCAACACCGCCCGCATCGAAGCTCTGGAGGTTGACAACCTGATCGAATGCGCCAAGGCCACCATCGTGTCGGCGGCCGCACGCCAGGAAAGCCGCGGCGCGCACACCGTGAACGACTACGGCGACACACCCGAACATCCCAACGGCCGTAACGACGACGTGTGGCTGAAACATTCGTTGTGGTATTCCGAAGGCAACCGGCTGGACTACAAGCCGGTGCAGCTGAAGCCGCTGTCGGTGGAATCGGTTCCGCCCAAGGTTCGCACTTTCTGAGATTGTTGAAGAGGCACCCTGTCCATGACCCTGCGCACATTCCAGATCTACCGCTACGACCCCGATACCGACGACAAGCCGCGCATGCAGACGCTGCAGGTTGAGTTGGACGGCAACGAACGCATGCTGCTTGACGCGTTGAACAAGCTCAAGGCGGTGGACCCTTCGTTGAGTTTCCGGCGCAGCTGCCGCGAAGGCGTTTGCGGATCCGATGCCATGAACATCAATGGCAAGAACGGTCTGGCCTGCCTGACCAACATGCGCACGCTGCCCGGCACCATCGTGCTCAAGCCGCTGCCCGGCCTGCCCGTCATCCGCGACCTGATCGTGGACATGACGCTGTTTTTCAAGCAGTACAACAGCATCAAGCCCTACCTGGTCAACGACAGCCAGCCGCCGGAAAAAGAACGCCTGCAAAGCCCGGAAGAGCGCGACGAGCTCAACGGCTTGTACGAATGCATCCTGTGCGCCAGCTGCAGCACCAGCTGCCCCAGCTTCTGGTGGAACCCGGACAAGTTTGTCGGCCCGGCCGGCTTGCTGCAGGCCTACCGTTTCATTGCCGACAGCCGCGACCAGGACACCGAGGCGCGCCTGGACAACCTGGAAGACCCGTACCGGCTTTTCCGCTGCCACACCATCATGAATTGTGTCGATGTCTGCCCCAAGGGCCTGAACCCGACCAAGGCCATCGGCAAGATCAAGGAACTGATGGTCCGCCGCACGGTGTGACGCCGGCCAGGCCCGCTGCATGAACGAACCCACAGACCCGCCCACCGCTGTGCCTGCCACTGAAGGCGGCAGCGAACGGCTGGGTGAACGTGCGCTGAGCAAACTGCGTTGGCGCTGCCGGCGCGGCTTGCTGGAAAACGATCTGTTTGTTCAACGGTTTTTCC
>JAHECB010000211.1 GCA_024641925.1 Betaproteobacteria bacterium
TCACCGACGTGCAGACCACCTCGCCCGCCTACACGCTCGCGGGCTGGGACCCTGCGCAACCCTTGACGGGTCACGTCGCGGTTGAGATTCATGCCTTTGCCTGTGACGACGAACGCGCGTTTGCGGTGTTGCTGCAAGCCAGCGCCGTTGAAAACGTGCGCATCGCCAGCACCACCATCAGCCGCGCCGGCGGCGCCGGTGTTTTGTGAGGCACTGACGGATGGCGGCCTTGCCCTGACCGATGCACGCTGTGGAGGTGCGCGGCCTCTGGTGACCGGCGCCACACAAACCTGCAGCCGCTGAAGGGCCAGGCGCTCGGTTTTCTGCGTTGCGACCCGGCGGCATGGCCCTGCCGACTTTCGTGCCACAGTTCGGCCTCGCCCGCGCCAAGGTCAATCCATGCCCAGCCCGAGACAAGCCGCACTGCCGATAGACCACCATCCTGGACTCCATGCCGATTTTGTCTGGCACGTTCCAGAACGTTTGAACATCGCGCATGACTGCGCCAGGCGCTGGGCGGCTGACCCTTCGGCGAGCCAGCGCGTGGCCGTTGTCTGGGAACACGAAGACGGGCGTAGCGGCACGCTGACCTACGGCCAGTTGCAGCAGCAGGCCAACCGGCTGAGCCATGCATTGCACACGCTGGGCGTGCAACGAGGCGACCGCGTGGCCATCGTGATGCCGCAACGCCCGCAGACTGCCGTGGCCCACATGGCGCTGTACCAGATGGGTGCGGTGGCCATGCCGCTGTCCAATCTGTTTGGGCCCGATGCCCTGGCCTACCGGCTGCAGGACAGCGGCGCCGTGCTGGCCGTGGTGGATGAAACCGGCCTGGAGAATCTGCGCCTGGCCCGTCCTGACTGTCCCGACCTGCGGACGGTGGTGGTCGCCGGCAGCGCTAAGCCGAAAAAGGTGGGCGAGGTGGCGTGGGGCGCTGCCGTGCAGTCCGCGCCCGCGCAGGACTGGCCCCTGTGCGACACCGCTGCCGACGACCCCGCGGTGCTGATCTACACCAGCGGCACCACCGGTCCGCCCAAGGGCGCGCTGATCCCGCATCGCGCGCTGATTGGCAACCTGAGCGGTTTTGTCTGCAGCCAGAACTGGTTTGGCAGCGATGCCGACGAGGTGTTCTGGAGCCCCGCCGACTGGGCCTGGACCGGCGGGCTGATGGACGCATTGCTGCCCACGCTGTACTTTGGCCGGCCCATCGTGGCCTGGCAGGGGCGCTTTGCGCCAGACAAGGCGCTGGAACTGATGCAGCGGCACCGTATCACGCACACCTTTCTGTTCCCTACGGCCCTGAAGGCCATGATGAAGGCGGTGCCCGAACCGCGCGAGCAGTACCGGCTGCGCCTGCGCGCGGTGATGAGTGCCGGCGAAGCTGTGGGCGACGCGGTGTTCCACTGGTGCCAGCAGGCGCTGGGCGTGACCGTGAACGAGATGTTCGGCCAGACCGAGATCAACTACATCGTGGGCAACTGCGTCAGCTACGTCGACACGCAGGGCCAGCGGGTGCCGGCATGGCCCGCCAGGCCTGGCAGCATGGGTCGGGCGTATCCGGGGCATCGTGTGGCGGTCATCAACGAGCAGGGCGCGGAATGTGCACGCGGCACGCCGGGCGACGTGGCCGTGCACCGGCTGGACGTGCATGGCCAGCCCGACCCGGTATTTTTCCTGGGCTACTGGCGCAAGCCCCAGGCCACCGCGGAAAAGTTCACTGGCGATGCCAACGCCAGCTGGTGCCGTACCGGCGACACCGCCATCATGGACGTTGACGGCTACCTTTGGTACCAGGGCCGCAGCGACGACGTGTTCAAGGCGGCGGGTTACCGCATCGGCCCCAGCGAGATCGAAAACTGCCTGGTGAAGCACCCGGCCGTGGCCAACGCCGCCGTCGTGCCCAAGCCCGATGCCGACCGCGGCGCCGTGGTCAAGGCCTACGTGGTGCTGGCACCTGGTTTTCGCGGCGACGCTGCTCTGACAAAGGCGCTGCAGCAGCATGTGCGTGGCCTGCTGGCGCCCTATGAATATCCCAAGGAAATCGAGTTCTTGGACGCCTTGCCCATGACCACCACCGGCAAGGTGCAACGCCGCGTGCTGCGGCTGCAAGAGGAAGCCCGGGCACGGCTGAAGGCGGGGCCCGACGGAGGTTGACGTGCTGGGGTGCCGAAGGGTCGGCATTGCCCGCCGCGGAAGTGTGGAGCGGGTCGTGGGCCAGCAGGCTCAGGCGGAAACGCTTTCCGGGGTCGACTGGACCGTCAAGTGCCGAATGATGGCGGCCGCCAGGACGTCGGCGATGCGCGATTGCTGCAACTCATTCAGGCCCACCCACAGCGGCAGCCGGACCAGACGCGCGGCGCTGTCGACGGTCACTTCCAGTCCGCCATGCGCTCGCCCGAAGCGCAGGCCGCCCGGCGCGGAATGCAGCGGCACGTAATGGAAGGTGGCGGCCACGCCTTCGGCGCGCATCTGGGCCAGTACGGCATCGCGGTCAATGCCGGGCGGCAGCAACACAAAGTAGCAATGCGCGTTGTGCTCGCAATCGGCGGGCACGCGAGGCCGGCGCAACAGGCCCTGGGCCTCCAGCGGCTGAAGCAGCGCCTGGTAACGGTCCCAGATGCCCAGGCGCGCACGCGTGATGGCCACCGTTTCTTCCAGCTGGGCCAACAGCATCGCAGCCTGCAGTTCCGAGGGCAGGAAAGACGAGCCGATGTCCTGCCAGGTGTACTTGTCCACTTCGCCACGCAGAAAGCGGCTGCGGTCGGTGCCTTTTTCGCGGAGGATCTCGGCCCGATCGGCCAGTTCAGGGCGGTTGATCAGCAGCGCGCCGCCTTCGCCACAACTGATGTTCTTGGTGTCGTGAAAACTGAGTGCGGCCAGTTCACCGATGCTGCCCAGCGCGTGCCCGTCGCGCCGCGAGCCCACCGCCTGGGCTGCGTCTTCCACCACCGCCAGGCCGTGGCGTTGCGCAATGGCCAGGATCCGGGCCATGTCACAGCCAACGCCTGCGTAGTGAACCGCAACAATGCATCGGGTGCGCGAGGTGATGGCCGGCTCGATGGCACGCGGATCGATGTTCAGCGTGTCCGGGCAGATGTCGACAAAGACGGGTACCAACCCGCGCATGGCGAAGGCGTTGGCAGTCGAGACAAAAGTGAACGACGGCATGATGACTTCGTCACCGGGCTCGAAGTCGAGCAGCAAGGCCGCCATTTCCAGCGCTGCGGTGCAGGAGGGTGTCAACAAGGCGCGCCGGCTGCCCGTCATGCTCACCAGCGCTTGGTGACACTTGGTGGTGAAAGCGCCGTCGCCGGACAACTTTGAAGCGGCCAGTGCCTGCGCGATGTAAGGCAGTTCCTTGCCCGTCATGAACGGGCGATTGAAGGGAATGAAGGCGTTCATCGGCGATGGATAGCGATCAATGGGTCGATTGCGGCGCCAGCTTGCGCAGTCGCAGTTTGGCGACATCCGACGCATTCAGGCGAACCAGGCTGGGGACCCAGCCCGACGGCGCGGCCAGCAGCGCCGCGACCCAGGTCATCATGGCGAGCCGCGTGAGCAGTCCGTAACCAGGCCAGGCGGCCAAACTCCGCCACGCCATGCGCAGCAGCAGCAGGGCACGATCGTCGGGGTAGGGGTGGTCGGCGCGTGCAATGCGCCAGGAGATGACCCGCGTCCGCATCTGCGTCGGTGTGGGCAACAGCGGCTGAGCGGCGTCGTGTGCCAGCTTGCCTGAGACCAAGGTCATGGCCTCGACCCGCCTGCGGTCATCCAGCACCAAGGTCTCGACGAGCGAGCCCAGCACGTTGCCGAACAGACCCAGCTTGATGTTCGCCTTGCGATGAATCCGGTAGGAGCCTGCAGGCTCATGCACAGCGGCCACCTGGCCGAACGCGGCGCTGACCACAAAAGGCACGGTGTCGGCGCACATGGCCCAGACGCGCTCGTCAAGTGGAAAGAAGCGCTCGATGGCACTGCGGCGATACAGGTTGCCGCTGCCTGGCGGCCCGCCGTAGTGTCCGAACGACCGCAGGACAGGGCTGACATCGCCCTCGTGCAAGGTGTAGGGAATGCGGTTGCCAGTCGGCGTGCCCTGCGCGTCGATCACGCGCAGGCTGAACGCGATTTTGTTGACATCGTCCGCCACGCGTTCCATGCAGCGGGTCAGGCAATCGGGGTCCAGCAAGTCGTCGCAATCCAGAAAAATCACCCAATCGCCGCGGCTGTTGGCGAAACAGGTGTTGTAGGCCGCGCCTTGGCCACCGTTGGGCCTGCGTATGGCTTTGATCCGGTCGCCGAAGGCATTGATCACCGACCAGGACCCGTCGGTTGACCCGTCGTCCACCACGACGACTTCGGTGCGCGGCCAGACCTGCGCCAGGGCGCTTTCAATGGTCTTGCCAACAAAGCGCTGGTAGTTGTAGCTGCAAATCAGAATTGATATCAGGGGCTCTTGAACCATGGGCTGATTTTGTCGGCGTTGCGCCAAAACATCGGTATTTCGCGGCCCCTGAATCGAGGGGGCAGGACTCGCCACAGAGTCACTGCAGTCCGCGAAACCGCTGGATACCCGTTGTTCAAAACGCCGCCTTTTGTCGGCCAGACGACCCGGCCGCATGGCGCCTTGAAAGCCACGGATTTAGAGGCGATGGGGCTGAACACGGGGCAGCGATGGGGGTGAAGGCCAGGGTGCCCCCACGGGCTGTTGGCGTGTGCGCTTTTTCAAACACAGCGGCAACCCTGACGGGTCAAGATTCGTAACCTTTCGTACAGGCGCCCAGAGAGCACCAAAGCCCCCCCCAAGACATGCCCCCAGCGTCCCGCTTTGACGATGACCCGCCACTTCGGGCTCATGCGGGTCTGAAATCGGGTCCGTCAGGGGCGTGGCGCAAAGGAGCGCGACAATCCAGGTTTGTCCCGTGAGCCGGATTTCCTTTCAGGCGCGGTTCCTCTTGAATTTGGTTTGCAACCCACATGGCCAATCTCATCGTCCACGGCGGCACTCCCCTGACCGGCCGCATCGTTCCGTCCGCCAACAAAAACGCCGTTCTGCCCATCCTGTGTGGCACCTTGCTCACCCGCGAGCCGGTGCGCCTGGTCGGCATCCCGGAAATCACCGATGTGCGCAAGATCCTGGACATCTTTCGCCAACTGGGCAGCAGCGTGCAGGTGGACTACGCCACCGGCATCCTGGACGTGCATCACCAGCACACGGCGTTCGACCCCCAGGTGCACCACCTGCCCGAAGAGATGCGCTCGTCCATCATGCTGGTGCCGGGCCTGCTGGCGCGGTTTGGCAGCGCCCGCATTGAAAACGACGTGCAGGGCTGCACCCTGGGCGTGCGCGAGATCGATCCCCACGTGGAGGTGATGGAGCGGTTTGGTGCCACGGTGCAGCGCCGGCCCGAAGCGCTGATCATGCGCGCCGAGGGCGGGTTGAAGGCCAACCACCACTGGCTGGACTATGCCAGCGTCACCACCACCGAAAACTTTGTGCTGTGTGGCATTCTGGCCAGCGGCACCAGCACGCTGATGAACGCGGCCAGCGAGCCGCATGTGCAGGAGTTCTGCCACTTCATGACCATGCTGGGCGCGCAGATCGAAGGCATCGGCACCAGCCGACTCACCGTGCACGGCGTGGCCCGCCTGGGCGGTGGTGAGTTCAAGTTTGCAGAAGACTTCCACGAGGCCGTGACCTTCATGGCGCTGGGCGCCATCACCGGCGGCTGCATCACGGTGAAAAACTCCGCGCCCGAGCAATTTCCGCTGATCGACCGCACCTTTGCCAAGTTTGGTGTGCAGGTGGTGCACGAAGGCGGCTGGTCGCACACCGTGGTGGACGGCCCCTTGCGTGTGAAAGAGCCGTTCACCCGCAACATCCTGCAGAAGATCGAGGCCGCGCCCTGGCCTTATCTGCCGGTGGACCTGCTGCCCATCTTCGTGGCGCTGGGCGCACGCAGCGAAGGCAGCGCCATGTTCTGGAACAAGGTCTACGAAGGCGCCATGGGCTGGACCAGCGAGCTGGCCAAGTTCGGCGCCCAGGCCTTCATGGCCGACCCGCACCGCATCATCACCTTTGGCGGCAAGCAACTGACCCCGGCCGAGGTGGAAAGCCCTTACATCATCCGCGTGGCCATTGCGCTGCTGATGCTGTCGTGCAGCATCCCCGGACGCAGCGTGATCCGCAACGCCACACCCGTGCGCCGCGCCCACCCGCGGTTTGCCGAGAACATCCGCGCGCTGGGCGCGCAGATCGAATGGGTCGAGGGTGACTGAACAGCGGGCCGCCGCTGGGCACGACCATGGCGCGCAAGGACAAACACGTCAGTGAAACACCGGCCACGCAGATGCTGCGGGGTGCGGGTGTGGCGTTCAGCGAACACCCCTACGACTACGTGGACCACGGCGGCACGGCCGAATCGGCCAGGCAGCTGGGAGTGCCTGAACACACGGTGGTGAAAACGCTGGTGATGCAAGACGAGCGCGCTCAACCCTTGATCGTGCTGATGCACGGCGACCGCCAGGTCAGCACCAAGGCGCTGGCGCGCGAAATCGGCTGCAAGAGCGTGGCGCCTTGTGCGCCCGAGGTGGCGCAGCGTCACAGCGGTTATCTGGTGGGCGGCACCTCACCGTTCGGCCTGCGCAAGGCCATGCCGGTGTTTGTGGAAGCCACGGTGCTGGCATTGCCGCGCATCTGCATCAACGGCGGCCGGCGCGGGTTTCTGGTGGGGCTGGCGCCGCAGGTGCTGGTGTCGCTGCTGGACGCCCGGCCGGTTCACTGCGCGCTGGGCGGCGAGGCCGCGGCGACCTGATCGCGCCGTCTTCGGTGGCGTTCAGCGCGTTAGCGCGCGTCGTCGGAATGGATGTGCAGCGCTTCCAGAAATCGCGACACCATGTTGTACGACGCGATGGTGCCCACCAGTTCCACCACTTCACGTTCGGGCAGCAGTTGGCGCAGCGTGTCTATCTGCGCCTTGGGCACATGGATGTCGCGGGTCATGGTGTCGGCCAGCAGCAGCGCGGCGCGCTGCTCCGGGCTGAACAGGGCGGTGTCCTGCCACTGGGGCAGGGCGGCCAGCTGGGCTGCGTTCAGGCCTTCTTTCAAGGCAATGGGCGCGTGCTGTTCGGCTTCGTAGGGTGCGCCGTTGCGGTGCGCGATCTGCATGATGACCAGTTCACGCAGTGCGCCGCTCAGGTCCAGGCGCTGCCGCACCTGGGTCATGAAATGCAGCCAGCCCTCGGTCAAGGGTGGGCTGTGCAGCAGCATCTGGTACAAGTGCAGCATCGAGCCGCGTTCGGCCACGATGCGTTGCACGAGAGGCTGGATGTCGGGCGGGGTGGTGTCGGCGTAGGGCAGGTGGGCCATGGTGGTTTGCTAGGGCAGGTTCAGGAAAGGGGCGCGCGGTGCCCTTGTGGGGGCTGCCGCTGGTGTACGGGATTGTGCGCCGCGGTGCAGGGGTATCTGCGACAGGGTCATGGTGGCGCGCTTTCCGGCGCAATCGGTGCAAGTGCGGTCGGTGCCTGCCGGCAGCCCGTAAACTCACCCCGTGAACCATTCCATCGCGCTTGCCGTCGCCCTGCTGACCGCCTATCTGGTGGGCTCCTTGTCATTTGCCGTGCTCATCAGCCGCAGCATGGGTCTGGCCGATCCGCGCAGCTACGGCAGCAAGAACCCCGGCGCCACCAACGTGCTGCGCTCGGGCAACAAGGCGGCAGCCCTGCTCACGCTGGCGCTGGACGCGCTGAAAGGTTATGTGCCGGTGTTGCTGGTGCTGATTTTCGGGCCGCGTTTTGGCTTGGGTGAAACGGCGGCGGCCTTTGCCGGGCTGGCGGCGTTTCTGGGCCACCTGTGGCCCGTGTTTTTCCGCTTCCAGGGTGGCAAAGGCGTGGCCACGGCGGCGGGTGCGCTGATGGCCATCAACCCCTATCTGGGTCTGGCGGTGCTGTTGAGCTGGGTGATCATGGCGGTGTTTTTCCGCTACTCGTCGCTGGCTTCGATCGTGGCCGCAGCGTTTGCGCCGTTTTACCAGGCGCTGATATGGGGCGTCGAGCCCAGTCTGCTGGCCATCGCGGTGATGAGCCTGCTGCTGATCTGGCGGCATGAGGGCAACATCCGCAAGCTGCTGGCGGGGACCGAATCCAAGCTGGGCCACAAGGCTGGTGCCGCCAACGTGCCCAGCGCCGGCAAACCTGGCGCAGCTGGCAAGACCCGGCATCCCAAACCCATCAAGACCAAAGGACACCACTGACATGGTTCAACGATTCGACGTCGGCACACGCCTTTCTGAAATGGCGGTTCACAACGGCGTCTGTTACCTGGCCGGCCAGGTCGCTGAAGACGGCAGCCAGGACATCACCGGCCAGACCCAACAGGTGCTGGCCGCCATTGATGCGTTGCTGGCGCGCGCCGGCAGCAGCAAGGCCAAACTGCTGCGGGTTGAAATTTTCTTGAAGGACTTTGCCGATTTTGCCGGCATGAATGCTGCGTGGGAGGCCTGGCTGCCCGCCGGCCACGCGCCACCCCGCGCCACCGTCAAGGCCGAACTGGCCAAGCCCGAGTGGCGTGTCGAGATGGTCGTCACGGCCGCCGTTTGATGGGCTGAGCTTGTGGCCAGCAAGCGCGCGTCGCTGTGGGGCTTGGTGCTGATGGTGCTGGCCGTGAGCGCGGCCAGCCAGTGGTGGGTGTCGCACCAGCGTCGCTCACTGGGTGAGCAGGTGGCAGCCGTGGCGCGGCCGGGCGACATCCGCATGCTGTCTTCGGACACCTGTGCTATCTGCGTGGCGGCGCGCAGGTGGTTTGAGCAGAACAAGATCGCTTTCACTGAATGCAGCATCGAGCGCGATGCGGCCTGCCTGCGTGACTTTCAAGCCACGCTGTCGCCCGGCACGCCGGTGATGGTGGTGCGCGGC
>JAHECB010000212.1 GCA_024641925.1 Betaproteobacteria bacterium
CGGCGTCAGGTGTTCGAGATGAAACAGGCACAGGTCGATGCTGCCGGTGCCGAGCACTTCGTCACCAGTTGCGGCCAGTGCCGCATCACGTTCGAGATGGGGGCCCAGCAGACGCAGTGGAGCAAGTCACCCGAGAGCCTGCTGGAGCTGGTCGCCGACCACCTCGTGGCTTGAACCGGGCGCCGCGCGGAGGTCGTTCACAGCGACGCGCCTGTGCCATCAGTCGTTCCTGACCCCGATGAAGGCTGGCCAGGCGCAAGCAAGTTGAAGCCGCGTTGGCGCCGTGCCACAGCTCGGGCAGCCGATGCCCCTGCACGTTGGCCGGCGTGACCACCGCGCTGTGCGCCAGGCACGGACGCCACGGCTGCCCGCTGCGTCCGTCGTGGCGGGGTCAGTGGCCCACGGCGAAACCGAACACGTCGCTGGGGGTCAACCCGGCGTAAACGGTGACGCCCGTGCCCGCCAGCGGCATGGCGATCACGCCGATGCAACGCAGCGGCTGCCCGCCGACCGTGCAGGCATCGGTCTCGCGCACCCGCATGCGGGGCATTGGGCTGTTGATCGTCCAGGCGTCCAGCCGGGCGTCGGACGGGCGCAGCCGCGAGTAGGTGCCTGACGCGCCGTCAACCGCCCGGTAGACCATCGAGAAGTCGGCCAGTCCCAGCGCGTCGCCAGCATTGTTGACGGCGAAATCCCAGAAGTTCAGCCTGCCGTCAACCTCGGGCAGCGCGAGCGCCTGCTGCCGCGTCAGGACGACCATGCCGCCGGCGTTCGGGTAAAGGGCGAACATCGACAGCTGGCCGTCCGCGGTCTTGAAGGCGAAGGCGCGCAGCGGCGTCTCGTTGGGGCCGCCGATGTCGAAGCCGCCGGCCTCGCTGGCCGTCACCGTGATCGGGCTCGCACCCATGTCCATCGGTGAGCAACTGCGCGCCATGTCGCAAGACGTCCCGGACGCGGCGCGACCGGCGTCGCCAAAGGCGATCTCACCGTACGCGGCCTCGAAAGCCGTGAATTGCGGCGACGCACTGGCGCCATCTGGGCCTGCTGCGGACGTGTCGATGTCGCGCGAGTAATTCATCCAGTTCCAGCGACCCCCAGGTCGGTCAGGCCGGTGCGGGCCGTCTCGAGCGCGACCTTCAGCTGGTCGAGCTTGTGGTCGACGCCGGACATGTCGATGATCTCGCTCAGCGAAGTTGCAACGGCCTCGATCGCCGATCGAACCGCGGCGCCATTCAGTTTCTGCCGCGCTGCGGCGTCGAAATTGGTGAAAAGCTGCGCTGGGTCGCCGCCGGCGATCTTGGCGGCGACGAGCTCGGTCAGTGGCGTGATGTTGGCCGTCGCCGGCAGGCCTGCCCTGCAGCACGCAGGGCAGCGTGCCCGCAAGCACGGTGAGCGCGTAGCTGCCGTCGGCGCCGGTGATGGCTGTCCCGGTGCCGGCCGCGCACTTGGCGCTGACAGGTGCACCGGCAATGGCCAGGCCCGTGGCTGCGGTGCCGCTGACGTTCAGCGTATGCGCCAGCGTGACATCGGCCTTGCCGCCGCCGCAGGCGGACAGCAGGACGGCCGCGGCGGCGAGGCAGGCGATTCGAGAGGATTGCACTCGATGTTCCCTTGCAAAGGCCAATGCACGGCGCGGTCGTGTATGTCGCGACCCTGCGACTCGCGAACTCTTCGGGCACGGTCGCGTCCGCGGACGAACAAAAAACCCGCAAATGCAAGGGCAGTTCTTCGGCCCGGACCAGGCGCTGCGCTCGGGCCGACAACGCCGCATCGGTCGATCCGACAATGCGGGCAAGGCGCCCACCCTGGGTGCCCTCCGTGACCGATGCCACGGCCCTTGATGACTGCCGGTTGCGGAATGTGTCAGCACCCCGTCTGCGGCAACATGCGGTGACCGTATCCTCGCTGGCTGTGCGAAGCTGCAACCGATGACTCAGAACCTGCGATTCCGACCCCTTGCGCTGGGGACCGTCGCGCTGATAGCCGCATGCGGTGGCGGCGGGAGTGACGCCGCACCCGTGATCCCGGCGACACCAGCAGCGACCTTGACGGCGCCACTGGTGGGCGCCGCTTCGCCGGTCACCGGCACGCGGGCCACCTGCGGGCTGGCCGACTTCCAGGCTCAGGTGCTGCAGTTGATCAACGCCCACCGCCTCGCCGGCGCGACCTGCGGTGCGCGTGGCAGCTTCGCCCCCGCCCGGCTGCTGGACTGGAGCGGCGCGCTGACGCAGGCGGCGCTGACCCATTCCGACGACATGATGGCGAACAACTTCTTCAGCCACACCGGATCGGACGCCAGCGGCGCCGGCCAGCGTGCCATGGCAGCTGGTTATGTCTGGCGCACCTGGGGCGAAAACATCGCCGCCAACCGCTCGACAGCGACCGCGGCCATCGCAGGCTGGATGGCAAGCGACGCCCACTGTGCCAACCTGATGAACCCCGGCTTCCGCGATGTGGGCCTGGCCTGTGTCAGTGGCGCGGCGAGCAACGACTATCGAAGCTACTGGACGATGGTGCTGGCCGCGCCCTGATGTTGCCGGGTACGGCCGCATGGCCATCCGCAACAGTTCGAGCGCTGAGCACCGTCTCGGCGCTTTGTGCGCCGGCTTCCGCGCTCTCAGGCGGACATGAACCCCAGGTTGCGGCTGCCCGCGTCGAAGTGGGCCAGGTTCGGAAAGATGTCTGCCATCTGCCCTGCGCTCAAGCCGAACCAGCCGCCCAAGCTTGCACCCAGCTGGTCCACCGACGTGCCCGGCAGCAAGGCGCCGTTGGCCAGTTGGTCGGGACTGCCGTCAAACTGGTTGTTGTTGGCGTTTTTCACCGTCAGGGTCGGAAAGCGCCCGTACAGGTCACCGCCCCGCACCGCACCGCCCATGACAAAGTGGTGGCTGCCCCAGCCGTGGTCGGTGCCGTCGCCGTTGCTGGTGAACGTGCGACCAAAGTCGCTGGCGGTGAAGCTGGTGACGTTGTTCAGCAGGCCCAAGGCACCCAGCGTGTCGTCGAAATAGCGCATGGCGTGCGCCAGCTTGGCCATGAGGTCGGCCTGGTTGCGGTTTTGTGCGTCGTGGGTGTCGAAACCGCCCAGGGTGACAAAAAACACCTGGCGGCGCACACCGATGGCGCCACTGGCGCCGGCCGCCACCATGCGGGCCACCACCTGCAGTTGCTGCGCCAGGCTGTTGCTGCTGCGCCCACCAGTCAGCGGGTTGTCGTACTGCAGCTTGGGGTCGTTGCTGGCGTTGTAGTTGCCGCTGGCCGGTGCCGTGCCGAAGGCCGCGTCGGTGGCGGGCGGCAAGGCCGATCGCAGTACGGTTTCGGCGTCGATGCTGCGCTGCGCCAGCGCTGCCATGTCGGCCTGCAGCACATGGCCGCCGCGGTTGCCGGCCGCAATGCGCTGCAAGGCAGACGCCACGGCGGTGCTGCCGTACAGGCGGCCATTGCCGTCGGCGCCCAGGCGCAGCGCGCCGCTGTTGCCCACCTGGTACTGCTGCACCGTCTGGCCCGACAGCCACACCGCGTTGCCACTGGCCGAGATGGACGTGAACACGGCGCGGTTGTTCAGCCCCGCCAGCATGTCGCCCATGCGGCCGCCCCAGCCCTGCACCGTGCCTTCCGGCGCCAGCGCCTGCCAGGTGTTCTGCTGGTCGTTGTGCGAAAACAGGCGCGGCGGTTTGGGGTGGCTGCTGAGACTGTATTGCGTCTTGGTGGTGGGCATCAGCAGCGGGCCGATGTTGGGCAGGATGGCCAGCCGGCGGTCGGTGTTGAACATCGTCTGCAGGCTGCCCATGACCGGGTGCAGCGCGAAGCTGCGGCCCTGGGCGTTTGTTGGCTGCAGCGGCAGCACGCCGCCCAGCCGGGTGGGTGAGCCGGCGGCCGCACTGGGTACGGGCGCCACCCCCGGGGCCGCCAGCGCAATCGAGTCGGGTGCCTGATTGCGGGTGGTGCTGTAGGCCTGCCAGCTGGCGCTGTCGGTGGGCAGCACCATGTTGAAGGCGTCGTTGCCGCCCAACAGGAAGACGCACACCAGCGCCTTGTAGTCGGTGGCGCTCTGGGCGGCGGCCGACGCGGCCGCCAGCAGGTTCAGCGCGGCCGGGGCGCCGGCGCCGGCCAGCGCCGACAGCACGCCGGCATGGCGCAGGAACAGGCGGCGTGAGGTGGCTTGGGTCAAGGCAGGACTCCGGTGGGGCAGGTGATCTGGGGCGGTGGACAGGCCAGACGCCGCTCAGGGCTGAACCGCAAATTCGGGGGACGCCAGCGTCAGCAGCACGGCGGTGTTCACACGCTTGCGCCGGGCTGCGTCCACCTGCGTCTGGTTGCTGTTGTTGCTGGTCAGCGCGGGCACCGAGATGCTGGTCACGGCCTGGCTGATCTCGGTGCTCAGTTCGGCATCTGGCGGGCTCATCACCAGCTTGGCCAGCACAAGAGCCGTCAACGCGGGCGCGTCGTCGGCCAGGGCCAGCTCGGCGCTGAAGTCGGCCTGCAGGTCGCGCCGGTTCAGGGTCACGCCGTCGATCACGCCGTTCCATTGGCCCACGCCGCTGGCCACGTTGTCGCGCATGAAGTTCACGTAGCCGACGACGCTGGTTTCGTTGGCGATCTGCAGCTCTGGCGCCACCAGCTGCCGGGTGGCCGCCTGGGTGCCCGGCGGCACAAAACCCGGGCGGTAGAAGTTGAAGACCGAAGGCGCACGCAGTGGTGTCTGAGCCAGACTGCTGCCAGGGCTGTCGGTGTTGCCCACCTTGTAGTAACCGCTGTCGCTGCGGTGTGCAAAGGCGCGCAGGTAGGCCGACAGCTTCAGCACCGGTTCACGCAGCTTGCCGCCAGTGTCGCTGCGCTGGCGTGCCTGCGGGTGCATCAGCACGGCCTTGATCACGGCGCGCATGTCACCGCGCTGGCCCCCACCGTTGTTGGCAAACACCCGCGCCACGTCGCGCACGTAGGTGGGGCTGGGGTTGCTGGTGACCAGGCGCTGGATCAGCTGGCGGCCGATGAAGGGGCCCACGTTGGGGTGGTCGGCCAGGGTGTCCATGGCCACCCGCAGGCTGGCGAACGGGTCGGGCAGGGTCATGGCCGGCACCGTGGCGCCCAGGAAGGTCTTGGCTTCCATGCTGTGGTACTGCGGGTAGCCCAGCATGGGCTTGAAGCTGCGGTCGGGGTCGCTCTGACCATTGGCGCTGCCTGAAAAGAAGCAGCTGTTGTCGGGCCAGTCGGGGCAGGACCAGCTCCACCCGGTGAAGACCTGGGCCATGCCCGAGATGTCGGCCGGGCCGTAGGTTTCCTGCATCTGCCCGTTCAGCGTGCGCGCGCTGCCGTCTTCGTTCAGCGCCACCAGGCCGATGGAAAACAGCTGCATCACCTCGCGGGCATAGTTTTCGTCGGGCACACGGCCGGTGCGCGGGTCGGCGCGCTGGTTGCGCATGTGCGACAGGTAGCGGCCCATCAGCGGGTGGCGCGACACGGTTTCCAGCAGCTGGCGGTAATTGCCCAGGCCCTCGGTGCCCAGCATGTCCAGCCAGTGGGCCACCGCGCGCGGGTTGTCGCCCACGCCGTCGCCCAGCATCGAGATCACGAAGATCTGCGACAGCGCGTAGGCGCTGCGCTGGCGCAGCTGGTCGGGCGCCGTCAGGGCGGCTTTCCAGAACGACTCCAGCACCTGGTCCTGCCAGGCCTGGCTGCCGCCGCCGGCCTTGATCTCGGCGTCGCGGGCTTCAAAGTAGCTGCGGTGGCTGGTGGCCGGCAGGGCCAGCTGTTCGTCGATCCAGGCGGCATACCCCAACGCCATGACACGCGCTATGTCGGCCTCGGTGGGGCCGAACGTGGCTTGCGTCAGGAAGCGGGCGGCGTCTGCGCGGGTGGCCGGTTTTTCGACCACCGGCGTGGCGGGTGTTGCGGGTGTTGCCGGCGAGGCCATCGCGGGCGTCTCGGACCCGCCCGATGAGGCCGACGGATCAGACCCGCCGCCACCACCGCAGGCCACCAGCACCAAGGCCAGAAGCGCCGGGGCGCCGACGCGCCGGAGGGTTGGGGACAACATGGCGGCTGGGCTCCACAACGTGACAGCCCGGGTCGGGCGGCAGGTGGGGCCACTTGAGGGCCGTCACCCGGACATCCGTGCTTTTCGGCGCGGATCCGGCCCTTCTGTAGGGCTGGCCAGCCCCTTGGCCCCGACTCTTACCCGCCGTCGCAATTGAAACGAATCGAGCGGCGGCGTGACCTCAGCTTTTGCGCCCATGAAGGGCCGCTGGTGTGGATGGGTCCGCCCGATGCCGTGCTCAGCGCATGGGCACGGCAAATCGGTAGTCCAGCGCCACACCCAGGCTGTTGGCGCTGAAGTGCCGGCCGCCGGTGTTGCGGGTCTCGATGTGTCCGGCCACCAGGTGCACCGAGAGTCGTTTGTCCATCAGCACCCGCAGGCCAGCGCTGGCCTTGTAGCCCAGGCCGTGCACGTTGGCGCCGCCCATCAACTGGCCAAAAATCTGCAGGCGGTTCTGGTTGCTGGCGTGGGTCTGCAGGCCCAGGCCGGCCAGCAACTCGCCATAGCCGGGATAGCCCAGGTAGGCGTTGTAGGCCACCGCCGCCTGCACGGGCAGGTACCAGGGGCCGCCCAACGGCGTGTCGACCTGGATGCCGATCAGCTGCAGGTTGTTGCGGTCTATGCCGCGGTAGCGCAGGTTGAACTCGGTCTGCTGGAACAAGCTGACCCGGAAGCCACGCCAAGTGGCGGGGTCCAGGGCAGCGCCACCGCTGTTGCCGCCGCCCGAGCGCAGATGCTGCGTCAGCGCCAGCCCGTAGGTCTGGTTGCGCGAGCTCGCCTTGGGAGCGGCCAGATAACCCACCGACAACTGCAGCCCCAGGCTGCGGGTCAGCGCGTATTCAACGGCCAGCTTCGGGTAGATCAGCAGCCCTGGCCCGGTGTCGATGAGTTCGGGCGCGTAGCCGCCAGAGCCCAGACCGACCTGCCCGTACAGGCTCAGGTTTTGCGACAGGCGCACCCGGCGGCCCGCGCCGCCCAGCATCTGGTTGTAGATGGGCAGGCCGCTGTAACCCACACCCAGCGCCGCAAACCAGTAGGCGTCCGGCGAAAAGAAGTGCGCGTACTGCAGGTCAGCGGTGCGCACCGTGCCCTTGTTCGAGCCCTGCGGGTTGATCTGCCGAAAGTTGTCCAGCGTCACCGTCAGCATGTTTTCGCCCATCTCACGGCCCGCCTGGCGGTCTTCGGCCACTGACAGGTTTTCACCGTGACGGCTGAAGGCGCCGGTCAGGTACCTGTACGGGACCGTGACGAACACGTTGGCCTGGGTGCTGTCGATCAGCGACTGGCGGAATTTCATGCGTGTGGCGCTGACCCCGAGTGCAAAGGCGCCCAGGTCATAGCCCACGCCCACCGAGGCCTTGACAAAGCCGCCCGTGCCCGACAGCAGCTTGCTTTGCGAGACGCTGCGGCCGCCCCCGCCGCCACCTGCCGACAGGTCGGCCGTGACCAGCCACGGGCCGCCCAGCCGGTAGCGCCCGTGGGCGCCGATGTCGAAGGCCATGAAGCCCCCGTACTCGCCCTTGACGTGCGGGGCATACACACCCGCACCCAGGTACAGGCCGTCCGCCACCTTGCTGTGCACGTGAAAGCCCATCAAGTCGATCGGGGCGTCACCAGGCACCTTGATGACCTGGTAATCCAGCATCAGCAGGGCTTCGTTGACCCGCAACCCGCCGCTGCCAGGGGCCGGCGGGCTGCTGTCTTGTGCGGCACAGGCGCAGGCCAGCAGGCACGAAGCCAGCCCGATCGCGCCGTGGATGTTGGCTGCAAGCATGGGATTTCTTTCTGTAGGCCACCAGGGCGGTGAACCGGGGCCTGCGGTCAGGGTCCCGATGCGCCGTGGGGTCTCCTGATTGTGCGTGGTCGCCCGGCCGGCGCCGGGCCTCAACGGGTGGTGGTCAGGCGCTCACAACTCTTCAAACAGTTTCTTGCGCAATTCGGGCAGCCTTCGCGCGCCCATCCAGCTGCTGCCGATGGCGGTTTCCCAGTCGGCATAGTGCTGGCGCAGGGTGACGGCATCGGGGCTGTTGAAGATGTGCTCCACCAAGCTCAGGCGCGAGTTCTGCTCCAGCATGCGGTTGATGGTGTTGATCATGAAATACCGCGCCATGTCGGTTTCCCTGGCGCTGCGCGACGCGGGCGGCGGCAGGCCGTTGGTGGCGGGTGACTCGGCGGGTGGCTCGGCAGCGACCCGATGGGGCGGCGCGGGTTCCGCCATGGCTGCACCGCTGCCGGATGCCACCGCTTCAATGCAGCCCAGCGACGAGAGACGGTGCAGCCAGGCGCTGGCGTCATGGCCGGGCACAAAGCCCGACAACTCCTGCAGACTGCGCTTGCCGTGCACCAGCACCAGCAGCCGACGCACCAGGGGAGGCAGTTTCAGTTCGCGGATCTGGATCTCTTCGCGCCCCGTCGGGGTTTTGGCAAACACGGTGTCCGGTTCAAGGCGGATGCTCTGGTTCATGGCGGCGAATGCCGGATCGGTTTGACCCCCCCCTGGAACAGCCGGACTCTGGGTCAGAGTCGGCGCGCTATCCAAGCGACGGCGCCAAGGCCCTGCGCGCGTCGTGTTCGTCCAGCTGCTGGCGTTGCGCCCAATCCGACACCTGGTCTTCGCCAATGCGCCCGACGTTGAAATACGTCGCTTCGGGGTGCGCCAGGTAAAAGCCGCTGACGCTGGCCGCCGGCGTCATGGCCAGGCTTTCGGTCAAGGCCATGCCGATGTCCTGTGCCTGCAGCACGCTGAACATGTCGCGCTTGACGGTGTGGTCGGGGCAGGCCGGGTAACCCGGCGCGGGGCGGATGCCGCGGTACTGCTCGGCAATCAGGGCCTCGGTGTCCAGCGATTCGTCAGGCGCATAGCCCC
>JAHECB010000213.1 GCA_024641925.1 Betaproteobacteria bacterium
CTATCCGGGCTTCGGTGGGGCGTCACCGTTGCCGGCGTCCCTTACCCAGACGCCACGCCAGCGCGGAATGCAAACTTCGATATGCGTGCGCAATTCGCGTCGCTGCAGATCGGCCCGGGCTTGGGTCTGCTTGTGCCGGCCATGCTGGGTTGTGTCATCCGCATGAGACCTCGCTCGCCGCAATGCGCCAATCAAAAACCACCGATCGTGACCAGCGGGGGCAGCTTCTGCGCGTGGTCGGTCACAGGTCGTTGGCTGCAGCAGCACGCGATAAAGCAGGGTCCTGCGGCAGGGCCGGCTGCGCCCGGCAGGCTGGCCGCTCGTTCAAAGCCAGCGCCAGCAAGCCCGATCCGTCGTGCAAGCGGCACCCCGGTCTGGCCTGAAGGCCGCGTCTCGCGGTCGTCACCCCCATAGCCACGCACCTTGACCCACATGAACCCATTGCCAGCCCTTGCCTGCTTCTCGGAAAGCTGCGCGCTCGAGTTCGCAAGCGCTGCTCGCCGCAGCAAGGCACTGCACCAATCCTGGGTTCACCCACCCACGACCCCTGAAAAGGTTGTTGAGCTTGCTCGGAAACGAGCCGGGCCCGACGACTTCGGCTACATCATCCACGGGTACAGCACGGTCGCGGTTGCGGGATACATCGAGATCACCAACACAATTCGTGGGTCCTTTCAAAGCGCCTATCTTGGCTACTACATGTTCTCCGGGTTTGAACGCCGCGGCTACATGAAATGGGCGCTGGGCACCGTCATTCAACGGGCCTGGAAGCAACTCAAGCTTCACCGCCTGGAGGCCAACATCCAACCAGGCAATCTGGCTTCCATCGAACTGGTCAAGACGCTGGGCTTCACCAAAGAGGGCTACTCGGCCGCCTACCTCAAGGTGGGCGGGCGCTGGTGTGACCATGAACGCTGGGCGATCCTGGCCACAGCCCCGCGATCTGGGCTTTAGCCCCATGAGCAGCCAAGCGCAGCACCGGGGGGCGACACCAGGCGGGCGAGTGGGCGCGGCTGTTGTCTCTTGCGTATCGGGCATCGCAAACGCCACTCTACAGCTTGTGGCATGGATTGCCGCGATCACGCTCTGCGGCTTCACGGCGACAGCGCTCGCTGCGCCGGAATCGCCTGTCGTCAACGGCGTCGAGTTGCTGACCCGTTCACTTCCCGTTGGCTGGACGCTCGTCGACCGTCACGAGCAGCAGTATCCGTATGGACACCACTACTGCAAAACCTACAAGGGCCCGACCGGTACCAAGCTGACGCTCGCAGGGCCGAAAGCCGTGTCCGTTCAGTGGACCACAGAGTCCGGCGAAGAAAGATCAACACGCGTCGCGGTGGAGTCCATCGAACTGTGGCTGATGCCTGGCGCCTACAAAGACACGACATGGGCCTGGCTG
The DNA here is from genome assembly GCA_024641925.1 of Betaproteobacteria bacterium. Classification (GTDB taxonomy): domain Bacteria; phylum Pseudomonadota; class Gammaproteobacteria; order Burkholderiales; family Burkholderiaceae_C; genus Rubrivivax. The sequence continues at coordinate 1,400 of JAHECB010000213.1, forward strand.
TGCTTGCACCGGCCGGTGCAGCCCAATCATGTGCTGGACACGCCAGAACTGCAGGTCTACGGCAGAACATCTCATCGACTGGATCAGCCCGGCCTGTATGCCAAAGAAGTTCTTCCCAAGGCGAGTTCCATTCGATGGCCAAGCTCACCGGCCACTGATCCATCCTTGATTTCCTGGGCCGGGTGGTCAGCGGATGTGGCGTCCGTGTTGGCACGGGTAAAGTGAGGCGAGCGATGCACAAACACGGGCTCATCCGCGGGCACATCCGATTGATCAGGCTTTTGAGCCATGGCAGGGTCCGCGGCAGCGACAACCGCAGGACGGCAAGGCCAAGCAACCGTGCAGCTGGCCGTATGCTGTGGTCTGGTGTTGCTGCGCCAGCCTCTTCAGCTTGAACGTTGAGCATCGGACAACATTCCCCAGTCACCATTTTTCATCCATGAAAACACGAATCCTTTACCTTCTGCCGGCCGTCATCGCGCTTGCTTCATGCGCCCAGCAGCAGCAGCCATCACCTGTCGCACCGGGCAGCGCGATGGACGCGCAACAAATGTCGCCCGAATGCCGTGCTGCGAGGCTCAAGCCCGTCGACCCGATGCCCGTCAGCACGATTCCAGAGGCCATACTGCGCAAGGCACAGAGCGGGTGGGTGGCGGTGAACTATGACGTCATCGATGGGAAGGCTCGGAATCTTCGGGTCGTTTCGAGCAATCCGCCGGGGCTCTACGATGCTTTTGTGCTTCGGCATGTTGCGGCGTACGCAGAGCCTTCAGGGGCAACCGTTCGCGGTTGCCTCACCACCACCAACATCAGGTTCTGACGTTCACTGCCTGGTTTCGATGCCTGAACCCTGGCCAAACCTGGACGCCGGCGGACTGCCGCACCTGCACCGCTGTTGTCATGGCGGTTTGAACGAAGGGCCGCACCACAAAGCCATGCACCCGTTTTTTGGGGGGGGGCTCGGCCACATGCACTTTGTCGCTCAGACCGTTGTTTCCCGAGCGCACTCGCAGACGCGGGCTCGTCGCTTCCGGTGGCCGCCATGTCAAGCGGGTGGTGCACGCCCATGGCGCTGTTGCCGTCTGGTCGTCCTTGTGAGGCCGGGCTTTCGCCGTTGGCGGCCAGGCGGTGGCCTGAACCACCGCCTGGGTACAGGCACGACGGTGTTTATCGGTGCTGCCATTCTGGCGGCAAGCGGTCGCTACCAGCTGGAAAGCAGTACAGTGTTTGCAGCCTCAGCTCGGTGTGCTGCCGCCGTCGCCCGTCGCCCGTCGGGCTTGAAGCTTGAACCCCATGGCGAATCGCCGGCACCTGAAGCTGTTGCTGCCACCTGCGGTCCTGGCTGCGGCATGTGTGCCTCACCCTTCGCAGGTCTACGTCGCCGATTCTGACGTGGGGACCACGCTGTTTTCAGGCTGTGCCCTGAACTCACATGTCCCCGTCGGGCTGAAGCTGGATGTTGCCGACGTTGATGTCATCCTGGGCATGACGCAACATGGCGGCCACCACTTTCTGGAGATGCGGCTGGATATCCCGGCAGGTAAAACGGTCACGCTGCAGAGCGATACGGCCGACATCACGACGCAGTTGCCCCCTGGCCGTTTTCGCGCGGTGTTCCCTTCGGCAAGCCTGGTCGAAACGCCGGCGGTCGATGCCCTGCGTACCGATCCGCTCATGCGCGCGCAGCAAGGCCCGACAACAGCCGCTTTGCTGGGCGGCACCGTGCACGCGGGCCATCAGGTGTCCGATCGGCATGTCTGGTTTGCAGCACCCATCGATATCGGCACGGCCTAAGAGGTCACGGTCGGACTGCCAGACTTCAAGATCAATGGCGTCTTGCCGCCCGCGCCCACGGTCCGTTTCAGTCGCCAGTCCATGGTGGTTGTGGCTGTCATCAACTGCTAGGGTCGTGGGCATAAAAAACAGGGCCTGACCAGGCCCGAAACAAAGCGACTCAGGACACATGCCACTCGTCATCTTCGCCTGCCTTTTTCTGGTTGTTGCCACCACCGTGCTGCACTATGAAGTGTTGCGAGGCCTGAACGCCCGGCTGCCGTCGCTGGGGGTACCGCAACGCGCCAAACTGGTGGTGGTCATCTTGGTGGCCTTTGTGGCCCACGCTGCGGAAATGGCGCTGTACGGTGGTTTTCTCTACGCCCTGGTCGCATGGCTGAAGGTGGGGGGGCTGACGGGCTCAGCGGGCTTCTCGCTGGTTTCCTGCCTTTATTTTTCGGCGGAAACCTACACATCATTGGGCTTCGGAGACCTGACACCGCTGGGGCCGGTCCGGCTGCTGGCCGGCGTCGAAGCACTGAATGGTCTGCTGCTGATCGGCTGGTCGGCATCCTTTACCTACATCGCCATGGAACGCTTCTGGACACCAGGCGCGCAGGCATGATCAGCGGCCACTGCAGGCACCAGACCGCATGGCAGCTGGCGCAAGCGTCAGGTCCCACAACCCAACTGGAGCTTTGCACGTGATCACTGAATACGTACGTTTTGCGCTACCCGAAGGCATCACCCGGGACGAGGTTGTCGCCGGCATGCGAGAAGTTGCACCACGTTGGCGACAAGAGCCCCAGTTGATCCGCAAGACCTTTGTGCTGGATCCGCACCTGAAGTTCACCGGTGCTTTTTACCTGTGGAAAGACCGTGCTTCAGCTGAAGCGGCGCACAACGCTGCCTGGCGGCAGCGTATCCTGGCCACCTACGGCAGCCAGCCCGAGATCCAGTACTTCGACACGCCGCTGGTTGTAGACAACGCGCTGGGACAGCTGGTCGAGGAAAAATGAAGGTCGAATGGGACACACCCCTCGAACTCCTTTGCCCGCAGTCCCTGTGCAAATCGGCGTCCAGCTTCGGTCACACACTAACAAGGCATCAGATATCGTCATGAACCAGAACAAGAAGGACCCTGCGCGAAAGGCCCGCATCGCGCGCGCCGGTACGGCCCTGCTGATCGCGCTGCTGGTCACGGCCTGTGGTGCACTCGCGGACCGGCCAGGCCCGCTGGATCCCATGCCCGCGTCTGCCAACACCCGCATGGGCGCGGTTGCCACCAACCGGCCCGACCAATGCCTGGCTGAAGGGCAGGACTGCTCGGCCAAGAATGCCGTGTGCTGCACCGGCTACACCTGCGCGGGCATCCACAAGAGCATCTGCGTCCTGGCTTACTGAAGCCGGTCGGCGTTTCCCAGCTGTCGACCGCACGCTGGCCGACCTGTGGGGCGCCCTTGGCCCTGTCGCCCTCGAAGCTGCTGACGGCCCCGCTGATTCGTCCCAACAGCGCATGCGTTGCTGCTGCTGCTTGCCGCACCCACGAGGGATCTGGGTCGACGCGGTTTGTGGCGGCATCTCGGCGCTGCTGCGCCGTTTTGGACAGTGGGCTCGACAATCGATGCCCGTAATCGCCCAGACCCCAATCGGGTAAATCCGAGCTATCAAAATCGGACGATAAGTCCAAAAATAGCGAGATGGTTGATCCTCTGCCCATGCAAACGCTGACGCGCACCGACGAGCGCATCCTGGCCAGCGACATCTTTGGTCGCGACGCCAAGGTGGAGCGTGCCGATCTCGGCACACTGAGCGAACCGGCACGCGACATCCCGATCTACCGCGATTGCGAGGTGCTGGTCGTCGGCGGTGGCCCATCCGGAACAGCCGCTGCCGCTGCGGCTGCAAGGCAGGGCGCCGACGTGGTGCTGCTGGAGCGCTACAACCACCTGGGCGGCCTGTCCACCGGCGGCCTGGTGATCTGGATCGACCGCATGAGCGACTGGTCCGGCCAGCTGGTCATACGCGGTTTTGCCGAAGAGCTGTTTCGCCGCCTGCCGCCCGACGCGGTGGCCGGGCCTGATCGCAGCGACTGGGGTTCCACCGACGTGGCCAAGGCCGCGCACTGGGCCCAGCGCACGGCGTCGTACCACGGCATCGTGACCTGGTCGCCCACCATCGACCCCGAGCGCCTGAAGTTGCTGAGCCAGGAAATCTGCATCGAAAGCGGCGTCAAGCTGGTGTACCACTCCTGGGCCAGCCAGCCGCTGATGCAGGACGGCCGGGTGGTCGGCGCCAGCTTCGAGAGCAAGGAAGGCCGCATGGCCATCCGCGCCAAGGTGGTGGTGGACGCCACCGGCGACGGCGACCTGTTTGCGCGTGCCGGAGCGGCCTACGACAACGACATCGAAGAAGCCGACGTGCACCATTGCATGAACACAGCCTGGCTGTTTGGCGGTGTCGACATGAAGCGCTGGATCGCTTTCAGGGCCGGTGAACCCGAAAAGTTTGCTGCCTTCATGGCCTCCGGGCGCGAAACCTGCGGCTTGTTCGAGCGGCCCTTTGTGTCGTGGCGTGACGACATTGCCCTGTTCATGGGCCCGCGCCAGACGGGTTATTCAGCACTGGACGTGGACGATCTGACCGCCGTGGAAGTGCGCTCGCACCGCGCCATGGCGGCGCATCTGGACTATTTCCGCGCTTATGCGCCGGGGTTCGAGGACGCCTACCTGATGCTGAGTGCGCCGCAGATCGGTGTGCGCCACGCACGGCGTTTGCGCGGGGTGGATGCCGTGCTGCGCAGCCGCTGGCCACAGGGCACGGCGCTGCCTGACGAGGTGGGCGTGACGCCGGCCGTCAGCCCCAAGTTCCCCAACATCTCGATTCCTTATGGCGCGCTGGTGCCGGAAGCGCTGGACGGTTTGCTGGCCTGCGGGCGCCACATCAGCTGCGACAAGAATTCGCACGGCTTCATGCGCGAGATTCCGCAATGCTGGATCACCGGGCAGGCGGCGGGCACGGCGGCTGCGCTGGCCGTGAAGGCAGGTGTGCAGCCGCGTGCCGTGTCGGTGGCTGCCTTGCAGCAGGCTTTGCTGGCGCAGGGCGTGTACCTGCGGCCGAATGCGGATGCTGCCGCTGATGCCGCTGCCCCATCGGCAGACCACGCCGCCAAAGCCGCCTGAACATGGCCGCCGACACTGTCAGCGCACTGGACCGTGGCCTGTCGCTGATGCAATGTTTCAGCGATACGCGCCGAGTGCTGGGCCCCACCGAACTGTCGCGCCTGACCGGCATTCCGCGCCCTTCAGTCATCCGCCTGGCGGCCACCTTGGTCAATCACCGCTGGCTGCAGGCCGAGCCCGAAGGGGAGCGTTACATGCTGGGCGCGGGCGTGGTGTCGCTGGCCCAGGTGTTTTTGTCAGGCCTGGATGTGCGGGCCATCGCGCGGCCGGCCATGCAGACGCTGGCCGACCGTTTTGGCGGCTCGGTGTACCTGGCGGTGCGCGACGGGCTGGAACTGGTGCTGGTCGAAGCCTGCAAGGCTAGATCAGCCATGCTGACCTCGCGCCTGGATGTGGGCACGCGCGTGCCCATGCCCAACTCGGCGCTGGGGCGGGCCTACCTGGGTTCCGTTGATGAGACCGAACGCGAATCATTGATCGAGTCGCTGCGCCTGACCCGCGGCAGCGACTGGCCGGCGCTGGAGGCCGGTCTGCGCCAGGCGCTGCTTGAGCATGCCCAACACGGCTGGTGTGTGTCGCAGGGTGCTTTCCATGCCGAAATCAATTCGGTGTCGGTGGCGCTGCGCGGCCCGCGCGGTGAGGTCATGGCCTTCAACTGCGGCGGCCCGGCGTTTTTGTTCACCGAAAGCCAGCTGCGTGACGCGGTGGCCCCCGCACTGGTCAGCCTCGTCCAGGCCGTGGCGCTGGCCAGCGGCGGCCAGGTGGTATTGCCCCAGGAGGAGCCGGCGTGAAGCTGACCGATGTTGAAAAAGCCATGCGCGACGGCGATGACGGCCCCGCCGTGGCGCGCGCCATGGACCTGCTGATCCGCTACGGCGAGGCACTGGGCGCCGAAGCGCTGGTCGAGACGCGCAACGTCTGCGGCACGGTCACGGCTAGCACACCCTTCATGCGCGACTTCGCCATGAACTACGGCGGGCTGGAAGCGGTCTACAGCGAATTCAACCTGGACAGCGCCGAGGTCGTGCCCATCCCCAAGGTGCGCGCCTTCAGTTCGCACCTGCAGCTGGGCTTCGACCCGCACAACCCCGCCGACATGGGCGTGGGTGAAGACGTGGTGAAGTTCTACCGCCGCAGCGAGGCCATGGTGGCCAAGATGGGCGTGCAGATGATGAACACCTGCACGCCTTACCAGGTGGGCAACGTGCCCACACGCGGCGAACACTGCGCCTGGATGGAGTCGTCGGCCGTGATTTATGTGAATTCGGTGCTCGGCGCACGCACCAACACTGAAGGGCGCGAAAGCACCAGCGCCGCGATGCTGACCTGCCGCATTCCCGACTGGGGTTACCACCGCGACGAGCCGCGCCTGGCCACGCAAGGGGTGGATCTGCAAATCCCTGTTGAAAGTGTTGAAGACTGGGGCCTGCTGGGTTACTGGATGGGCGACTGGGTGCAGGACCGCGTGCCCGCGGTGCGCGGCGCCATGGGCCGGCCCAACCTGCCACGCCTGAAGCATTTTGGGGCGGCCGCCTCCTCGTCGGGCGGAGTCGAGATGTATCACCTGGTGGGTATCACGCCCGAAGCGCCCAGCTGGGAGGTCGCATTCGGCAACCGCCCACCACAAGAGGTGCGCGCGTACGGCGCCCGCGAACGCGCCGAAACCATGGACCGCATCAACGCCACCGGCGTGGACCGCGCGGTGGACTATGTGATGCTGGGCTGCCCGCACTACACCATCGAGCAGATCTGGGAAGCGGCCAACCTGCTGGAGGGCCGCCATGTGCACAGCAACACCGCGCTGTGGCTGTGGACACCACGCGCCATCAAGGACCTGGCTGACCGCAACGGCTACACCAACATCATCGAAGCCGCGGGGGGGCGCATCCTCACCGACAGCTGCTCGGCCATGAGCCGTGCCGTGCCGCCGGGCACCAAGGTCATCGCCTGCGACTCGGCCAAGCAGGTGCATTACCTGCCGGCCATCCTGGGTGTGCAGGCCTGGTTCGGCACCACCTCGCAATGCATTGATGCGGCTTGCACGGGGCGTTGGCATGGCTGAGGCTGCACGAGAGGGTCCGGAAGGACCCGAACGGCTGCCGAAGGCACCGGCGGCGATTTCACGGCGCCGGGCTGAAACCTGGGTGCTCAAAGGCCGGCGTGTGGTGGGCGGTGTGGCCGAAGGCGAAGCGCTGGTCACCCGGGACCAGATCTCGGGCTGGGGCGGTGTGGACCCACGCACCGGCACCGTGGTCGAAACGCGGCATGAACTGCGCGGCCAGAGTTTCGCTGGCAAGGTGCTGGTGTTTCCCGGCGCCAAGGGTTCGTCGGGCTGGTCGGCGCAGTTTCACCTGGCGCGTGCGCTGGGCACCGCACCCGCGGCCTGGCTGTTCAACCAGATGACCACCAAGGTGGCGCTGGGCACCGTGGTCAGTCATGCGCCGGCCATGACCGACTTCGACCATGACCCGCTGACCGTCATCCGC
>JAHECB010000214.1 GCA_024641925.1 Betaproteobacteria bacterium
GCGCCAGATCATGTAACACCGGCGAGATATCCGTTAGCTTGACAACTTCTTCGCATCAACCCTGCAACCCCGGAGGCCGACGATGCTCGTCAAACGCTTGCTGGTGCCCGTAGACGGCACCGAACTCACGGACAAGGCCATCGATGCCAGCGTGGACCTGGCCCACCAGCTGGGCGCCACCATCGTGGGCTTTGTGGCCGAACCCGCGCCGCAGCTGGCAGCGGGTGCCCGTTCACGGTCGTATATCGAAGACGAGGTGCACCACAGCGAAGTGGCGGCGCTGGCCCACGCCCGGCCGGTGCTGGAACGTTTTCGCGCGGCGGCCAACAGGGCGCAAGTGCCGTTCGAAGGGGTGTTCGACCAGGTCCCGCAGGTGGACAAGGCCATCATCGCGGCGGCCGAGTCACATGCCTGCGACATGATCGTGATGGTGACGCACGGCCGTGGCGTGTTTGGCGAATTCCTGTTTGGCTCACAGACCAAGGCGGTGCTGGCGGGCAGCAAACTGCCGCTGCTGGTCTTGCATTGATCCCTGCAGGCACGCTTGGCGGTATTGGGTGGCTCAGCGGCCGCCAACCCACCAGCCAGGCCGGTGTCAGTCCGGCAACAACCGGCCCGCTTCGATGTGCAACTGACGGTCGCAGCGTGCGGCAATGCCGGCGTCGTGCGTGACCATCACCAGCGTGGTGCCGATCTCGCGGTTCAGTTCGAACATCAGCGCCATGACCTTTTCGCCAGTGGCAAAGTCCAGACTGCCCGTGGGTTCATCGGCCAGCAAAACGGCAGGCCGCACCACGAAGGCACGCGCCAGCGCCACACGCTGCTGTTCGCCGCCGGACAGCACCTTGGGGTAGTGCCGCAAACGTTCTGAAAGGCCCACGCGGCCCAGCATGTCGGTGGCTGCAGCACGGGCGTCGCTGCGGCCCATCAGTTCCAGCGGCAGCATGACGTTTTCCAACGCGGTCAGATTGCCCAGCAATTGAAAGCTCTGGAACACAAAACCCAGTTGCTGCGCCCGCAACGCGGCGCGGGCGTCTTCGTCCAGGGCAAACAGCGCCGTGCCGGCGATGGTGACGGTGCCACTGGTGGGTGTGTCCAGCCCGGCCAGTATCGACAACAGCGTGCTTTTGCCAGAACCCGAGGCGCCAACAATGGCTGCAGACTGGCGTGCCTGCAGCGAAAAGCTGATGTCGTGGAGAATGGTCAATGACCCGGTGGAATCGGCCACCTGCTTGGTGACCTTGTGGACAGTGATGAGGGCTTCGGACATTGAACCTGTGTGGAGTGAGCGTCGACAGACGGCCCGTCTGCTGACGCGACGCGCCTGGATGCTGCACTGTAGCCGGGTGACGGTGCCGATTCTGGCGGCCGGCGCCTTGGCCTTGGTGCTGCCGGGGACAGCCTCGCTGGCGCTGGCTGCAACCCCACCGCCCACCCTGCTGGTGGTGGGTGACAGTCTGTCGGCCGAATACGGTCTGCAGCGTGGCAGCGGCTGGGTGGCATTGATGGAACAGCGCCTGGCCAAACAAGGGCTGCCCTGGCGCGTGGTGAACGCCAGCATCAGTGGTGAAACCAGCTCGGGGGGGAGGTCTCGACTGCAGGCGCTGCTGACACGGCACAAGCCCCAGCTGGTGATCATCGAGCTGGGTGCCAATGACGCGCTGCGCGGCCTGCCGCTGGCCATGACCCAGAAGAATCTCGCGGAAATGACCCGCCTGGCCAAAGCCAGTGGTGCCCAGGTGTTGGTGGCCGGCATCCTGATGCCACCCAACTACGGCCGCAGCTACAACGAAAAACTGGCCGGGCTGTTTGCCACGGTGGCGCGCACCGAAGGCGCTGCGCTGGTGCCCTTCATCCTGGCGGGCGTGGCCGACGCGCCCAATGCCGACGAGCTGTTTCAAGCCGACCGCATCCACCCCAAGGCTGAAGCGCACCCGCGCATGCTGGACAACGTCTGGCCGGCGTTGCTGCCGCTGTTGCGTTTGAAGTAGCCGAACCGGCGACCTCTTGGGCCGGCAAGACTGCCAGCAACAGGCGACTGTCTAGACCATCGAGCCTGCGGCGGCAACCGGCAGGCGACACCATGACCCGGTTGTCATACCGGCATCCAACCCGGCCCTGTCAGCGCTCTGCCTCGCGCTCCCGGTCCACACGTCGGTCGCGGCCGCGCTGTTCAGGCACGCGCTTTTGCGCTGGCGGTGCGCTGTTTCGCTCTTCACGCGGCGCCCGACTGGCCCGATCAGGCGCAGGGCGCTGGGGCGCGTCCGGCACCACGGCCGGTGGCGGTGGCCCCTGCATCCTGGCCGCTGGCGGTGTACGCGAGGGGGTCGCGGCAGGTGCAGGCCGGGCAGCCGGTGGTGGCGCCGGCGCCGCACGTGCCGCGGGGGCAGGCGATGCAGCGGGTGATGCGGCGGGCGCTGGTGGGCCGAACCGGCCGCCCTGTGACCAGGCGGGCATGTCGTTGTTGCGACTGCTGTTGTTGTTACCGATGCTGTTACCCCTGCTATTGCCGCTGTTGCCGCTGTTGCCGCCCCTGTTGTTGCCGACGTTGCCGTCAGGCTTGCTCCCGACACGCCCGTTGCCACCACGCTCTTCAACCTGCGCGGCTGGCGGAAACCGACGCTGGGGCGGCGTCGCAGCCGGCGCTGCGGGCACATCCATCCGATCAGGCGCCCGCACGCGGCCCGCCGGTGGACCGGGCAAGAACACCGCTGGGCCGGCCGGCGTTGCAGCCTCGGTGACGCCGGGCACCGGCCTGTGGTTTGGCGCCGGCGGCCCGGCAAGCTCTGCTGGTGACTCGATGCGAACGGTTGGCGTCCTTGAACCGCGCTCATAGGCCGGCGGCAGGCCGTCGAATCGGGGCGCTGATGGGCCAGTGCCGGGCCGATCACCGTTGCGGTTGCGGCCCGTGCCGTCTGGCCAGCGGTCGCGCATCAGCGCGGGCGCCACCGGCTCCCGGCGCAGCACCACATCACGCGGCACCACGGTCACCGCGCCTGGCACAGCGTGGTTGCCGTACACACCCGGTCGATCGCGGTCCGGGCGTTGTGGGCGCCGGTCGCGGCGATCAGGCCACCGCTGTTCGTTGATGCGCTCGCTGTAGCGGGGCGTATGGCGGTAGTGCGGCACAAACAGGTCCCACGGCGCCAACGGCAACCAGCCCACCGTCGGCCGGCCCACTGAAACCTGAATGCCGGCGCCCAGGCCCCCGACCCAGGCCACCAAGGCCGGCGCATAAACCGGCCGTTCGACATAGGCACCGGGACTCCAGGCCCAGCGCCCGCGCCAGCTGACCCAGCGGCCATAGTGAAAGGGTGCAAAACCCCAGCGTGCGTCGTCCACCCAGGTCCAGCCCCAGGGCCGTACCCAGGTCCAATGGCCTCGCTGGTAGGGCGCCCAGTCGGCGGCCACCTGGGTGGGAAACCACAACGCGCCGTATTCGGGGTGCTGCTCCCACTGACCATAGCGGTCCAGGTCTTCGGCGCCGGTCATTTCAGGCGAAACCCAGCGCTGCGCCTGGCGCTGATCGTCCGCCCGGTCTTCGGCCAGCACGGCTTGTGCAAAGGCATCCAGGGGCAGGCGGCTGAAACTTCTGCGCAGCACCCCACCTTCGCTGCCGCCCCCTTCGCTCCAGAACGACAAGCGCTCGCCGCTGTCCACCAGCCAGCCGGCCGCCGCTTGCGCGCGCAAGCTGCCCAGCCAGCTGCCGCCCCAGGTGGTGTCACCGTCGCGGTCCCACCGATAGTGCCCGGCCGTTTCGGGGCGCAAGCGCACCTCGTTGGTCACCAGCTCGGTTTCCTGCGCCGCTTCGGGCGTGCGCACACGCAAGGCCACCGAACCGCGGTGCAGTTGCCACACCATGCGCTCGTCATCCAGTTGCAGCACATCCAGCTGTGTGTTCGGCGCCAGGCGCAGCACGCTGGAGCCGACCCGAAGTTCCACCCGCCCGTCGGGACCGGTGGCCAGGCTGTCGCCCGTGGTCAGGGGCCGATTGCGCTGGGCAGCCGTCCAAACGGCCTCTTCGTCGTCAAACCACAACACCTGGCCTTCCAGGTTGATCAGGCGCCCGACACGCCCGGGTGGGTCGTCCTGTGCATGGGCCAGCCCTGGTGCCAGCGCCGCCAGCAGCATCAGCGCTGCACCCAACAGCAGCACCGAGTCAGTCAGAAACCTGTGCGCAAGGCTGCGCCAGGGCGAAGACGGGTGTATTTTCAGGTTTGCCATGAGCTTCCAACGCCCGGTTGGCGGCCAAGGTGGACCCCAAGGCTTGTAAAGGCTTGTGAAGACCACGCGATGCGTCACCTTGTGGCCCTATTCGTCCGCGTCGGGGTCCAGATCCGGGAACAGCACGCTGGTGAAACCCAGCTGCGTCAGGTCGCTCATGCGGGTGGGGTACAGGCGCCCGATCAAGTGGTCACATTCGTGCTGCACCACGCGGGCGTGAAAACCCTCGGCCTCACGCTCGATGCGCTGCCCTTCGGCATCAAAGCCGCTGTAGCGGATGCGTGTCCAGCGCGGCACCAGCCCGCGCAGGCCGGGCACGGACAGACACCCCTCCCAGCCGTTGACGATGTCGTCGCCCAGGGGCTCGATGACCGGGTTGACCAGCACCGTGGCGGGCACCGGCGGTGCATCGGGGTAGCGTTCGTTGTGGGTGAAGCCAAAGATCACCAGCTGCAGGTCCACACCAATCTGCGGTGCGGCCAGGCCTGCGCCGTTGGCGGCTGCCATGGTGTCGAACATGTCCACCACCAGGGCACGCAATTCGTCGCTGCCAAAGTGGGTCACGGGCGGCGCCACGCGCAACAAGCGCGGGTCACCCATCTTCAGAATTTCGCGTACGGCCATGGCAACACTTCCTGCTTTTTCTGCGTTCAGGGCTTGCGCAAGATGCTCACCTCAACCCTGTGGGCAACACGATACCTGCACTTCGTACTTTGGGGCGGAACTTGGTGACGCCGGACCGACTCGCTATACGGCACGCACCAACAACTGCTTCAGCCCTTCTTCGTCCAGCACCGGCACGGACAGTTCACGCGCCTTGTCCAGCTTGGACCCGGCCTCAGCGCCCGCCACCACGTAGCTGGTCTTCCTGGACACCGAGCCCGCCACCTTGCCACCGGCGGCCTCGATCAGGGCCTTGGCCTCGTCGCGGCTCATGGTGGGCAAGGTGCCCGTCAGCACCAGCGTCTTGCCGGCCAGGGTTTGTGACGGCAGGTTGGCCACGTCGCCATCGTCTTCAGGCCAGCTGATGCCGGCTGCGCGCAACTGCTCCACCACTTCACGGTTGTGCGGTTGCCCAAAAAAAGTGTGGATGCTTTGCGCCACCACTGGGCCCACGTCGCTGACCTGCAGCAGCGCGTCCATGTGCGCGTCCATCAAGGCGTCAATGCCGCCAAAGTAGCGCGCAAGGTCCTTGGCCGTGGTTTCGCCCACGTGGCGTATGCCCAGCGCGTACAAGAAGCGCGCCAGGGTCGTGGTCTTGCTGGCATCCAGCGCCGCCACCACGTTGCGGGCACTCTTGTCCGCCATGCGCTCCAGCGCCACCAGGCTGCTCAGGCCCAGCTTGTACAGGTCGGGCAAGGTGCGGATGACGCCACCGTCCACCAACTGGTCCACCAGCTTGTCGCCCAGGCCTTCGATGTCCATGGCACGGCGGCCCGCAAAATGCAGCACCGCCTGCTTGCGCTGCGCCGCGCAAAACAAACCGCCGGTGCAGCGGTGGTCCATGCCGCCTTTTTCACGCAACACCGCACTGCCGCAGACCGGGCAGGTGGCCGGCGGACGGTAGTTGGGCACGTAGGGCTGGCGCGGGCCAGGCTGCGCGACGACACGACCGACCACTTCGGGGATCACGTCGCCGGCGCGGCGCACGATGACGGTATCGCCCACCCGCACCCCCTTGCGCCGCAGTTCAAACACGTTGTGCAGCGTGGCGTTGCTGACCGTGGTGCCACCCACAAACACCGGCTCGAGCTTGGCCACGGGCGTGAGCTTGCCGGTGCGCCCCACCTGCACCTCGATGTCGTTCAGGCGTGTCATCTGCTCCTGCGCCGGGTACTTGTGCGCCACCGCCCAGCGCGGTTCACGCGACACAAATCCCAGGCGCTTCTGCAGGTCGATGCGGTTGACCTTGTAGACCACACCGTCGATGTCAAACGGCAGCCCATCGCGCTTGGCGCCCATGGCCTGCTGAAACTGCGCCAGCGCCGCAGCACCGTGCACGACCGCGCGATCGGCGCTGACCGGCAGCCCCAACGCCGCCAGCGCATCCAGCGTGGCGCTGTGGGTGGGCGGCTGTGCCCAGCCCTTTGTTTCGCCCAGACCGTAGGCAAAAAACGACAGCGGGCGTTGCGCGGTGATGGCCGGGTCCAACTGGCGCACGGCGCCGGCTGCAGTGTTGCGCGGATTGATGTAGGTCTTCTCGCCCTTGTCGCGTTGGCGCTGGTTCAGCGCTTCGAAGTGGTCGCGGCGCATGAAGACCTCGCCGCGCACCTCCAGCACATCGGGCACACCGGTGCCCTGCAGGCGCAGCGGAATCTGGCCGATGGTGCGGATATTCTGGGTGACGTCTTCGCCGGTTTCGCCGTCGCCACGCGTGGCGGCCTGCACCAGCACACCCTGCTCGTAACGCAGGTTGATGGCCAGGCCGTCGAACTTCAGCTCGGCGGCGTATTCAACCGGCTCGGCGTCCACCGACAATTCCAATTCACGCCGGACACGCTGGTCAAAGGCCATGGCGCCCGCGGTGGTGGTGTCGGTCTCGGTTCGGATGCTCAGCATGGGCATGGCGTGTCGCACCGGCGCAAAACCCTCCAGCACCCGACCACCCACGCGCTGGGTTGGCGAGTCGGGTGTCAGCAACCCAGGGTGTGCACCTTCCAGCGCTTGCAGTTCCTGGAACAGCCGGTCGTATTCGGCGTCGGGCACTTCGGGGGCGTCCAGCACGTGGTAACGGTGCGCATGGTGGTGCAACAGGGCGCGCAAAGCCTGTGCACGCGCTTCTGGGTGGGTGTCGGCCATGGCTGAATTTTGCTGCAGCGCCGTGCCCGTGGGCGTCGGCAACATGTAAGGCGGTCAGCTCAGCTGAACAGACGCCGCGCCGCGGCCGAACCTGCCGCCAGGTCCAGCGCCTGCATCTGCTGGTACAGGTCTTCCAGTTCCTTGCCGATGGTGGAAAAAGCCTGCAGGCTGATGGGCACACCGTCGTTGTCCACCGGCGTGGCGTCCAGGCCCGCGGCCAACTCGGTGACGGCGCGGTAAAAGGCCGGGAACGGCTCCTGGTCTTCAGCCGTCTGCGGCACGTCCAGCGTCACCAGGCATTGCGAGACCACGCTGGCCTGCGGGTCTTCGGCCAGAGCGGCGTTGGGGTCCAGCGTCAGCAGCAGCAGCGGTGGCGCCGCGTCCTGTGCCGCGGGCACCACCATGCGACCAGGCACCGACCCCGGCATGAAACCCAGGCGCGCGGCTATCTGCTGCACCAGGGCCACGCTCCAGGGCGCCCCGTTGCTGCGCAGGCTGATGTTCAACTGCGCGTCCAGCGGGCTGCTCAGGCCGTCGAGCTCGCGGGCGCGGGCCACCACCTCCAGCATGTCCGGAATCTCGGGGCTGGCGCCCACAGCCTCGGCGTAACTCTGCACCTTCTGCACAAACTCCGAATATTCGATTTCATTCAGCGGCCCGCTGCGGTTCGCGAGCTGCACACCGGCCTGCAATTCGGAATAGCGGTGCGCAGTCGTCAACGGCTCCCACTCCCCGGTTTCGGTGTCCAGGCCCTCGATGTACAGCGGCTTGGCGCCCGCGCGGCGCGCCGCCGGCTGGTGGGCCACGGCCAACGCACCCACCACCGGCGAGTCCAGGCGCAGCGTGACCAGTGCATCGATCAGCGGGTCCAGGCGTGGCACGGCGCGACGCAGCGCATGGCTCAAGGGGCCGGGCTGTGTATCGGAAAAGGCCGTATCGGTGCCGGACTCAGCGCGGTCCGGGTTTCCGTTCAGATCAGGCTCCAGACGAGACAACGGTGCCTCTGCAGCCGCTGCGGGTCGCGGCTGCAGCCGCCGCGCCGACCACCATCCCTGCAGGGCCAGCGCCAGCAGCACCGCCACCGCCAGCAAGGCCAGAGCAACCGTCAAGGTCATGGCGATGCGGTGCCTTGCAACAGCCGCATCACGCGGCCTCGGCCATGCTCAAAGCCGACTGCATGTCCACCGCCACGATGCGCGACACACCCTGTTCCTGCATCGTCACACCAATCAGTTGTTCGGCCATTTCCATGGCGATCTTGTTGTGGCTGATGAAAAGAAACTGCGTGCCCTTGCTCATTTCAGTGACCAGGTTGCGGTAGCGCTCGGTGTTGGCATCGTCCAGCGGCGCGTCCACTTCGTCAAGCAGGCAGAAGGGCGCCGGGTTCAGCTGGAAGATGGCAAACACCAGGGCAATCGCCGTCAATGCCTTTTCGCCGCCCGACAGCAGGTGGATGGTGCTGTTTTTCTTGCCCGGGGGCTGCGCCATCACCTGCACGCCGGCGTCCAGGATTTCGCTGCCCGTCATCACCAGCCGCGCGTTGCCGCCGCCAAACAGGCTGGGGAACATGCGGCCAAAATGTTCGTTCACCTGGTTGAACGTATTCGCCAGCAGGTCGCGTGTTTCCAGGTCGATCTTCTGGATAGCGTCTTCCAGCGTGGCAATGGCTTCCTGCAGGTCGGCGTTTTGCGCGTCCAGGAAGGTCTTGCGTTCACGCGAGCTGCCCAGTTCGTCCAGCGCGGCCAAGTTGACGGCGCCCAAAGCGTTGATGTCTTTCTGGATGC
>JAHECB010000215.1 GCA_024641925.1 Betaproteobacteria bacterium
GTTATGCCCGCAACCCGCCGGTGTGGATGAAGGCGGGCGACACCATCGAGGTCGAGATCGAGGGCGTTGGCGTGTTGTCCAACCCGGTGACCGCATGAACAAGACCTGCTGAAAGTCTGACCATGAGAAACCTGAGCCTGGACAACATCACCGAAGCGGCCAGCAGCAGTTTTGCCGGCCTGACCGACCCGCGCCGTCGCCACTTGGTGCAGACGCTGGTGGTGGCGCTGCACAACTACGCCAAGGACGTGCAGCTCACGCACGACGAATGGCGCGACGCGCTGGCCTTCCTGCACCGCACGGCCGCCATGACCCACGACAGCCGCAGCGAATTTTCGCTGCTGTCCGACGTCATGGGTCTGTCCAGCCTGGTGGACTTGCTCGGCAGCGCCCCGGGCGCCACGCCGGGCAGCGTGCTGGGCCCCTTCCACACGGCGGGCTCACCCTGGCGCGACAACCCGGTCAACCTGATCGGCAGCAACGCCGGCCATCCCGTGGTGCTGCGTGGCCAGGTGTGCAGCGTCGACGGCCAGCCGCTGCCGGGCGCCACGCTGGACTACTGGCAGAACGCCGCCAATGGGCTGTATTGGCAGATCGACCCCAGCCAACCCAGCGACAACCTGCGCTGCCGGCTGAAAGTGGACACGGAGGGCTGCTTCGAGATGGCCACCGTGCGCCCCGTGCCCTACCAGATTCCCACCGACGGCCCGGTCTGGACTGACCTGGTGCAACCCGCCGGCCGATCGTCGTGGCGCGCCGCCCATGCCCACGTCATCGTGGCTGCACCAGGCTGCCGCAGCCTGGTGACCGAGATCTTCGACGCCGAAGATCCTTACCTGGATAACGACGCCGTGTTTGGTGTGCGCGAGGCCTTGATCGGCGAGTTCAAACCCACCACCGATGCCAGCTTGTGCCAACGGCTGGGGCTGGGGGGCGACACCTGTCTGGTGATGCAGCTGGACCTGCGCCTGGCGGCGTTGCCGGCAGCGGACTGAAGGGCTGGCGGGCTGCGGCCTGTTGCGGTTCCTTCCGCTCGGGTCAGCCGTTTGCCGCCATCGCCGCCACATGGTCGGCCAGTGCCAGTGAAGCCGTCAGGCCGGGCGACTCGATGCCGAACAGGTTGATCAAGCCCGGCACGCCGTGCTGCCGCACGCCGTCGATGCAAAAGTCGGCGGCCGGCTTGCCCGGGCCCACGATCTTGGGGCGCAGCCCGGCGTAGGCGGGTTGCAGCTGACCCAGCGGCATGTCGGGCCAGTAACGTTGCACCGAGGCTTCGAAGGCGGCTCCGCGGGCCGGGTCCACCGTGTAGTCCTCGGCATCCCGTTCGGTCACTGGCACCCATTGCACGTCGGGGCCGAAGCGCATCTGCCCGCCCAGGTCCAGCGTCACATGGGTGCCCAGGCCGCCGGGTTCCGGCATGGGGTAGATCAACCGCGAAAAGGCGGCTTTGCCGGGCAGTGAAAAGTAGTGCCCGCGGGCCCAGTGGCAGGGCGGTATGCAGTCCGGGGCCAAGCCTTCAAGACGCTGCGCCAGGGCCTGCGCGTGCAGGCCGGCGGCGTTGACCAGCAACCGCGTGCGCAGCTGCATCGGCTCGTCGCCGCCCACCTGCAGCACCACGCCACCTGCCGTTACCTGCCCGTGCAGCACCGGGCTGCGCAATACCAGCATCGCGCCGGCGGCTTCGGCGTCGCCTTGCAGGGACAGCATCAGCGCATGGCTGTCGATGATGCCCGACGAGGGCGACAACAAGGCCTGGGTACAGCGCACCGCAGGCTCCAGCGCCCGCGCCTGGTCGGCACTGAGCAGCTGCAGGTCATTGACGCCGCAGCGCACTGCGCGCTGCTGGATGTCTTGCAGGCCGGCGTGCTGGTCGGGCGAGGTGGCGACGATCAACTTGCCGCAGCGGCGGTGGCCGATACCGCGCTGCTGGGCATAGGCATACAGCGCAGCCTTGCCTTCAACACACAGCCGCGCCTTCAACGAGCCGGGCGGGTAGTACAGGCCGGCGTGGATGACCTCGCTGTTGCGCGAGCTGGTGGCGCTGCCGATCCAGGGTGTGGCTTCCAGGACCAGCACTTCTCTGCCGGCCTGGGCCAGCGCACGCGCCACCGCCAGGCCCACGACACCCGCGCCCACCACCACGCACTCCAACTCATCCATGGGTCAAGGCCCACCGGTTGTTGCGGGCCGCGCTGTTGAACATCAAGCTGCTCAGTACGCCGACACCAGGCCGTCGCTGCGCGGATCGGCCGCGCCCAGGTACAAACCGTCGGGCTGCCGAACGATGGCGCCAGCATGGCCCATGGTATCGCTGTAGTCGTCGGCCAGCACTTCCACGTCGTGGCCCATGGCTTTCAAGGCGGCCATGGTGTTGGCATCGAAGCGGTTTTCAAACTTCAGCGTGGTGCTTTCCTGGCCCCAGGTTTTGCCCAGCAGCCAGCGTGGTGCGCTCACCGCCTGCTGCAGCGTGCGGCCAAACATCGCATAGCGGCTGAACACGGCGCTTTGGCTTTGCGGCTGGCCGTCGCCGCCCATGTTGCCGTAGACCATGCGCCGGCCGTCGTCAAAGTGCGCCAGGGCCGGGTTCAGCGTGTGGAAGGGCTTTTTGTGCGGCGCCAGCGCCAGGTGCGACCGGGGGTTCAGCTGGAAACTGCTGCCGCGGTTTTGCCAGGCGATGCCGGTGTCGGCCAGCACCACGCCCGAGCCAAATTCCCAGTACACGCTCTGGATGTAGCTGACCATGCGACCGTGGCTGTCGGCCGTGCCCATCCAGATGGTGTCGCCGTGGATGGGCGGCTCGGGCCAAGGCAGGGCCCTTTGCATGTCGACCGCGCTGACGCAGGCGTCGATGAAGCTGTCGCTCAGAAACTGCTCGGGCGTCACACCGCGCTCGGCCATTGTGGCGGGGTCGGCGATGTGGCGGTTGCGCACCTTGAAGGCCTGCTTGGTGGCTTCAACGATGGCGTGCAGGTAGGGCACACCGTCGGCTTCGGCAATGGGGTGGCGCTGGCGCAGGCGGTCGAAGATGGCCAGGATCATCAGCGACGCCAGGCCCTGCGTGGGCGGTGTCATGTTGAACAGCGTGGCACCGCTGACGTTCACGCTCAGCGGTGCCACGATGCTGGCCGCGTGGCCATGCAAGTCGGCCAGCCGCAGCGGCCCGCCCAGGCGGGCGTGTTCTGCTGCGATGGCGTCGGCCACGCTGCCGCGGTAGAAGTCGCCCAGGCCCTTGTCGGCCAGGGTTTGCAGCGTTTGCGCCAGCGCGGGGTAGCGGCGCAGCGTGTCGACCGTGGGCACCTGTGCCGCGCCCGACGTGCTGTCCAGAAACTGCCCTGCAAAGCCGGGCACGCCGCCCAGTTCGGGCAGAAATTTGGTGGTGAAGTTGACCTGGCTTTGCGTGACGGGCGCGCCTTCACGCGCATACCAGATGGCGTCTTGCAGCAGGCGCGACAGCGGCATCCTGCCACCCAGCCCCAGGCTGTGCTGCAGCGCCAGCTGCCAGCCCGACACGGCCCCGGCCACGGTGTTGGCGGCCAGCGGGCCGCGGCCCGGAATGGCCTGGGTGTGGCCTTGGCTGGCGTAGAAGTCCATCGTGGCCAGACCTGCCGCGCGTCCGCAGGCGTCAATGGCCACGGGCGCCTGGCCGGGTTCGGAGATCAGCCAGAACCCGTCGCCGCCAATCGAGTTCATGTGCGGGTAGACCACGGCGATGGTGGCCGCCGCCGCCACCATGGCTTCCAGCGCGTTGCCGCCTTCGCGCAGCACGGCGCAGGCGCTGCTGGCCGCCAGGTGGTGGGGCGCGGTGACCATGCCGCGGGGAGATGTCAGGGTCTGTCGCATGGGGTGTCCTGCGGGTGAAATTCGGGTTGAGATCCGGGGGGTGATCGGGGGCTTGATCAGTCTTGCAAAAACTGTTCCGCCATGCCTTCAAATGCCGCCACATAACAGGGCATGGGCACGCGCACGATGCCGGCGCCGATCTGGCCCACGCCGGCCTGTTTGTGTGCAATGCCGGTGGTCACCACCGGGCGCATGCCGCTGTCCACCACCTTGCGCACGTCGATGCCGCAGGGCGCGCCGGCAAAGTCCAGCGCGGGCAGGCTGAGCGCGGGGTTCTTGGTGACGGTGATCTCGTACATCTCGCGGCTGTAGCGCACCGCGTCGCCCACGGTGCCGCCAGCCAGCAGCGTCAGCGCGGGGGAGGCGGCAAACGAACAGCCGCCGAAACCGGCGGTTTCGGTGATGGCGCTGTCGCCGATGTCGGGGCAGGCGTCTTCCTGTTTGAAGCCCGGGAAAAACAGGCCCACCGGCAGTTCGGACTTGGCGGTGAACCACCGCTGGCCCAGCCCGCTGACGCGCAGCGCCGTGGTGGTGCCGTTGCGCGCCGTGGCCGTGACCACGCTGCTGAACGGCACACCGTGTGCCGCGTCCATGATGGCCTTGCACGACACCATCGAGTAGTTCAGGAAAAACTGCGAGGTCTTGGCCACGAAGTCCAGCGTCTGGAAGACATGGTCTTGCGGGATGGCATTCGCGCCGTTCTGCACCGCCGCCAGCGGCACCGCCAGCGTCATGAAAAACAGCGACGTGGACGCGGCGTTGCGGCTGTGCACCTCGTCGCCCATCAGCAGCGCCTGCGACTGGATGGCCTTCAGGTCGATGCCGCCGGTCTTGTCGAAGTCATGCCGCACGGCGGCCTTCAGCACCGGCGCCAACACGGTTTCAAACCACTTCAGGCGCTTGATGACGTCGGGGTCGTTGGCGCCAAAACGCAGGCAGCGGCCGATGCCTTCGTTGATGTTGGTGTAGGCCACATTGCCGTGTGTGGCGTCGCGCACCTGGATCAGCGGCATGGACGCGCTGATGATGCCGGTCATGGGGCCCACGGCCTTGAAGTCGTGGCACTGGGCGAAGTCGATTTCGCCGCGTTCCAGCATCTGCTGCGCTTGTTCAGGCGTGCTGGCCCAGCCTTCATACAACACCGCGCCAATCATGGCGCCGTGCATGGGGCCGCACATGTCGCCCCAGGCCACCGGCGCGCCGGCGTGCAGCAGCAGGCGGGTGCCTTTCATCTCGGGCCAGACGCCGTCGGCGCGCAGGGCAATGTCTTCCCACATCGGGCGCGACTTGATGATGCGCTGCGTGGCTTCTTCATTGGCCGCGGCAATGCGCTCGTCGCCCATCAGCCGCGCCAGGTTCCAGGCCAGTTTGGCGTCGGCATTGCCCGGCGGACGCCAGGGCAGGGTTTCAACATGGCCGCCGTGGGCGCTGATGCTGTCGTTGAAGCCGTCGATGCCCAGGTTCAGCACGGCAGGGGCTTGGGTCAGCAGGGGGTTGGTGTCCAGGTTCATGGCTGTGAGCTTTGGGGTGATGAGGTTTGCAGGGCCAGCCGAACGCCGGCCAGCAGGTCGGCGCCGGAACTGGCGCCCAGGGTCAGCAGATAGGCCACGGCCGCGTCGACGGCACTTGCATGACCCTTGTGCAAGGCCAGTAGCAAATCGTGCAAGGCGCGGTAGCTGGCGCCCGCCATCAGGTCGTCCAGCAGGGCGGCGCTGATGGGGTTGGTGGCCGTCTGGGCGGCTTGGTGCAGGCGGTTCTTGACAGCCGGCAAGCCTGTACGCCAGGCCTTGATGGGGGCATGCACCAGCGTGAACAACACCCCGCCGATGAAGTCGTCACCGCTGGGGGTCAGGCCATGGCCCAGGCCCAGCACCCGCAATGCGGCAGCTTCAAAAGCGTCCAGATCCTGCTTTTGCAGCGCCTGGCGTACCGCTTCAAAACGCGGTACCGCCGTCTGCATGGGAAAGGGCAGCGGCCGACCCGCCAGCCACAGCAGCAGGCCTTTGGGCGCATGGGCTTGCAGCGCAGCGTCCAACAGCGCCGCGTTGGCGCGCAGGCGTGTGGCGTTCAAGCGTGCAGTTGGTGGGTGCCAGGGCGCGTGTGCATGGCGCGGGTGGTCGGTCTTGGCCCGTGTGCCGGCCCAGACGATGCGGCCTTGCAGCAGCGCGTAGTCGGTGTTTTCAAAGCCGGGGACCGGCATCAGCGCGTGCACATTCGCAAGCGCATGTGCACGCGCCGGGGCCGGGGCCGCTGGCATCAAGGCTGGCGCCAGCGCCGCGGTCATGCGCCCGGCGCCTTCAGCGTGATGTGGGTGCCCGCCTGGCCCATCAGCGCGTCAAAAGCGCGTTCCAGCGAGGTGATGATGACCTTGCCGTCATGGTTGGCGTTGGGCAGGCCTTGCAGGTAGCTGATGGCGGCGTCGATCTTGGGCCCCATGCTGCCCACGGGGAACTGGCCGCTGGCGGCGTGCTGTTGGGCTTCTTCCAGCGTCAGGTGGTCCAGCCAGCGTTGTGTGGGTTGGTTGAAGTCCAGCGCCACGCGCTCCACGCCGGTCAGCATGATCAGCGCGTCGGCATGCAGGTGCGCGGCCAGCATGGCACTGGTCAGGTCCTTGTCGATGACGGCGGGCACACCCGACCAGTGGCCCTTGCTGTCCAGCACCACCGGCACGCCACCGCCGCCGCAGGCGATGGGGATGACACCCGCTTCCATCAGCGCGTCCACGGTTTTCAGGTCCAGGATCTTGCGGGGTTTGGGGCTGGCCACCATGCGGCGCCAGCCACGGCCCGAATCTTCGGCAAACACCCAGCCGGTTTTGGCCGCCATGTCCAGGGCGTCGGCTTCGCTGAAAAACTTGCCCACGGGTTTGGTGGGTTTGCTGAAGGCCGGGTCTTTGGCGTCCACTTCCACTTCGGTGACGATGCACGACACGACCATGTCCAGGCCATGATCGACCAGCACGTTGGCAAAACTCTGCTGCAGCATGTAGCCCATGCCGCCCTGCGAATGTGCCACGCACACGTCCATGGGCATGGGCGGCAGTTCGTGCGCGGTGCGCGCCATGCGGTACAGGATGTTGCCCACCACCGGGCCGTTGCCGTGGGTCAGCACCAGTTGCCAGCCCGACTGGATGATCTTCACCAGGTGGCCACAGACGCGGTGCATCAGCTGCTGTTGTTCTTCGGCCGTGCCCTTGATGTTGGGTGGGTAGGCGGCGTTGCCGCCCAGGGCCACCACCACACGCTTGCGGGGCTGGCCGGTTGATTTGACGGGGGTTGGCCGCGTGCTCATAGCACCCACTCACCAGCCAACCAGGCGGCGTTGGCGCTGTTGCCGGCCAGCACCATGCCGGCCTGGCGCAATTGGGCTTCTTGCCGCGACAGGCCTTGTGGGTCGTCTTCGGTGCCGCAGACAAAACCCAGCACCGCCAGATGGCGCCCGGCCTTTTGTGCCAGCGCCTTGGCCTTGACGATGGCCGGTGCCAGTTCGGCCGCGGGGTCTGCATTGGCGCCCCAGCCGATCACCACGTCCAGCAGCACCACGCGCACGCTGGGGTCGGCGGCTTCCTGCATCAGCCGGTCGATGCGCGCGGCCTGGTCGATCATGAGGTGGGGCTTGCCCACCGTGAAGGCGTCATCGCCCAGGTCCAGCGCGGTGTGTTCCTGGCTGCGCTGGCGCGGCTTGGCCAGGGTCAAGGCATCGTCCAGCGGCACGTTGGACCACACCTTCAGGCCGGCCTGGGCCCACAGCACCTGCGCCTCGGCGGTGAAGGTGCCGCCGGCGTACAGGGCGCGCAGGTAACGCTGGCTTTGGGCAAAACGGGGCTTGCGCGGCAGCACGTAGGGCGTGGCGGCGCCGCGCCGCACACCGGCCAGCTTCACCGCCAGCGCCGCGCAGTCCACCATGGTGCCGGCACGCCGGATGGCGCCGCGGCTGGCGGCGCTGGGCGCAAAGGGCTCGCCGATGAACAGCACCACGGCCGGCTTGCCGGCGGCCTGCAGCGCCGCCATCACCTTCGCAGCCACCTCGGGCGCGGGCGGTTTGGACACGATGGCGATGACCCGCGTACCAGGGTCGGCGGCCAGCAGCGCAATGCCCTGCAGCATGGTGACGCCGCCCACTTCAAGCTTCAGGTCGCGCCCGCCGGTGCCGATCGCATGGCTGATGCCGCCGCCCATGCGGTGCACCTGCGTGGTCATCTCCTGCAGCCCGGTGCCTGAAGCGGCCACCACGCCGATCGATCCGCGCCGCACGGCGTTGGCAAAACCCAGCGGCACGCCGCCGATGATGGCGGTGCCGCAGTCGGGCCCCATCACCAGCACGCCGCGCTTTTGCGCTTCCCGTTTCAGCACCACTTCCTGCGCCAGCGGCACGTTGTCGCTGAACAAGAACACATTCAGCCCCAGCTTCACCGCCTTCAACGCCTCCGCCGCGGCATAAGCGCCGGGCACCGAAATCTGCGCCAGGTTGGCGCCCGCCAGGCCGGCAGCGCCCATGGCCAACGAGGTGCGCGGAATGGCGGCCTGCGCCGGGTCGCCTGTCGCAGCCGCTTCGTCAGTGCCAGCCAGCTGGGACTTGCTCTGCGCCACCGCGGCGTCGCATTCGGCGGCTGTGCGGGCCTGTACCACCACCATGATGTCGCTGGGGCCGGCGTCCTTGACAGCAGCGCCCAGCAGCCCGGCTTCCAGCAGGATGTCCTTGTTGGCCGGGTTGCCCATCTGCAAGGTGGCATTGACCACGCCCGGCAGGGCCAGCAGGCGCTGGGCCACCCGCATCAGGGCAACGGAATCCTTGTACAGGTTGGCGTGGACGTAGGCGGCGGTGTGCAGGTTTTTGCTCATGCGGGGGGTGGCAGGTTGTCGAGCTCAGTGGGGTGGGGGCTTTGGATATTGTCCAACGAGCTTGCTTTGGACTGCCGCTACCCCCCAGCGGCACAAGAGACCGTAGCCGCATGATGTCATCCA
>JAHECB010000216.1 GCA_024641925.1 Betaproteobacteria bacterium
CTCGTAGCGCGCATGCGCGGTGTAGGTCTTGACCCGTGAATGCACGGCAGCAGCGGCCAGCGTCGAGTCGCGCCCCTTCACCACGTCCTTCAGCGCCGGCTCCAGCTTGTACCACCCAGCCTCCAGCTGGCGGTGCTCCCCTGTCAGCCGGTCGACCACTGCCTGCACCCGTTCGCGCTCCGCGCCAGGGCGTGCGCTGTACCTGATCAGCACCAGCGAAATCTCGCTCACCAACACCGTGCGCGAACGCATCCTGGAAGCCGAACAGTTGCCCGTCAAACTGACGGCGCACAGCCCGTGTTTCAGGTCTGAAGCGGGCAGCGCCGGGCGCGACACCCGCGGCATGATTCGCCAGCACCAGCTTGACAAGATCGAGATGGTGCAAGTGGTGCACCCCGAGCACAGCGACGCGGCCCTGCAGCGCTGGCCGGCAGGCTGCTGCTGCTGCTGACAATGGCAAGCGTGATTGGCTGTACCGGTGGCCGCCTGCCGTTGTCGCCTGACCGCGACGGCCCGCCGCTGGTGATACCCGAGGGTCTGGCGCTGACGCCCGATGCCGTGCCTCGTGTCGAGCCCTTGCGCAACGGCGGTCCCAACAAGCCCAATGAAGTCCATGGTCAGCGCCAGGTGCCCCTGACCGTCGACCTGCCTTTGAGCGAAGTGGGCGGCCTCGTGGTGTGGCCACAAATGCCATGGCCGCGCCACCAGCAACGGTGAGACCTACGACATGCTGGCCATGACAGCGGCGCACAAGACCATGCCCTTGCCCAGCTGCGCGCGGGTGCGCAAACCGGCCAATGGGCGCAAGGTGGCGGTGCGTATCAACGACCGCGGGCCGTTTGTGGCCGGTCGTGTCATCGACCTGAGTGACGCGGCCGCGTTGAAGCTGGGGGTGTTGAACCAGGTCAGCACGGTCGAAGTGCACCGCCTGACCCATGACGAAATCCGCACCGGCTTTTGGCTTGATGCGCGGGCAGCACCTTGAGCTGCGACTGGAATCACGCCTTTCGCGCACCGGTGGCGATTTGCCGCCCACCCTGACCACACCCCGCGTGAAAAGCACTGAACACACCCCGGAAAGGTGGCTGAGTGGCCGAATGCACCGGATTCGAAATCCGCCGTACGGGTCCTCCCGTACCGGGGGTTCGAATCCCTCCTTCTCCGCCAGCAGCCGTGCAATCCCGACATGCAACGCGCCGCCAGCGCGGATGGACTCGGCCGTGGCTTCAACTCGCCCTCTCCCACCAGTTCTCTCCAATTTGCCCCTGCAGCCATTCCACAAAGCCACTGACCTTGGCGGGCACCTGGCGCGGTGACGGGTACACCGCATGGATCTCCTGCGAGGGCAGTGCCCAATCGCTGAGCACCGGCTGCACCGCACCGGCGGCCACCGACTCATGTGCGACATACCAAGGCAAAGCCGCCAGGCCCATGCCGCCGCGTGCTGCGGCCAACAAGGCCGACAGGTTGTTGGACCGCAAGATGCTGTTCACAGCCGTGGGCCGCAAGCGGCCGTCGGCGCCGGTAAACAACCAGCGTGCATCGCCCTGCACCGTGCTGTAGACCAGTGCATCGTGCTGCGCCAGGTCAGCCAGTTTTTGCGGCGTGCCCCGCTGCGCCAGGTAGTCCGGTGAAGCCACCACCACCCAGGGGTTGATGCCCAAGAAGCGAGCACCCAAGGTGGAATCGGCCAGCCGGCCCATGCGAATGGCCAGGTCGATGCCTTGCTCGACCAGGTCCACATAACGGTCTTCAAACAACAGCTCAACCTGCAGCTTGGGGTTGAGCTGCATGAAGCGCATCACCAGCGGCACCAGCACGCGGCGGCCAAAAGCGACCGAGGTGCTGATGCGCAATCCGCCTTGCACCTGAGACTGCATCAGGGCCGCCACCGATTCGGCCTCTTCCACATGGTGCGCGATCAGCTTGCACTTGTCGTAATACAGCAGGCCGATCTCGGTGGGCATCACGCCATGGGTTGAGCGGTGCAGCAGCCGCGAGCCCAGCTGCTTTTCCAGCTGCGCCACCTGTTTGGTGGCCGCTGGCTGGCCCATGCCCATGTCGGCGGCCGCTTTGCTGAACGAGCCCAGGTCCACGACGCGGATGAAAAGTCTGATGCCTTGTATGCGGTCCATGGTGCTGATTGGGACACAGGATGTGCCCACATTCCATTCTGGAATAACCGTAATGCCCTGGGCAGGGCTTCCGTCATCGCGGGTCTGCCGCCACTATCGGTCTTTCATTTTATTGAACCCCCAACAGGAGACTCTCAATGGCAAAGATGAAGGCCGCCATGGCCGCCGTGCTGGTGATGGAAAAAGAAGGCGTGACGCAGGCTTTTGGCGTCCCCGGCGCCGCCATCAACCCCCTGTATGCCGCGCTGCGCGAACGAGAGTCCATTGCCCACATCCTGGCGCGCCACGTGGAAGGCGCCTCGCACATGGCCGAGGGCTACACCCGCGCCAAGGCGGGCAACATCGGGGTGTGCATCGGCACCAGCGGCCCCGCCGGCACCGACATGATCACCGGGCTGTACTCGGCCATTGCAGACAGCATTCCGATTTTGTGCATCACAGGCCAGGCACCCCGTGCCCGCATGTACAAGGAAGACTTTCAGGCGGTGGACATCGAGTCCATCAGCAAGCCGGTCACCAAGTGGAGCGTGACGGTGCGTGAAGCCGCCCAGGTGCCGCGCGCCTTTCAGCAGGCCTTTCATTTGATGCGCAGTGGTCGCCCGGGCCCGGTCTTGATCGACCTGCCTTTTGACGTGCAGATGGAAGAGATCGAATTCGACATCGAGACCTACGAGCCGCTGCCGGTGTACAAACCCGGCGCCACGCGCAAGCAGATTGAAAAGGCGCTGGACTTGCTGGCAGCGGCGTCCAAGCCCTTGATCGTGGCCGGCGGCGGCATCATCAATGCAGACGCCTCGGATTTGCTGGTGGAGTTTGCCGAGCTCACCGGCGTGCCCGTCATCCCCACCCTGATGGGCTGGGGCAGCATTCCAGACGACCACCCGCTGATGGCCGGCATGGTGGGCTTGCAGACCAGCCACCGTTATGGCAACGCCACCATGCTGGCCAGCGACTTCGTCATCGGCATTGGCAACCGCTGGGCCAACCGACATACCGGCAACCCCGAGGTCTATTGCAAGGGCCGCACCTTTGTGCACGTGGACATTGAACCGACGCAGATCGGCCGCGTCTTCAACCCCGAGCTGGGCATCGTCAGCGACGCCAAGCTGGCACTCGAGCTGTTTGTGCAAGTGGCCCGCGAACGCAAGGCGGCCCAGAAGCTGAAAGACTTTGGCGTCTGGGCGACGCGCTGCGCCGAACGCAAGAAGCTGATGCACCGCAAGACGCACTATACCGAGACCCCGATCAAGCCAATGCGGGTCTACGAAGAAATGAACCAGGTGCTGCCGCGCGACACCATCTACGTCACCACCATTGGCCTGAGCCAGATTGCTGGCGCCCAGTTCTTGAACGTCTACGGCCCGCGCCAATGGATCAACTGTGGCCAGGCCGGCCCGCTGGGCTGGACGATTCCGGCCGCGCTGGGTGTGGTGGCTGCCGACCCCACCCGCACCGTGGTGGGTTTGTCGGGCGACTACGACTTTCAGTTCTTGATTGAAGAGCTGGCCGTGGGCGCGCAGTTCCGCCTGCCCTATGTGCAGGTGCTGGTCAACAACAGCTACCTCGGTTTGATTCGCCAAAGCCAGCGCGGTTTTGAGATGGACTTCTGCGTGCAGCTGGCCTTTGAAAACCAGAACGTCGAAGACGGCAACCTCAAGAGTTATGGCGTCGACCATCAAGCCGTGGTGCAAGGCCTGGGCTGCAAGAGCCTGCGCGTGACCGACCCTGAAAAGATCCGCGACGCGGTGGTGGAAGCGCAAGCCATGGCGCGCAAATACCGCGTGCCGGTGGTGGTGGAAGTGATTTTGGAAAAGGTCACCAACATCGCCATGGGCACTGAGATCGACAAGATCAACGAGTTTGAAGACATCGACTGCCGCCACCCCGAAGGCCGCCAGGGCCTGGAAATGGCGGGCCTGCTGGAGTGAAGTTGAGCCCCGCACCAGCGACGCCGTCGCTGGTGCCCTCACTTCAAGAAATACAAGGAAACCAAGATGCCACGTTTTGCTGCCAACCTGACCATGCTGTTCACCGAGCTGCCCTTTCTTGACCGCTTCGAGGCCGCTGGACGTGCGGGCTTCAAGGCGGTGGAGTTCTTGTTTCCGTATGCCCATGAAGCGACCGACATCAAAAAGCGCCTGGACGACAACGGGCTGACGTTGGTGCTGCACAACCTGCCTGCCGGCAACTGGGACGGCGGCGAACGCGGCATTGCCTGCTTGCCCGACCGGGTTGAAGAATTCCGTGTCGGCGTGGCGCAAGCCATTCAGTACGCCCAGGTGTTGGGTGTGCAACAGCTCAACTGCCTGGCGGGCAAAGTGCCTGTCGGTGTCCCTGAAGCGGAACTGCGCCGCACCCTGGTGGACAACCTGCGGTTTGCTGCCCAGGCGCTCAAAGCCGCCGGCCTGAGGTTGCTGATCGAACCGATCAACAGCTTCGACATCCCGGGCTTTTATCTCAACCGCACCGCGCAGGCCGCTGCTTTGCTCGATGAGGTGGGTGCCGACAACGCCTTCATCCAGTACGACATCTATCACGCGCAGCGCATGGAAGGTGAGCTGGCGGCCACTGCACAAAAGTACCTGCCACGCATCGGTCACATTCAGTTGGCCGACAATCCAGGGCGCAATGAACCGGGCACGGGCGAAATCAACTACGCCTTCTTGTTTGCCCATCTGGACCGCATCGGTTATGACGGCTGGATCGGCTGCGAGTACAAGCCCGCCACCACCACCGAAGCCGGCCTGGCCTGGCTGCCGAAAACTGCAACCTGAAAAATACAAAGGACTTCATCATGAGCACCGCTTCACTCAAGCTTGGTTTCATCGGTCTGGGCATCATGGGCGCGCCCATGGCCGGCCAACTGCTCAAGGGCGGTCACCAGGTGTTTGTGCAGACGCGTTCTGGCGCGCCGGCTGAGCTGCTGAGCGCTGGGGCCACGGCCTGCAAGAGCGCCCAGGAAGTGGCGCAGCAGGCCGACATCATCTTCATCATGGTGCCCGATACGCCGCATGTGGCCGACGTGCTGTTTGGTGAAAAGGGTGTGGCCGCCGGCATCAGCAAAGGCAAGACCGTGGTCGACATGAGCAGCATCTCGCCCATCGAAACCAAGGCCTTCGCCGCCAAGATCAACGCCTTGGGTTGCGACTACCTGGACGCCCCTGTTTCCGGCGGTGAGCTGGGCGCCAAGAACGCCACGCTGTCCATCATGGTGGGCGGCACGGAAGCCAGTTTTGCCAAAGTCAAACCCCTGTTTGAGCTGATGGGCAAGAACATCACCCTGGTGGGCGGTGTCGGCGACGGCCAAACCGCCAAGGTGGCCAACCAGATCATCGTGGCGCTGAACATCGAAGCCGTGGCCGAAGCGTTGCTGTTTGCGGCCAAGGCCGGTGCCGATCCGGCGCGCGTGCGCCAGGCCTTGATGGGCGGTTTTGCTTCAAGCAAGATTCTGGAAGTGCATGGCGAGCGCATGGTCAAGCGCACCTTCAATCCCGGCTTTCGCATCGAGCTGCATCAAAAAGACCTGAACCTGGCGCTTTCAAGCGCGCGGGCGCTGGGTGTGTCGCTGCCCAACACAGCCAACGCGCAAGAGCTGTTCAACGCCTGCGCCGCGCACGGCGGCAAAGCCTGGGACCACTCGGCCATGGTCAAAGCCCTGGAAAAAATGGCCAACTTCGAGATCGGTCAGGACGCGACTTGAACCGCCTTGGCGGGTGCCGGCGAAAATGAACACCAACGCCGGCCCCCACGCCGCCGCTCAACTGCTGCTGCGGCGCATGTTTGATGCGGCGGTGGCCAGCGCGCAGCCGGCACTGACCATCCCCGCCCATCTGCCTGCGCCGCCCAAGGGGCGTCTGATCGTGATCGGTGCGGGCAAGGCCTCTGCCGCCATGGCGCAGGCGGTGGAAGCGCATTGGCCGGGACCGCTGTCGGGCCTGGTGGTCACCCGTTACGGCTATGCCGTGCTTTGCCAGCATATTGAAATTGTTGAAGCCTCGCACCCGGTGCCCGATGCGGCGGGCCTGGCGGCAGCCGAGCGCTTGCTCAAATTGGTGAGCGGGCTGCATGCCGACGACCTGGTGCTGTGCCTGATATCGGGCGGTGGCTCATCGCTGCTGCCTTTGCCTGCAGAAGGTTTGTCGCTTGAGGACAAACAGGCGCTGAACCGCGACTTGCTGAAGTCGGGTGCCACCATCAGCGAAATGAACTGTGTGCGCAGGCATTTGTCGCGCATCAAGGGCGGTCGGCTGGCGGCGGCCTGCCATCCGGCGCGGGTGTTGACGCTGCTGATTTCTGACGTGCCGGGCGACGACCCCATCAACATCGCCTCGGGCCCTACCGTGGCCGACCCAACGACTTGCGCCGACGCGCTGGCCATCATCAAGCGTTACGACATCAGCCTGCCGGCAGCGGCACGCGCGGTTCTGGAGAGCGGCGCTGGCGAGTCCATCAAACCCGGTGACCCGCGCCTTGCGGGCGCCGAGGTGCGCATGATTGCCACGCCGCAGATGGCGCTGGAGGCCGCCGCTGCGGTGGCGCGCGAGGCCGGTTACGCGGCACACATCCTGGGTGACGCGCTGGAAGGCGAAGCGCGCGATGTGGGCAAGGTGCTGGGCGGGCTGGCACTGCAAACGGCACAACGCAGCCAGCCTTTCAGCGCACCTTGTGTGTTGCTGTCGGGCGGTGAAACCACGGTCACGGTGCGCGGTCAGGGCAAGGGCGGGCGCAACGTGGAATGCCTGTTGTCGCTGGGCCTGACGCTGGGTGGTCATCCGCGTGTGAACGCGCTGGCGGGTGACACCGACGGGGTGGACGGCCAGGAAGAAATAGCCGGTGCGCTGTGGGCACCTGACTCTTTGGCGCGTGCCTGGGCCCTGGGCCTGAAGCCGCAGGACGCGCTGGCCCAGAACGACGGCCACGGCTTTTTCGGCGCACTGGGCGACGCGGTGGTGACGGGTCCCACGCTGACCAATGTCAACGACTTCCGCGTCATCTTGATCGAGGCTGAATCGGGCACATCGCTGTGAGTGCTGCGCTGCCACAGCGGACGGTGAGCCGCTAGAGTATCGGCCCATGCCTGAGGACAATGACTTCAGAGCCTGGATAGGGCGCAGCGAACAAAAAGCGAGACATCCTGGGCCCCACGCCCTTCGCGGCGCTGACCGCCGCGCTGGACCATCCGGCCGCGCCGGTTTTGGCCGGTACCGCGTTGCCGCCGCTGTGGCACTGGTTGTACTTCCTGCCCTTGCACCGGCAAAGCGAGATCGGGCCTGACGGCCACCCGCAGCGTGGCGGCTTCATGCCGCCGGTGAGCCTGCCCAGGCGCATGTGGGCGGGCAGCCAGCTGAAGTTCAATCAGCCGCTGCGGGTGGGCGACGAGGTGATACGCACGTCGACCATTGAAGAGGTGCGCAGCAAGCTTGGCCGCAGCGGCCAGCCCTTGTTTGTCAAAGTCCGGTACGAGCTGCACGCCAATGGCGCGCAGCAAACGGCGCTGATTGAGCACCCTGACATCGTCTACCGCGACGCGCCCCAGGCCGGTGAAGCGGCACCATCGCCCATCCGTGCAGAAACACGGGCAGAAACCGGCGCCGCCTGGCAGCGACAAGGGGTGCCTGATGACGTGCTCTTGTTTCATTATTCGGCCCTCACCTTCAACGGTCACCGGAGGATAGCGCCGCCCGATATCGTGTGCCTCAGGGGGCTATCTGCGGGTTATCCCTTGTCGCCAGCCCGCTTGTATCGGTCCCTCAATCCCTCGGACGCAGCCGACTCCAGCAGCCCCGGCTGCCGGGTCGCCTGAACGGTCACTGTTCGGCAGCGTCAGGCCGCTTGCAGGGCGCGCCGGGCCAGTGGCCCGACTCCTCGCCAGGCATGAACAGTCCACTGGACTGTTTGTGTACGGGCTCAGCCTTCACAAACTGCGGCAGGTCGGCGCCTGTGGCCGCCTCAGTCTGCGCAAAGAAGCTCGCGGCATGCTGCTGGACGAGGCGGTACAGCGTGGTCTGTTCCGGGCGGTGGCGTTCGTAGTGAACCGGGGCGCCATCCGGAGCCCGCTGGGGCTTCCGGCCGCTGGCTTGCACGCGAGGCTCCCGAAGCGGTGAGCCCGCACGGTCTAAAGCCGTGCGCCGTGCCTCAATCGCCCTCAGTGCTGCCTGCCAATGGGTGCCCTGCGGTGTGGGATCACCTTCTCGGGCCTCAGTGCATGTGCGACAGACCGCTTCAGGGCGGTGAATTCACGGTGGGCTCTGTCTCTTCAGGGTCGTCAGCAGCAGTCCGCGTAAGGCGGGACTGTCGTTGGACTCCAACTTCATGATGACCGCGCAATTCATCCACAAAGCTGGGGATGAAAGTCAGGTTTCTGAGCGAAGCAGCCGACCGATCCAGCGATCCCTGAGCGGCAGGTTTCGGCGCCCGCCGACATTCGCCAGCGCAATCTGACCGACCGCACCCAGTCTGAAGCGGGTGCCTAGAAATTGACCGACGGCAGTGCAGCGTTATGCACAGCACGCAGTTATGAACAGTTCTGGGGCTTGATCCGGCCGCAGGCCGCGATCTCTCTGTGCGGCCTGCCATGAGGGTTCGGTTGAACTGGACATAAATTCGCGGCC
>JAHECB010000442.1 GCA_024641925.1 Betaproteobacteria bacterium
TCGCAGGACAGTCTGGCGCGACTGGCTGACGTCATCGAGTCCCGCAAGCCCGAAGCCGGTGGCGACCCCGAAAAAAGCTACGTCGCACGCTTGTTTTCCAAGGGCACCGACGCCATCTTGAAGAAGATTGGCGAAGAAGCCACCGAACTGGTCATGGCCGCCAAGGACGGGCATGCCGACCGCATCGTGGCCGAAACCGCCGATCTGTGGTTCCATTGCATGGTGGCTCTTGCGGCCCACGGCCTGCGGCCGGCCGATGTGCTGGCCGAACTTGAACGGCGCGAAGGTCTGTCCGGTCTGGACGAATTTGCCTTGCGCAAGCTGCAACACCGAGAAGGAGGTGCCGGATGAACGACGTGATACTGCAGGGCAACCCCGCCCAGGAAGACAGCCATCAAGGCTTGCGCACGCTGACGCATGTCATGTATGGCTTGCACACGCTGTCATGGTTTTCAGCGGGCGCGTTTTCCTTGGTGGCGATGCTGCTGAACTACTTCAAGCGGCCTGAACTGCCCGATACCTTTTACCGCAGCCACTTTCGCTGGCAGGCGCGCACGTTCTGGTTCACGCTGCTGTGGCTGACCCTGACCGCGCCGCTGTTCCTGCTGCTGTGGGTGCCCGGCGCCTTGGCCTGGTTCTGCATCGGCCTGTGGTATTTGTACCGGTTTGCGCGCGGCTGGTGGGCGTTTGCAGAATACCGGCCCATGCCCCTGCCAGCTTGATACCTTGGACGCCAGAAAATCATGAGCGCTGACCCCCACTGCATCTTCTGCAAGATCATCGCCGGCCAGATTCCGTGCCAGAAGGCCTTTGAGGACGAAGAACTGCTGGCCTTCCACGACATCAACCCGTGGGCCCCCGTGCATGTGCTGATCATTCCCAAGCGACACATCGCCAGCTTGACCGACGCAGGGCCGGAACACAATGCGCTGCTGGGGCGTATGCTGGGACTGGCACCACAACTGATGCGGGAACTGGGCGTGAACAACGGGTTTCGCACGGTCATTAACACCGGCAAGGACGGTGGACAAGAGGTCTACCATCTGCACATGCACGTGATGGGCGGGCCCAGGCCCTGGTCCAAAGGGTGAATTGCGAGGGCAGCCGGCGCGGCTGCCTGTGCCTCAACCGTAGAATCATTGGCTTGGCCTGCGGGCTTGGCTTCATTGGAGAAAAGAACATGGGATCGTTCAGCATTTGGCATTGGCTGATCGTGTTGCTGGTCGTGGTGGTGATCTTTGGCACCAAGAAGCTGCGCAACATCGGATCGGATCTGGGTGGCGCCGTCAAGGGCTTCAAGGAAGGCATGAAAAGTGGCGGTGAGGCCGGCGAAGGCGATGGCCCGCCCCAGCAGGTCACCAGCGCGCAGCGTGTGGACGCCAATACCGTTGACGTCGAAGCCAAGTCCAAGAGCTGATCTGCAGCCAGGCGCGCGCACTGATCTGCCCGCGACTGCAGTCATGGCGTGGCGCAACCAGCGCCACCTCATCTGCCAACCGACCCCCGCATGATCGATTTCGGATTCGACAAGATTGCCCTCATCGGCGCCGTGGCGCTGATCGTCATCGGGCCTGAGAAGCTGCCCAAGGTGGCCCGCACCATGGGGCACTTGCTGGGCAAGGCGCAGCGTTACGTGTCCGATGTCAAGGCCGAGGTCAACCGCTCGATCGAACTGGACGAACTGAAAAAGATGCGCACGCAGTTTGAAGATGCGGCGCGCGATGTGCAAAACACCGTTCGCAAGGAAGTCAACGACGTCAGCACCGGTTTTGAAAACGACTGGAAAGATGTCACGGCGGGGCTGGACGGCAGCAGCGGTTCTGACGCCCTGGGCTACACGCCGTCAGAACCGGCAGCACCCCGCTACCAGCACCCCAAGAAAAACTGGCGGCTGAAGCGGGGCGCCATGCCGCAGTGGTACAAGCAGCGGCAAGGCATCCGTACCAAGGCGCTCTCCGGCGCGGCGCGTGTGGCGCGTTTTCGGCCGGCATCGTCCAAACAACGATGAGCGATGACCCTAACAGCAGCCCCGACGCCGGCGCCAACAAACCCGACGAACTGGACGGCACCGAAGCGCCCTTTGTCTCGCATCTGGTTGAACTCCGCGACCGGCTGATCCGCGCGGTCATCGCCATCGGCGTCGCCTTTGCCGTACTGGCCCTGTGGCCCGGTCCATCCGGCTTGTACGACCTGCTGGCAGCGCCCTTGGTGGCGCACCTGCCCAAGGGTGCCACGCTGATCGCGACCAATGTGATCTCGCCTATCCTGGTGCCGCTGAAGATCACCCTGATGGCGGCCTTCATGCTGGCGCTGCCGGTGGTGCTGTACCAGGTCTGGGCCTTTGTGGCGCCGGGGCTGTATTCGCACGAAAAGAAGATGGTG
>JAHECB010000014.1 GCA_024641925.1 Betaproteobacteria bacterium
CGGTGCTGGGCGCGGTTGCCAGCCCAGCCGGTTGGAGATGTCCGCGGCGGCCTGGCGCACGGCCAGTGCGGGTGCCGAGTCCCACTCTACCGGCATGTGGTCCTGGTGGCCCAGCACGGTGATGACGATGGCCGGTTCACCTTCGTGGTCCAGCGCCGCGGCACTGAAGGCATTCACGCCGGGCACTGGGCGTCCGGCGGCGCGTGCCACCCCATGTTCACGCACTTCGTTGCACGCGGCACGCAATTCAGCCACTTTGTCCACCACCAGCGGCCGGGGTTCGGTTTCGTCGTCGCCCAGGGCCACGGCCATAGCGCCCGCAATGCGTTCCAGCGGCATGGCCGCTGCAAAGGCTCGGCCGGTCGCGGTGCCCAGGATGGACATCACCGTGCCGGCCTTCATGGCCAGGTGCAGCGGGTGCCGGGCTTCGTGCATGCGCACGATGGTGGGGCCGAAGTTGCCCCACACCGCCAAGCCCACCGCATAGCCCGTGCGGCTGGCCAGTTCCTGGGCCACCGGCCAGGCGGCTTTCACAGGGTCCAGCTGGTGCAGGCAGGTCAACCCCAGTTGCAGTGCTGCCGGCCCCAGGGCATAACGGCCGCTGTCGCCGTCTTGCACGATCAGTTGCAATTTGGCAAAACTGACCAGGTAGGGGTGGGCCCGTGCTGGCGGCAGGCCAGCCTTGGCCGCCAGACTTTTCAACGTCATCGGTTCCGGGCTGGCGGCCAGGGCCAGCAGCAATTGGCCGCCCACTTCAATGGACTGCACTGCACGCTGGCCCTTGTTGACGGGACTGGCAGCTTGGGTAGGGATTTGCAACATCGCTGGATTGGTCATGTGCTGCTGCATGTTAGTTCAGCGCAAATCGATTTGCAAAGAGGAAAGGATGGGTCTAAACTGCAAAGCTGTTTGCTGATGACAAATTCCATAAGGCGTTCAGCGTGCCGTGACCAAGTCATTGGCTCTGAAGCGACCCCAAATTCTTTGGCTGGGTCTGCTCGCCACCGCTCAAATAACAAACTCGTTTGGAGATTGCATGTCCACTGAAAAAAAATTCGCCAGCCAGGCTGACCTGGAAGAAAAAAAGGTCACGTTTGAACAATTGTCAGAACATGCCTGGGCCTACACCGCTGAAGGCGACCCCAACACCGGCATCATCATCGGCGACGACTGCGTGCTGGTGGCCGACACGCAGGCCACACCGGCGATGGCGGCCGATGTCATCCGCCGTATCCGCACGGTCACCGACAAACCCATCAAATATGTGGTGCTGACGCATTACCACGCGGTGCGGGTGCTGGGTGCTTCGGCTTACGGCGCGCAGCAGATCGTGAGCAGCGAAGATACACGCGACCTGATCGTTGAACGTGGTGAGCAGGACAAGGCCAGCGAGATCGGCCGCTTCCCGCGTCTGTTTCAGAATGTGGAATCTGTGCCGTCGGGCATGACCTGGCCGACCATGACCTTTTCGGGCCGCATGACGCTGTGGCTGGGCAAGCTGGAAGTGCAACTGCTGCAGCTGGGCCGTGGCCACACCAAGGGCGACACGGTGGTCTGGCTGCCGGCGGAACGCACGCTGCTATCGGGCGACCTGGTGGAGTTTGACGCCACACCCTATGCGGGCGACGCCTATTTCAGCGACTGGCCGCAGACCCTGAGCAACGTGGCCGCCCTGAAGCCGCTGGCCCTGGTGCCCGGCCGTGGGCCTGCACTGAAAGGCGAGGAGCAGGTGCAGGCCGGCCTGGCCTCCACCGGTGCGTTCATTTCCGAGCTGTACGCCAGCGTCAAAGCCGGCGCTGCCGCCGGCAAGGACCTGAAGGCCGTCTACCGCGAAACCTATGCCAAGCTGAAGCCCAAGTATGGCCAGTGGGTCATCTTCGACCATTGCATGCCCTTTGACGTCACCCGCGCCTACGACGAGGCCACCAGCCATGTGCACCCCCGCATCTGGACGGCTGAGCGTGATCAGGCCATGTGGGAAGCCCTGGAAGGCTGAGTGAGGCAGAGGAAACCGCCATGACCGCAGTTTCGACCGCAACCTTGGACTACGCGGCCACAGGCGCGCAGATCCAGGCGCACGAATACGCCTACCAACGTTCGCCCGACCAGGACGCGCCCACACCGGCCACACACCCGGTGGTGGTGGTGGGTGCGGGCCCGGTGGGCCTGAGTCTGGCCATCGACCTGGCGCAGCGTGGCCAGAAGGTGCTGCTGCTGGACAACGACAACCGGTTGTCCAGCGGCTCTCGCGCCATCTGTTTTGCCAAGCGCACGCTGGAGGTCTGGGACCGGCTGCAGGTCGGCGAGGTCATGTGCGCCAAGGGGGTGGAATGGAATCGGGGGCGGGTGTTTTTCAAGGATCAGCCGCTGTACAGCTTTGACCTGCTGCCCGAGCCCGGCCACGAGCGCCCGGCCTTCATCAACCTGCAGCAGTACTACGCCGAGGCCTACCTGGCCGTGCGCGCAGCGGCGTTGCCCAACATCGACATGCGCTGGAAAAACGCGGTGGTCGGGGTGCAGCAGGGCGCCGACGGGGTGCAGCTGGACGTCGACACGCCCGAGGGTCGATACCGCATCCAGGCTGACTACGTGGCGGCTTGTGACGGGTCACGTTCCGCCATGCGCAGCCTGCTGGGGCAGGAAAGCAAGGGCCGTGTGTTCCGCGACCGGTTCCTGATTGCCGACGTGCGCATGCAGGCCGACTTCCCGGCCGAGCGCTGGTTCTGGTTCGACCCGCCGTTCCACCCCAACCAGAGTGTGCTGCTGCACCGCCAGCCCGACGGTGTCTGGCGCATCGACTTCCAGCTGGGCTGGGACGCCGACCCCGAGCTCGAAAAACAGCCGGACCGCATCGTGCCCCGTGTCAACGCCATGATGCGGCAGGCCCTGGGCCACGAAGTGCCGTTCGAGCTGGAATGGGCCAGCGTCTACACCTTTGCTTGTCTGCGCATGGCGCAGTTTGCCCATGGCCGTGTGCTGTTTGTGGGTGACTCTGCACACGGAGTCTCACCGTTTGGCGCGCGCGGTGCCAATTCCGGCGTGCAGGACGCCGACAACCTGGCCTGGAAGCTGGACCTGGTGTTGCGTGGCCAGGCGGGCAAGGCGCTGCTGGACAGTTATGCCAGCGAGCGCGAATTTGCGGCTGACGAAAACATCCTGAATTCCACCCGCGCCACCGACTTCATCACGCCCAAGAGCGAGGTGTCGCGCCTGTTCCGGGATGCCACGCTCAGTCTGGCGCGCCAACATGCCTTTGCGCGCAAGCTGGTCAACAGCGGGCGTTTGTCGACACCGTCTGCGCTGACCCAGTCGCCGCTGAACACGGCCGACCAGCCCGACGACGGCTTCACAGCAGGCCTGCCACCGGGTGCACCCGCCGTGGACGCGCCGCTGACCGTGCCCGGTCAGCCGGCGTGGCTGTTGCGATGCCTGTCAGGCAACACCTTCACCGCGTTGGTGTTCGACGGCGCCGACACGGAAACCATCCAGCGCGCGGTGCAAGCTGCCAGCCTGGGCCTGCAACCGGTGCAGGTGCTGGTGTTGCCCAGCGAAGGCCCGCTGGCCGAACGCTACGACGCGCGCCCCGGCACCACCTACTTGCTGCGCCCCGACCAGCACGTGTGCGCGCGCTGGCGACATCCCACCACCACCCAGCTGGCTGGCGCGCTGCGCCGCGCCCTGGCACGGGCTTGAACGGCCGGTGAACACTGCCATGACCCTGATCACCACACCCCACTTCGAGTCAGCCGACGACTTTTACGAAGCCCTGATCGACTGCCACCGCGACCTGGACAGTGCTCAGAGCCATGCTCTGAACGCGCGACTGGTGCTGCTGCTGGCCAACCACATCGGTTCGCAAGACGTATTGCGGCAGGCTTTGCAGGCTGCACGTGACAGCGCAGATATGTCTGCGGCCAACAACTCCACCGGAGCAACGCCATGAACCCAGCCACCGCACCCGACATCGATGCGCCAGGCAGCACCGGCCTGTCGGGCTTCGGCAACCACTTTGCCACCGAGGCCGTGCCCGGCGCGCTGCCGCAGGGCCGCAACAGCCCACAGCGTGCGCCCCACGGGCTGTACGCCGAACTGCTGTCGGGCACCGCCTTCACCGCGCCGCGCGCCGAAAACCGCCGCAGCTGGTTGTACCGACGCCAACCTGCGGTGGTCACCGGCGCCTACCAGCCCTATGAACAGCCCTGGTGGATCACCGGCGCCGCCCGTGCCGCCGCGGTGGCACCCGACCCGCTGCGCTGGCACCCCTTTGCCATGCCCGGCGTGCCCACCGACTTTGTCGACGGCCTGCATACGGTGGCCGCCTGCGGCGACGCTGACGCGCAAGCCGGTATCGGCGCCCTGGTCTACACCGCCAACCAGTCCATGCAGCGCCGCGCGCTGGTCAACAGCGATGGCGAGATGCTGCTGGTGCCGCAGATGGGCCGTCTGGTGCTCATCACCGAACTCGGCATCCTGCACGTGCGGCCTGGCGAAATCGCCCTGGTGCCGCGCGGCCTGGCCTTCAAGGTGGAACTGCCCGACGGTCCGTCGCGTGGTTATGTCTGCGAAAACTACGGCGCAGCCTTGCGCCTGCCCGAACTGGGCCCCATCGGCAGCAATGGTCTGGCCAACCCGCGTGACTTCCAAGCGCCGCAGGCAGCCTTTGAAAACACGCCCGGCGCCTATGAACTGATCAAGAAGTTTGGCGGCAAGCTGTGGCGCAACACCCAGTCCGACACACCCTTCAACGTGGTGGCCTGGCACGGCAACCTGACGCCGATGAAGTACGACACGGCCCACTTCATGACCATCGGCAGCATCAGCTTCGACCACCCCGACCCCAGCATCTTCACCGTACTGACCAGCCCCAGCGACACGCCCGGCGTGGCCAACTGCGACTTCGTGATCTTCCCGCCGCGCTGGATGGTGGCTGAAGACACCTTCCGCCCACCCTGGTACCACCGCAACATCATGAGTGAATTCATGGGCCTGGTGCTGGGCGAATACGACGCCAAGCCCGAAGGCTTCAAACCCGGCGGCGCCAGTCTGCACAACTGCATGGTGCCGCACGGACCCGACGCTGACGCTTTCACCAAGGCCAGCAACGCCGCGCTGGCGCCCCACAAGCTGGACAACACGCTGGCCTTCATGTTCGAGAGCCGTTATCGCTTTGTGCCTACGCCTTATGCCATGCAGGGTGGTGCGCTGGACACCGCCTACGCCAACTGCTGGCAGGGCCTGAAGGATCAATTTCAAGCATGACACTGGACAGCACCCACCAAGCCGACCTGCGCAGCTGGGTTGTGTCGGCCAACACGTCGGAAACCGAATTTCCGATCCAGAACCTGCCGTTCGGGCGCTTTCGCCCTGCAGGCAGCATGGCGCCGTGGCGCGTCGGCGTGGCCATTGGCGATCAAGTGCTGGACCTTCACCAGGCGCTGTCGGCGGTGGTCTGGCCAGCCGATATAGCGAGCCTGCTGCAACCCCTGGCCGCTGGCAACCTGAACGCCTTCATGGCGCTGGGGCGTGGTGCCAGCCGCACACTGCGGGCGGCCCTGTCGAAAGCGCTCAGCCAGGGCAGCGCACAAGAAACCGCGCTGGCGCCGTGCCTGCTGCCCCAAACCGCCACCGAGATGACCGTGCCTTGCGCCATCGGTGACTACACCGACTTCTACACCGGTATCCACCACGCCACCACGGTGGGCAAACTCTTCCGGCCCGACAACCCGCTGCTGCCCAACTACAAGTGGGTGCCCATCGGTTACCACGGCCGGGCGTCATCCATCGTGGCCAGCGGCCACCCCATCCGCAGGCCGCAAGGGCAGACCAAGGGCAGCGCCGACACGCCCACGGTCGGCCCCTCACAACGGCTGGACTACGAACTGGAGCTGGCGTTTTTCATCGGCGCCGGCAACCCGCTGGGTGAACCGGTGCCCATGGCGCAGGCCGAAGAGCACCTGTTTGGCGTCGCGCTGTTCAACGACTGGTCGGCGCGCGACATCCAGCCTTGGGAATACCAGCCTCTGGGGCCCTTTCTGGCCAAGAACTTTGCCAGCACGGTGTCGCCCTGGGTGGTGACGATGGAGGCGCTGGCGCCGTTTCGCAGCGCCTTCACGCGGCCGGCCGATGACCCGCAGCCGCTGCCTTACCTGGATTCACCTGCCAACCGCGCCAGCGGCCAGCTGGACATCACCCTGCAGGTCTGGTTGCAGACCGCCGCCATGCAAGCGGCGGGCGAACCGGGTGTTTGCCTGTCCACCAGCCTGGTGCGTGATGCCGCGTACTGGACGGCGGGGCAGCTGGTGGCGCACCACACCATCAGCGGCTGCAACCTGCAGCCCGGTGACCTGCTGGGTTCGGGCACCTTGTCGGGGCCGCTGCCCACCCAAACGGGTTCGATGCTGGAACTGTCCATGGGTGGCAAGCAGCCACTGACCTTGCCCAACGGAGAAACCCGCAGTTTTCTGGCGGACGGCGACACGCTGACGCTGCGCGGCTGGTGTGAACGGCCGGGGTTCAGGCGCATTGGTTTGGGCACTTGCGCCGGCACGGTGGTGCCAGCGCGCTTGCTGTAGATGGACGCTGGCAGCGCCGGACTGCGCCAGGCGCCAAATCCCCCAAAACCCCAGGGCTGCAGTTGTCGCGCATAGGATGGTCGCTGACCTTTCAACACAGCGCAAACCATGCACCACCGTCTGCCCTTGGCACTTGCCGCTTCCCTGCAGCTGAGCCTGATCTCGGCGGCAACGGCCGCACCGCTGCCCATCTTCGATTCGCACCTGCACTACAGCCACGATGCCTGGGAGCAGTTGCCGCCCAAGGCCGCGGTGGCGATTCTGCGCCAGGCCGGCCTGAAAGCCGCCATGGTGTCCAGCAGCAGCGACGACGGCACGCAGTTGCTGTACGCCGAAGCGCCCGACCTGGTGATTCCGGTGCTGCGGCCTTATCGCCAGCGTGGCGAACTGTCGTCCTGGGTGCGCGACCCCAGCATCATCCAGCATCTGGAAACCCGGCTGAAGAACCACCGTTATGCCGCCATTGGCGAATACCACGTCTATGGCGCCGATGCCGACCTGCCGGTGGTCAGGCGCGTGGTGGAACTGGCGCGGCAGTACAAGCTGTACCTGCATTCGCATTCCGACGCCGATGCCATCGAGCGCCAGTTCAAGCAAGATCCGCAGGCGCGCATCCTGTGGGCGCACTCGGGCTTTGATTCGCCCGAGAAGGTGCGGGACATGCTGCGCAAGCACCCGAACCTGTGGTGCGATCTGGCCTTTCGCAGCGACCATGCCAGCCGCGGTCAGGTCGACCCCGGCTGGCGCGCCGCCTTCATGGAGTTCCCCGACCGGTTTCTGGTGGGCACCGACACCTTCACACCCGAGCGCTGGCACTTTGTGGTGGAGCACGCCAACTGGTCGCGTCAATGGCTGGCTGACCTGCCGCCAGCGGTGGCCGAACGCATCGCCTACAAAAACGGCGAGGCCTTGTTTGGCAGCATGGTCAAGCGGCCATGAAAACGGTGTTGCTGTCGCTGGGCTTGCTGTCAGCGGCTGGTGGTGCCGCAGCGGCGTGTCCGCTGCCCGACAAGGCACTGCACAAAGGCGTCGTGCAGCTGGCCTGGAAACCGGTTGGCGGCGCCATCACGGTGGGGCAGCCCTTCACGCTGGACATGCAGGTGTGCCCGAGCAGCGCAACGCTGGTTCGGGTGGACGCCACCATGCCGGCCCATCGCCATGGCATGAACTACCGCCCCAGCATCCAGGCCACCGGTGACGGCGCATGGCGCGCGGAGGGGCTGATGTTCCACATGCCCGGCCACTGGCAACTGCAGTGGCAGGTGCGCACGCCAGATGGCGTTGAGACCTTGGTTGACGGTGTTGATTTGAAATGAGTGTGCCGCGTGGCAGGCGGTGGCGCGCACAGATGCTGGCGCGTTGCGTGGGGTCAGCCTTGGCCGCGCTGTCAATGCTCGCACCTGTGGCGCACGCGCAGGGCGAGGCCGCCGAGGGCCTGCTGCGCTTCAGTGCACAGGAACGCGCCCGCATCGCCACACATGGCCCATGGCCACCAGCGCCTGCGGCAGACGCCGGCAACCGCGTTCAGGGCGATGCCGCGGCGGCAGCGCTGGGGAAGCGGTTGTTTTTCGACAAGCGTCTGTCGGCCAGCGGCCAACTGGCTTGCGCCAGTT
Source organism: Betaproteobacteria bacterium (assembly GCA_024641925.1). Taxonomy (GTDB): domain Bacteria; phylum Pseudomonadota; class Gammaproteobacteria; order Burkholderiales; family Burkholderiaceae_C; genus Rubrivivax. The sequence continues at coordinate 8,186 of JAHECB010000014.1, forward strand.
GCCACGACCCCGGGCGCGGCTTCCAAGACGGCCTGCGCTTCTCGCGTCATGGCCGCAACACGCCCAGCCTGCTCAACACCGGACATCAACGCTGGTTTGGCTGGGACGGTGCCAAGGATTCGCTGTGGGCAGCCGCCTTGCTGCCGTTGACCGCGCCTGACGAAATCGGCGCGACGCCCACGTCGGCGCTGACGTTGCTGCAGCAAGCACCGGATCTGCGAGTGCCTTACGAAGTGTTGTTTGGTGCGCCTGTTGCCGACACCACGCTGATGGTCAACCTGGCCAAGGCGCTGGCGGCCTACCAGGCCACCTTGGTGTCACGCCGTACCCCGTTTGACGATTTTCGCGATGCGCTGCTGAAGGGTGACAGCCTGGCCGCGCAGCGTTTCCCGCCGGCGGCCCAGCGTGGGCTGAAGATCTTCATCGGCGAGGGCCGGTGCTTTTTCTGTCACACCGGTCCGACCTTCAGCAACGGCGAGTTCGCCGACATCGGGCGGCCGTTTTTCACGCCGGTGGGTGCGGACCCGGGCCGCTGGGGCGGGCTTCAAGCCTTGCTGGCCAGTCCTTTCAATCGCTTGGGCAGTCATTCAGACGCCCGGCCGCAGCATGCCAGCGCCGTGGCCACGCGTCATGTGCAGCCCGAGCCCCGCAATTTTGGCGAATTCAAGGTGCCGGGTTTGCGTGGTGTGGCGGGCACGGCGCCGTACTTTCACGATGGCAGTGCGGCCACGCTTGAAGGTGTGGTGATGCACTACTCGACGCTGGACGAACGACGTTTGCACGCCGACGGCGCTCGCATCCTGCGTGCGCTGCATCTGTCGGCGGCACAGGCTGCCGATCTGGCGGCGTTTTTGCGGTCGTTGACTGCATCGGACGGCCCCAACCTGCGCACACCTTGATGACCGATCGACGTGCCACCATCGGCCGGTTCACATTGTCTGCGGGTCAGGCTTCGAAGCCGCCTTTTTCCCGAAGAGACAACGACCCCGGGCCGCCCATCAGTTCCAGAAAGCGCCGTGCCAACGCGGGCTGTGCTGCTCGCGCTGAAACGGCAGCGCTGTAGACCGTGTTCAGGCCGTGTGGCTCGGGCAAGGCGCCCACCAGGTCTACACCCGGTGTGTAGTTGATCTCGGTCACTTGCGTGCTGCCGATGGCGTTTGCCGAGGTGCTGGCGGCCAGTTCACGCATCGACGTGGCGCCGTTGGGGAAGTTCTTGAACCGCGGCTGCAGTTCATCGTGCACGCCCAGCGCGCGCAGCACATTGGCAAAGTGGATGCCGGCCGTGGCGCGTTGCGGATCGGGGAAGTAGATGCTGTCGGCGGCCCGCAATGCGGCCTTCAAGGCCTGCGGTGTGCTGACGTCGGGGCGAGGCTGACCGCTGCGAACGGCCACCCCGGTGGCCACACGGCCCAGCGGCACCCGGGTGTTCCCCACCAGCAGTCCGTCGGCCGCCAGCGCGCTGACCATGGCGTCGGTGACCACCATCACGTCGCAGGCCTCGCCGGCCAGCAGGGCTTCTTTCAGGCCGCCCACGGCGCCAAAGCGGCCTTGTGTGGCCGCGCCGGCCACGGCCAGCCATTCGTCGGCCAGGGCGCGCACCAGGCCTTGTGCGGCACCGGCGCACAGCAGGTTCAGGGGTTGGGGTGTGGTGTTGTTCATGTGGCTTGGTCCATGGCAGCGACGATGCGCTCGGGGGTCAGGGGCAGTTCACGCACGCGCACGCCCAAGGCGTCAAACAAGGCGTTGGCAATGGCGGCGGCGGTGGGGCCGAGTGCAGCTTCACCCGCACCCAGCGAGGGTTCTTCGGACGGCATCACGGTGACCGTTACCGCAGGCACTTCGGTGAAGGTCAGTATGGGGTAGTCGGCCCAGCCGGCATGAGCGGGTGCGGCCGATTCTTTCAGCGCCCAGCTGGTGGCCTGGATGGCGCCGCCTTCGATCTGGTTGACGACGCCTTCAGGGTTGACCGGCAGGCCCACGTCCACGGCGATGTGCAGGCTCAGCACCTGCAAGGTGGCGCCGACCCGCACCTGAGCCACCACCGCGCACCAGGCGCCGTTGTTCTTGTAGCGGGCAAAACCCAGGCCGTAGCCCAGGCCCTCGTCGCGCGGGTCCGATTTTTCGCGATCGGACCAGCCGGCGCTGCGCGTTACCGCGGCCAGCACGGCCAGTGCACGCGGGTCGTGTTGCAGATGGTGTTGCCGCAGCGCCAACGGGCAGTGACCGGTTTGGCTGGCGATCTCGTCCATGAAGCTTTCGGCCGCAAACACATTGGCAAAGGCGCCCAAAGCTCGCAAGGCCGAACTGCGCCGGCGTGTGGCCACACTGTGGCAGCGCACCTGTACGGCATCAAACTGGTAGTCGGGTACGGCGTTGCGCTCTGCGCCGCCGCCCTGAGCCAGCGGCACGTCGATGGAGACGGGCATTTCATGCGCGGGCTCCACCTGCCAGGCACCCAGCAGGGCCGGGCTGGGGCTGCGACCCGGTCGACGGCTGTGGCCGGGGCTCCAGACGTCGTGTTGCCAGCTGGTGATGTGGCCTTCGGTGTCCAAGCTTGCCTGCAACTGCACATGCATGGCGGGGCCCTGGGGCGACTGCGTCAATTCATCGGCACGGCTCCACATCACCCGCAACGCACGCCCGGGCACTTCGTGGGCCAGCCAGGCAGTGTCAAAGGCCACATCGTCCGCGCCGTTGTGACCGTAGCAGCCGGCGCCCGGCACGTGATGCACATGCACGGCGGTGAGGTCCAGGGCAAACGCCAGCGCCAGGTCTCGCCGCAGGTTGAAGATGCCCTGGCTGTGGCACCAGACCCGCAGGTCGGTGCCGGATTCATCCCATTGCGCCAGCGCACAGGACGGTGCAATGGAGGCGTGTGCAATCCAGGGCTTGCTGTACGCCGCCTGCAGGGTCTTCGCCGGCTCAGGCATGGCTGTGCCCTCAGGCGGCCTGCGCTGAAACACGTCGCGGGTGACTGCGGGCAATGCCAGCAGATCGGTGGCTTCTTCCGGTTGGGCGGTGATGCTCGGGTCTGCCTCCACCCAAGTTGTCGCTGACGCCAACAATGCCGTTGCCGCATCGGCCTGCGCCGATGTTGCCGCCACCACGCCCAACAGCGAGCCGCTGCGCACAACGGCGACGACGCCTTCAGCGGCGCGTGCTTGCGTGTCATCGCAAGCCTGCAGAACGTCGCCCAGGTGCGGCGGGTGCAGCACACGGCCGTGCAGCAGGTCGGGCATCTCCAGGTCGTGAATGAACGACGCCTCGCCGGCCAGCTTGGCGGACAGGTCGCGTGCCGTCACTGACTGGCCTACTGCACGGCGTTGAGCAGGTGCCGCCCGCAGTGCCGAGCAGGCGTCGCGCAAGGCGGCGCCGGCCTGCTGCAGCGACAGGCTGCCCGAGGTCACGCCCTGGTCCGGGCTGGTGTCGGTGTCCACCGGCAGCATGTCGACCTGGGCCAGGGGCACACCCAAGGCATCGGCCACGATCTGCGCCAGCGCGGTGTGCAGACCCTGGCCCAGTTCAACCTTGCCCGTGCGCACCTGCACGCGGCCGTCGGCCAACAGCTCGACCTGCGGTTTCATGGGCTTGGTGCCGCTGCGGCTCGCAGCACCGCGCGCACGATGCGGTTGTGGGCGCCGCAGCGGCACAAGTGGCCATCCAGCGCCTGACGGACCTGGGTCGCTGTGGGTTGGGGCGTGGCTTGCAGCAAAGCCGCGGCACTGATCAACATGCCCGAACTGCAGTATCCACACTGCGCCGCGCCTTCAGCTTCAAAGGCCTGGCGCAGGCGGGCGGGCAGGCCTTCAACCGTCGTGACCTCGTGGCCCTGCGCCGCCCACAACGGGGTGTCGCAGGCTGCCACCGAGCGTCCGTCCAGCAGCACATGGCAGGCACCGCAGGCGTTGGCACCGCAGCCAAACCGCGTGCCCTTCAGGCCCAGGTCGTCACGCAGCACGTCCAGCAGCCGGGCCTGGGGCGACGCTTTCAGCGTCTGGGTTTGTCCATTGACCCGAAGCTGATGGATGACGGGTGCGCCCACGGCAGATTGGCTGACCTGGCGCTCAGTCGACCTTGGCGCCCGAGGACTTGACCACGGCGGCCCATTTGGTGATGTCGCTGTTGACGTAGCGGGTAAACTCATCCACGCCCATCGTCATCGGTGTGGTGCCCTGTGCGCCCCAGGCCTTGCGGGTTTCGGGATCGGACGTGATCTTGGCCACGGCGGCATTCAGCTTGCCGACGATGGCAGCCGGTGTGCCCTTGGGCGCCATCAAGCCCAGCCAGATGGTGGTTTCGTAGCCCGGCACGCCGGCCTCGGACAGGGTGGGCACGTCGGGCAGCAAGGCCACGCGGGTCTTGCCCGATGTGGCGATGGCCTTCACCTTGCCGGCCTTGATGTGCTCGATCATCGTCGGGATGGCGTCGAACATCATTTCAAGCTGGCCACCCAGCACGTCGGTCCGTGCGCCCGAACTGCCCTTGTACGGCACGTGCAGGATGTCGATGCCGGCCATCGACTTGAAGAGTTCGCCGGCCATGTGGTACGGCGTGCCCGGGCCAGAAGAGGCGTAGGACATGCCGCCCGGTTTGGCCTTGGCCGCAGCAATCAGCTCGCTCAGGTTGTTGAATGGCGCGCCGGCCTTGGCCACCAGCACCAGGTCGGAATAGCTGATGGGCGCAACGGGCTCGAAGTCGCGCATCAGCACAAAGGGCTTTTTGCTGCGCAGGGACTCGTTGACCGTGTGCGTGTTGGACATCAACAGCAGCGTGTAGCCGTCAGGGGCCGACTTGGCCACCGCATCGGTGCCGATGACCGAGCCCGCGCCGGGCTTGTTTTCAACGATGAAGTTCTGGCCCAGTGATTCCTGCAGTTTCTGCGCCACGTAGCGCCCGAACACGTCGGCCGAGCCGCCGGCCGCAAAAGGCACCACGATGCGCACCGGGTGGTTCGGGTAGTCCTGCGCCACGGCGGGCAGCGCCGCGGCCAGTGCAACGGCACAGAACAAACGGCGGCCAAGGCGTTTTTGGGTCAGGGTCATTCGGGTCTCCGTTGCTTTATTGGGTCTGATTGGTTGCATTTGGCTCAATGCGGGTTGAATGTAACTTCAGGCGACAGGGTCGTCAATGTGGCGGACCCGAAGCGCAGCGATGGAACAAAAGGGTGCATTCAGGACCATGCAACCGGCATGCGGACAAGCACGGACCGCCGCCTTGCCGCCGGCTTCAATGCCCCAACATGTTGATCCGCACGTGGACCAGGTGCGCCAGGCACAGGGCGCGTGCGCGCTCGGCATCGCGTTGTTTCAACGCGTCCACCAAGGCGCGGTGTTCCTGCTGGTATTCCAGCCGGCGTTCGGGTGTGGCACTGCGGCGCTTGAGCATGCCCCATTCGGCCTGGGCCCGTGCGGCACTCATCAGCCGAAAGACGCTGCTGATGAAGCCGTTGTGCGCGGCTTCGGCAATGGCTTCGTGCAGCGCCGTGTCCCATTGTTCAAACTCTTCCAGCGTCTGGGCTCGTTCCGCGCGGTGGTTGCACTCGTCCATACGCGCAAAGTCTGCGGTCGTGGCGTTGCCGATGGCCATGTCGATCAACGACGGCTCCAGCGCCAGCCGTGCACTCATCAATTCCGCGGGGCTCACGGCCTTGGCGTTGCTGGCTGGCCCCAGGTCAGCCAGGGCGTCTTGCACCTGGTCGGTGACGTAGGTGCCACTGCCCACGGTCTGTGTGATCAGGCGGCTGCGCTTCAGGTCGCCCAGAACGCGGCGTACGGTGCTGCGGCTCAGGCCGAACTCGGTGCTCAGCGCGCGCTCAGTGGGAATGCGGTGGCCGGCGCGCCAGGTGCGGGTGCGCAGTTTTTCAAGCAGGGTTTCCCGCAGGATGGCAGCAGCGTCCATCGGGTTTCAATCCAGGCTGGTCAACATGGGCTCAAATGGTAGCATTTGGGCTGCCGCCTGAATCGACAATTTCGATTGCTTTTCTGAAATTCATCATCTGAATCACCAGACTGATTCGTCAAGGAGACCCGCTTGCGACTTGCCACCATCATCCACGAAGGCCGCCGTCAGGCCGGCCGCCTGGCCGCCGACGGCCAGCACATCGAACTGTTCGACATGCCGGGCGACCGGGGCCTGCTGCCGCTGATCGAGGCGGCCGCCAACGGCGCCGCGCTACCGGCCGTGGTGGCGCGCGTGCCTTTGACCCAGGCGAAGTTTGATGCCCCGCTGCCCGTGCCACGCCGCAACCTGTGGTGCGTGGGCCGCAACTACCACGCACACGCCAAGGAATTGGTGGACTCGGTGTTCAAGGACAACGCCAAGACCGTGGACGCCTGGCCCATCGTCTTTACCAAGGCGCCGGAAACCGTGGTGGGGCCGGGTGCGCAGGTGATTCTGCCCACGGGCATCTCCACGCAGATCGACTACGAGGCCGAGATCACCATCGTCATTGGCCGTGGGGGCAAGAACATTTCACGTGCTGATGCACTGAAACATGTCTTCGGCTACACCATCATCAACGACGTGACGGCGCGCGACGTGCAGATGCGCCACGCGCAATGGGACCTGGGCAAAAGCTTCGACACCTTCTGCCCCATGGGCCCCTGGGTGGTGACGGCCGACGAACTGGACGGCACCGACACGCGGGTGCGCTGCTGGGTCACGCCCGCAGGCGGCATTGCCGAACTGCGTCAGGACGCACGCACCACCGACCTGATCTTCGACATCCCCACGCTCATCGAGACCTGCTCACGCGGCATCACGCTGCTGCCGGGTGACCTGATTGCCACCGGTTCACCCGCCGGTGTCGGTATGGGCATGAAACCACCACGGTGGCTGGGCCATGGCGACACGGTGCGCATCGAGGTCGACGGCCTGGGTGTGCTTGAAAACACGTTTGTACAGGAGGCCACCGCATGAACAGAACCTTCAAACTGATCGCAGCCACCGCGCTGTGCCTGACCGCCGCTGGCGCTGCCTGGGCCCAGTCCGACTGGCCCAGCAAACCCATCACCCTGATCGTGCCGTTCCCGCCCGGCGGCGTGGCCGATACCGTGGGCCGTCCCGTGGCCGAGGCCCTGGGGCGTGCACTGAAGCAGACCGTGGTGGTGGAAAACAAGTCGGGCGCCGGTGGCGCTTTGGGCATCGGCACCGCGGCGCGTGCAGCGGCCGACGGCTACACCGTGTTGCTGAGCCTGAGCTCCATCTCCATCCTGCCGCAGGCCGACGCCATCCTGAACCGCAAGCCGCAGTTCACCATCGACCAGTTCACGCCCATTGCGCGCTTCACCGCAGACCCCACCGTGCTGGTGGTGCGGGCTGATGCGCCCTGGAAAACACTGAAGGAATTCCTGGCCGACCTGAAGGCCCACCCCGGCAAGTACAACTTCGGCAGCTCGGGCAACTACGGCACCATGCATGTGCCCATGGAAATGCTCAAGGCCAGCGCCGGTGTGCGCATGACGCACATTCCCTACACCGGAGCAGGCCCCGCCATTGTCGCCTTGCTGGCAGGGCAGGTTGACGCGATTGCCAGCGGGCCCAGTTCGATTGCGCAGCACGTCAAGGGTGGACGCATGCGGGCTCTGGCCCACTGGGGTGACAAACCCGTGCAATCGTTGCCCGATGTACCGGGCCTGAAGCAATTGGGCTATCCGGTGGGCTTTGCGCAATGGTCAGCCCTGTTTGTGCCGGCTGGCACACCCGATGCCGTGGTGCAGAAACTGCGCGAGGCCGCCGCCACTGTGGCCAAGGACCCTGCCGTCATCGCCACCATCAACCGTGCCGGCAGCCCCATCGAGTACATGGATGCGCCCGAGTTCAAGGCGTATTGGGACGCCGACGCCAAGGTCATGGTGGACGCCGTACGCCGTATCGGCAAGGTCGAATAGCGCGGAATCGGTGTTGAGCCGGCCCCGTAACGGGGCCGGCAGAGGCTGTCAAATGCCAAGTCCGGTGGTACGCTGGCGTTGAGCACGCCATGCCGGCGTGCGCCTGCCGGAGAGACCCATGGCCGACGAAAATTTGAACTTCAACAGTGCTCGTTTGGTCAGTGTTGCGGCCAACGACACCCTGAACGTGGGTGGATCCAGTTCCACCACGGTCGGGCTCAACCAGCAGACCACCGCAGGCGGCAGCAGCACCCTGACGGTCGGGCTGAACCGCAGCGTGACAGTGGGCGCCGCAGACGCATTGAACGTGGCGGGGGCGCGCACCATATCCATCGGCCGCGACGACCGCACCAGCGTCAGCGGCAACAGCAGCCACGCAGTGGGCAAGACGCTGACCGTGACGGCCGGTGACGCCCTGGAATTTGTCGTTGGCAAGTCCAGTCTGACGCTGAAGAAAGACGGCACCATCGTGCTGCGCGGCAAGGACATCCAGATCGTGGGCAGCGGCACCATCGACATCCGTTCAACCCGTGATGTGGTCATCAAGGGCAGCAAGCTGCTGCGCAACTGAGGTGCTGGCTCGCCGTGTCTCGGCTACGGCCCGCCGCACGACGGCCGTGGCGCTGACCAGGCCGACCTGAACGACGCCCCGGTCCCCGGGGCGGGGGGCTTGCATCATTAACTGTATGCCCATACAGTACTGGCTTTCCAAGGGGTAAAGCCATGAGCAAGTCTGATTTCCGCCACGTCTACAAGCCCGTGCCTGACCGCCTGCCACGTTGGGTTTGGCGAGTCTGGGGCTGGTTCTAGACGGTGGCCCAGGTCAATTGCTGACACAAACTTCATACCGAACCGCCTGGCAAAGCCGGGCATTTCACGTTCCGCTTCTCTTCACACCAAAATGAATGCGCCGCTCTTCAAAGAGGTGTTGCTTCGCCGCACCGACGATCGCCAACCTCTCTTGCCTCTGGCCACCGATGGCGTGGCGCGGTGGGTCTGGGAGAGCCGTTACGGGTCGATGTTGATCGAGGTGGTTGAAGGACGCGTGTACGTCAATGGCTTACCTGTCGAGCCGCATGCACCGCCGGCCAAGGCCGGGTCCTAGGCCAGCCCTGCCAGTCCCGGCGGCGATTGCCGCTGTCTTCATGGCGTCGGCCTGAAACTCGCATGCGCCATGCTGTTGAACCCGGCCTGCGCGGACAGGCGCTCTGGCCCTCTATCGAGCCAGTGCGAAACAATGATCACCTGATGTTGCCAACATCGTTTGTCGGCGACACTGACACGCATGGCCACCTTGCCCCCAACACCGTTTTTCGACACCCTGCTCGCAGGTGCTACCGGGCTGGTCGGACGAGCCCTTGTGCAAGGATGGGACGGTCCGGGCGCTCTGCATCTGGTGGTGCGGCGGCCCATGGATGCGCCCGCCCCGGACACACAGGTGCTGGTTGTCGACTTCGCAGCACTGCCACCCTTGCCACCGGCACGCGACGCCTATTGCGCTCTGGGCACGACGATCAAACAAGCGGGCTCACAAGCTGCGTTTCGGGCGGTGGACTTTGATGCCGTGCTGGCTTTTGCCCATGCCGCCCAAGCCGCCGGTGTCGAACGCTTCGGCGTCGTTTCTGCCTTGGGTGCAAACCCGCAATCAGGCACGTTCTACAGCCGCGTCAAGGGCGAGATGGAAACCGCCTTGATGACATTGGGCTTTCCGACGCTGGTCATCGCTCGGCCGTCGCTGCTGGCGGGCGACCGGGCAACGCTGGGCCAGGCGCCTCGTCTGGCTGAACGTTTGTCGCTGGCGGCGTTGCTGCCGGTGGCAGGGCTGATACCGCCGGCGTGGCGCCCCGTCGAAGCTGCTGTCGTGGCGCGGGCGCTGCGCCGGGCCATTGCCGGCGGTGCGTCCGGTATCACAGTCCTGAATTCGGCAGATCTGCAGCGATTGGGACATTGAATGCCCCGTGCTAGCGGGGCGCCACTGACCAGCCTGCAGGCACCATCGCCTGGGGCAAGGTGTCGAACACGGTGGCGCAGGCGTTCACGCACAAAGCGGCTGTGAAAGGTCTCGGGAACCACCGCATGCTGTCCTGAACGCTTTGCGCTTGCTGCAGGGCGCAGTAGAGGCCCGCGACAAGCTCGGCTGTGCAGGTTCAGCGAATTCCCGCAGGAATCATGTGATCTCAGTCTGGATCCGTGGTGGTCGACTGAAAACGCATTACGGGCCAAGAGGCCCGCATTTGCATTTTTGGCGGAAGGAGCGGGATTCGAACCCGCGGGGGGCGATTAACCCCCACACGCTTTCCAGGCGTGCGACTTAAACCACTCATCCATCCTTCCGGGTTTAACACGAGAATTCTAGCCCGGCGCCGGGTTCTCGCTGGACGAAAGAACACTCTTCTTGCGCAGCCATTCCAGCAACACGTATTCCAAGGCGCGTTGATGTGTGCATTCCAGCACCACCGGCGGAGCGCAGCCGAACTCATAAGCCTCGCGCCAGCGCAGGGCACATACACACCATCGGTCGCCCGGCTTCAGGCCTTTGAAGCGATGCTCCGGTCGCGGTGTGATGAGGTCGTTGCCACGCTCGAACTGGAAGTTCAGAAACTCCACCGTCATGCGTGCACACACCACATGACTGCCTGCGTCGTGCTGATCGGTGTGACAGCAACCGTCGCGGTACCAGCCCGTCAAGGGGTCGTACGAACACGGCATCAGTGCCGTGCCCAGGACGTTCAAGGCTTTTTCGCGGTCCATCGTTTCGGCGTGGGCTTTACTTGGAGGCGCCGGGCGTGGCGCCCTTGAACAGCGCCATAGCGGTGCCGATCAGACCCGAAACTTCGGTCATGTTGCTGGGCACGATCATGGTGTTGTTGGTGCGCGCCAATTCGGCGTAGGCCTCGACGGCCTTTTCGGCCACCTTCAATTGCACGGCTTGTTCGCCGCCGGGTAACTGAATGGCTGCTGCAACCTTGCCGATGGCGTCAGCGGTGGCCTCGGCCACCGCCACGATGGCGGTTGCTTCGCCTTGTGCCTTGTTGATTTCGGCCTGTTTTTCGCCTTCGGAACGCGCGATGAAGGCTTCCCGTTCACCGGTGGCGATGTTGATCTGTTCCTGACGACGGCCTTCAGAGGCGGCGATCAGCGCACGCTTTTCGCGCTCGGCCGTGATCTGGGCCTGCATGGCGTGCAGGATGGCAGCCGGCGGGGTCAGGTCCTTGATCTCATAGCGCAGCACCTTGACGCCCCAGTTCAGCGCGGCTTCGTCCAGCGCGCTGACTACGGCGGCATTGATCAGGTTTCGCTCTTCAAAGGTCTTGTCCAGCTCCATCTTGCCGATCACGCTTCGCAGCGTGGTCTGCGCCAGCTGGGTGATGGCGATGATGTAGTCGCTGCTGCCGTAGCTGGCGCGCATGGGGTCCGTGACCTGGAAGTACAGGATGCCGTCAACCTGCAACTGCGTGTTGTCCTTGGTGATGCAAACCTGGCTGGGCACGTCCAGCGGCACCTCTTTCAGGGAATGCCGGTAGGCCACGCGGTCGACAAAGGGTATGACCAAGGTCAGGCCGGGCGTGAGCGTGCGGTCGTATTTGCCCAGTCGCTCGACCACCCAGGCGTTCTGCTGGGGCACGATCTTGAAGGTCCGGGCGATGAAGATGACCGCGATGACGGCAAGAATGAAGGCCAATTCCATGGGGTGTTTCCTGTGTGTGGCCGGCAGCTCGCGCCGCTGGCCGTAAGGTGTTTGAAGGCAGGTCCGTCAGTCGGTAGGTGCGGTGACGGGTGCAAGGAGCAGTTCGCTGCCCTGGATGGCAACGATCTGGAAGTCGCCGCCAGCGGTGGGAACAGCGCCTTTTGCCAAGCGAACGGACCATTGCGCGCCCCGGTAGCTGACACGAGCCGTGCCATCGGCCTGCCACAGCGGTACGTGAAGCTGCTGGCCAATGTCCAGATTGACATCCCGGTTGAATTCGGCAGGCGCGACTGGGGGGTGCCTCAGTCGCCGCCAATGCCATGCACCGGTGGTGGCCAAGCCAACGACCGCTGCGGCCACCATCTGCCCGGTGGCCGACATGCCTGTGTGCGCCGCCACGGCACCCGCACCAGCGCCCAGCGCCACCATCAACAGGTAAAAGGTGCCTGTGGCCAACTCGGCGGCCACCAGCATGCCTGCCAAAAGCCACCACCAGGTGCTTGCATTCCAGTCCACGCCGTAGCCTTTTGTTCAAGATCCTGCAGATCTGCAGTGTAGCGATGCGCGCTCCGCAACGCCTACACGGCCCCGGCGCCCCTACACTGCGCGGTCTTGTTCGAAGCAACCTCACCTTCCACATCAAAGGGCCACGCCCATGCTGCGCTTTCGTTTCCCCATCGTCATCATCGACGAGGACTACCGTTCTGAAAACACATCAGGCCTGGGCATCCGTGCACTGGCCCAGGCCATTGAAAAAGAGGGCTTCGAGGTGTTGGGTGCCACCAGCTATGGCGACCTGAGCCAGTTCGCGCAGCAGCAAAGCCGGGCCAGTGCCTTCATCCTGAGCATTGACGATGAAGAATTCCAGGGCGGGCCCGACCTAGACCCCGTGGTGCTGAACCTGCGCAAGTTCATTCAGGAAATCCGCTTCAAGAACGCCGACATCCCCATCTACATCTACGGTGAAACGCGCACCAGCCAGCACATTCCCAATGACATCCTGCGGGAATTGCACGGCTTCATCCACATGTTCGAGGACACGCCGGAATTTGTGGCGCGCCACATCATCCGCGAAGCCACCAGCTACCTGGACGGCCTGGCACCGCCGTTTTTCAAGGCGCTGATGGACTATGCACAGGACGGCTCTTATTCCTGGCACTGCCCAGGACACAGTGGCGGCGTGGCCTTCCTGAAAAGCCCGGTGGGCCAGATGTTCCACCAGTTTTTTGGTGAAAACATGCTGCGCGCCGACGTGTGCAACAGTGTTGAAGAGCTGGGCCAGTTGCTGGACCATACCGGCCCTGTGGCACAGAGCGAGCGCAACGCCGCCCGGATCTTCAACGCCGACCATTGCTTTTTTGTCACCAACGGCACCAGCACCAGCAACAAGATGGTGTGGCACCACACGGTAGCGCCGGGCGATGTGGTCGTGGTGGACCGCAACTGCCACAAGAGCATCCTGCACAGCATCATCATGACGGGCTCGGTGCCTGTGTTCCTGACGCCCACGCGCAACCACTACGGCATCATCGGTCCGATCCCGAAGAGCGAGTTTTCACGGGAAGCCATACGCCGCAAGATTGCCAACAACCCCCTGCTGGCCGGCGTGGATGTGGATGCCATTCAGCCCCGCATCGTGACGCTGACACAAAGCACCTACGACGGTGTTCTGTACAACACCGAAGACATCAAGCATTCGCTGGACGGCTACATCGAGACCCTGCATTTCGACGAGGCCTGGTTGCCGCACGCGGCGTTCCACAGCTTCTACGGCAGCTTCCACGCGATGGGCAAGAAGCGCCCACGGCCCAAGAACCAGATCGTCTTTGCCACCCAAAGCACACACAAGCTGCTGGCCGGCATCAGCCAGGCCAGCCAGGTGCTGGTGCAGGACGCGCAAGACCGCAAGCTCGACCGTCACCTGTTCAATGAAGCGTATCTGATGCATACCAGCACCAGCCCCCAGTACGCCATCATCGCCAGTTGCGACGTGGCTGCGGCCATGATGGAAGCGCCCGGGGGGCCGGCGCTGGTTCAGGAAAGCATCAAGGAGTCGCTGGACTTTCGTCGTGCCATGCGCAAGGTCGAACAGGAATTCGGAGACAAGGACTGGTGGTTCACCGTCTGGGGCCCGGATGAGTTGCCCGAAGAGGGCATCGGCGACAGCAGCGACTGGGTGTTGAAGGCGGGCGACACCTGGCACGGGTTTGGCGAGTTGGCCGAGGGCTTCAATCTGCTGGACCCCATCAAGTGCACCATCATCACGCCCGGCCTGGACATGACGGGCAAGTTTGGTGAAACCGGCATCCCGGCCAGCATCGTGACCAAGTTTCTGGCCGAGCACGGCGTGGTGGTCGAAAAAACCGGCCTGTACTCGTTTTTCATCATGTTCACCATCGGCATCACCAAGGGTCGCTGGAACACCCTGTTGACGGCGCTGCAGCAGTTCAAGGACGACTACGACCGCAATGCGCCCATGTGGCGCGTGCTGCCGGAGTTCTGCGCCGCGCACCCACGTTACGAACGCATGGGTCTGCGGGACTTGTGCAAGTCCATCCACGACCAGTATGCCAAGTCCGACATTGCGCGCCTGGTGACGGACATGTACCTGTCAGACTTGCAGCCGGCCATGAAACCCACCGACGCCTTTGCCTACATCGCACACCGAAAGACCGAGCGTGTGCCCATCGACAAGCTGGAAGGGCGCATCGCCACCTCGCTGCTGACGCCTTACCCGCCGGGTATTCCGCTGCTGATTCCGGGTGAACGTTTCAACCGCAAGATCGTGGAGTACTTGCGCTTCACGCGGGCCTTCAACGAAGCCTTCCCGGGCTTCGACACCGACGTGCACGGCTTGGTGGAAGACGACTCCGCGCCGGGGCAGCGCAGCTATTACGTGGACTGCACCCGGGAAGAGTGAGGTCGCCCGTGTGATGTGGGGCGACGGCGCGGCGATCAGGCCGCGCTGTCCAGTGCGCCGCCCATCATGGCCTGGCTGAAGCCACCGTCCACATAGGTGATTTCGGCGGTCACGCCGGCTGCCAGGTCAGACAGCAGGAACGCTGCCACGTTGCCCACGTCATCGATGGTCACATTGCGGCCCAGGGGCGAAGCGGCAGCCACCACCCCCAGCAATTTGCCAAAGTCCTTGATGCCCGAAGCCGCCAGCGTCTTGATGGGGCCGGCGCTGATGCCGTTGACCCGCACGCCCTGAGGGCCCAGGTTGGCGGCCAGGTAGCGCACGCTGGCTTCCAGCGCAGCCTTGGCCAGGCCCATGGTGTTGTAGTTGGGCACGGCGCGCAAGGCGCCCAGGTAGGTCAGGGTCAACAGGGCCGCACCCGGGCGCAGCAACGGCTGGGCGGCCTTGGCCATGGCCGGAAAGCTGTAGGCCGATATGTCCATGGCAATGCGGAAATTCTCGCGGCTCAGGCCTTCCAGAAAGTCACCGGCAATCGCTTCACGAGGCGCAAAACCGATGGAGTGCACAAAACCGTCAAACTGGGGCCAGACCTTGCCCAGGTCGGCAAACATGGCGTCGACCTGGTTGTCGTTGCCGACGTCGCAGTCATAAATCAGCGACGAGCCGAATTCGGCGGCAAACTCACTGACGCGGCCTTTGAATCGCTCGCCCACGTAGCTGAAAGCCAGTTCGGCGCCCTGTGCATGGCACGCCCTGGCGATACCGTAGGCAATGGAGCGGTTGGACAACACACCGGTGATCAAAAATCGCTTGCCTTGCAGAAAACCCATGGTGGCTCCGGCTGTTCCGTTGAAAACGCAGCGATTTTGGCACGCTGACCGGAGTTGATCCGGCAACGGGCGCGTGGCCGTCAAGGCCTGAAATACATTCTCATCTTGAAGCAGTTTCAAACCGCCGCTATAATGCGTGGTTTTCCGGGTAAAGCTGCGTGGGCTGAGATAACCAGCCCATTTTTTTTGCTCGATCGTCTCCGAGGGTGGGCCCGCTGTTTCATGCAATGGGCCCCGTGCCTGAAGAACGCGGTCCAGGCGGCGGCCCGGCGGCAACGGTCGGGTGCACGGCGCGCCGGTCGGTTTTTCAACTGAGGCCACACGGCAGTGGGGCATCAGCAGGTCACAGTAGACGAGAATTCACACTTGATCCCAGGCGAATTTCAATCCAAGCAGCGGAGCAAACCGCAGCAAAAGCGCAACACAGCCGGCACCCCTGCCGCTGTGGTTGATGTCGCGCCGGCCATCGCCGATGCGGCAGTGGTGCGTGTGGGTTGGCAAAACGCGGTTGACGCCACCGTGACGGGCCTGGGATACGAGGTGGTGGACATCGAGCGTGCACAGCGGGGGCTGTTGCGTATCACCATCGACCGGGTGCCCGGGCGCTTGTACAGCGCACGTGGCGGCGCCGCACCCGAAGGCGAGGCCGGTGACGGCGGTGAGTTCATCACGGTTGAAGACTGCGAAAAGGTCACCCGCCAGTTGCAGTACGCGCTTGAAGTCGAGGGCCTGGACTATGCCCGGCTTGAAGTGTCTTCGCCTGGCCTGGACCGGCCGCTCAAGCGCGAGGCCGACTACCAGCGATTTGCCGGACAAGCGGTGCAAGTGGTTTTGAAGCAGCCTTTCAAGGGCCGCAAGAATTGGCAAGGCATCTTGACCGCGGCGGAACCCGCTGCGGCGGATCCTGAAGGCCACCAGCCTGCGACTGCAGCTTGGAGCCTGGTGATCAAAGAGGGCAAGGCCGAGCAGGTGCTGGGTTTTGCGCTGGACGAAGTGCGTGAAGCCCGGCTGGTGCCGGTGATCAATTTCAAGGGCCGCAAGGTCGAGGACAGCGATGGTGCCGGCAGCCCTGCTGCCGCGCCCAAGCAAGACGGAGGCTGAGGATCCAATGAATCGCGAAATGTTGATGCTGGTTGATGCCATCTCGCGCGAGAAGACGGTTGAACTCGACGTGGTGTTCGGCGCCGTTGAAGCAGCGCTGGCTTCCGCCAGCAAGAAGCTGCACGGCGGTGAGGTCGACATGCGGGTGGCCGTTGATCGTGAAACGGGCAACTACGAAACCTTCCGCCGCTGGCTGGTCGTGCCCGACGAAGCCGGTCTGCAAAACCCCGACGCCGAAGAAATGCTGTCAGACGCACTGGACCGCATTCCCGACATCGAAGAGGGCGACTACATCGAAGAGGCCGTTGATTCGGTGCCCATCGGTCGCATCGGTGCGCAAGCGGCCAAGCAGGTCATCCTGCAGAAGATCCGGGATGCAGAGCGCGAGCAGTTGCTGAACGATTTCCTGTCGCGCGGCGAGAAGATCTTTGTCGGCACCGTGAAGCGCCTGGACAAGGGCGACATCATCGTTGAAAGCGGTCGCGTCGAAGGGCGCCTGAAGCGCACCGAGATGATCCCCAAGGAAAACCTGCGCACGGGTGACCGTGTGCGCGCTTACCTGATGGGTGTGGACCCGACGCAGCGCGGCCCGCAGATCATGTTGTCGCGCAACGCGCCGGGCTTCATGATCGAGCTGTTTGCGCAGGAAGTGCCCGAAATCGAGCAAGGCTTGCTGGAAATCAAGAGCTGTGCACGTGACGCCGGCAGCCGAGCCAAGATTGCCGTGGTCTCGCACGACCGCCGGGTCGACCCCATCGGAACTTGCGTGGGTGTGCGCGGCTCACGTGTCAATGGCGTCACCAACGAACTGGCGGGTGAGCGTGTGGACATCGTGCTGTGGTCCGACGACCCGGCGCAGTTTGTCATCGGCGCCCTGGCGCCGGCCAATGTGCAAAGCATCGTGGTTGACGAAGAGCGCCACGCCATGGACGTGGTGGTGGACGAAGAGAACCTGGCCATCGCCATCGGTCGGGGCGGGCAGAACGTGCGGCTGGCCTCTGAATTGACGGGCTGGCGCATCAACATCATGTCCGCCGAAGAGTCGCAGGCCAAGCAGGCCACCGAAAGCGACTCGGTGCGCAAGATCTTTGTCGAGAAGCTCGACGTGGACGAAGAGGTCGCCGACATCCTGATCGCCGAGGGTTTCACCAGCCTGGAAGAGGTGGCGTATGTGCCGCTGCAGGAGTTCCTGGAGATCGAAAGCTTCGACGAAGACACGGTCAACGAACTGCGCACACGTGCCAAGGACGCCTTGCTGACGGCGGAAATCAAGATCGAGGAGCAGGTGGACGAGGTTTCGCAAGACCTGCGTGACCTCGAGGGCTTGAGCCCCGAGCTGATTCCGCAACTGGCTGGCGGGGGTATTCACACCCGGGACGACCTGGCGGACCTTGCGGTTGACGAGTTGACCGAGCTCACCGGTATTGATGATGAAACTGCGAAGGTGCTGATCATGAAAGCGCGTGAACACTGGTTCACGGCCTGATCCGGCGGCAATCCCCCGGACCAGCGCCCCCGCTTCATGACAACGCACACCGAACACCCCTGAGGAAATTGAATTTATGGCCGTGACTACAGTCGCCCAGTTTGCCGAGCAGCTTGGCCGTCCGACGGCAACGCTGCTGGAGCAACTGCAATCGGCCGGCGTGACCAAGCGCTCGCCTGACGCCGAGATGACCGAATCAGACAAGGAAAGTCTGCTGGAATACTTGCGTAACGCGCATGGCACTGCCGCCAGCCCGGAACGCAAGAAAATCACCATCACGCGCAAGACGTCGACCGAGATCAAGCAGGCCGACGCCAGCGGCCGTGCGCGCACCATCCAGGTGGAAGTGCGCAAGAAGCGGGTGTTTGTCAAGCGCGATGGGGTGGCCCCGGTTGAGGAGCCGCCAGGCCCCAGCGTCGAAGAACTGGAACTGCAGCGCCGTGAAGAAGCCGCGCGTGCGCAGGCCGAGGCCATCCGTCTGCAGGAAGAGGAATTGGCGCAGGCACAGCGCGTGCGTGAAGAGCAGGAGCGTGCGGCGCGCGAGGCTGCCGAAGCAGCCGAGGCTGCAGCACAAGCCGCGGCGCAGGCCCAAGCTGAAGTTGCACGAGTGGCGGCGGAAGCTGCCGCTGCATCAGGCAAGGCAGCGCCCAAGGCGGAGCCCGCGCCCGAGCCTGAAGAGGTCGCCAAGCCCGTCGAGCCCGCCAAGCCCACGCTGCGAGTGGTCAAGGCTGCCGACAAGGCCGCTGAAGACGGTGTGAAGCAGGCTGACCTGGCCCGCCGGCGCAAGGCTGCTGAGACCGAAGCCGCAGCCATTCGGGCGATGATGAATGCGCCCAAGAAGGTGCTGATCGCCAAAAAGCCGGAAGATCCAAAAGCTGCCGAAGCGGCCGCCAAGGAAGCCATCAAGGGCACCATCCACAAGCCCAAGGGCGCACCGGGCGCCACGGCCACCACGGCCGCCAAGCCGGGTGACAAGAAGCAGGTCAAGTCCGAAAAACTGTCCTCCAGCTGGGCCGACGACGCCGCCAAGAAGCGCGCGGCGCTGAAGACCCGTGGCGACAGCTCGGGGGGACGTGCCGGCTGGCGTGCCCCGCGTGGCGGCGGCCGCCGTGGCGATCGCAATGACGACAGCAATTACAGCGCAGCGCCGGCCGAAATGCAGGTGCAAGAAGTGCACGTGCCCGAAACCATCTCGGTGGCCGACCTGGCCCACAAGATGAGCGTGAAGGCCAGTGAAGTCATCAAACAATTGATGAAGCTGGGACAGATGGTCACCATCAATCAGCAGCTGGACCAGGAAACGGCCATGATCGTGGTCGAAGAAATGGGCCACACGGCCATGGCCGCCAAGCTGGACGACCCTGAGGCATTCACCGAAGAAGAACAAGCCTCGCAGGATGCGGAGCAACTGCCCCGCGCGCCCGTGGTCACCGTCATGGGCCACGTGGACCACGGCAAGACATCGCTGCTGGACTACATCCGCCGTGCCCGTGTCGCGGCGGGCGAAGCTGGCGGCATCACGCAGCACATCGGTGCCTACCACGTGGAAACACCACGCGGCATGATCACCTTCCTGGACACCCCGGGTCACGCGGCCTTTACCGCCATGCGTGCCCGTGGCGCACAGGCCACCGACATCGTCATTTTGGTGGTGGCGGCTGACGACGGCGTCATGCCGCAGACCAAGGAAGCCATTGCGCACGCCAAGGCTGCCGGGGTGCCCATCGTCGTGGCCATGAACAAGATCGACAAGCCCGATGCCAACATCGAACGCCTGAAAGGCGAATTGGTCGCCGAAGGTGTGATCCCTGAAGACTTTGGCGGTGACGCGCCGTTTGTGCCGGTTTCGGCCAAGGTCGGCACGGGTATGGACACGCTGCTGGAGCAAGTGCTGCTGCAGGCCGAAGTTCTGGAACTCAAGGCGCCAACCGCAGCGGCAGCCAAAGGCCTGGTTATTGAAGCCCGCCTGGACAAGGGCCGCGGCCCGGTGGCCACGGTGCTGGTGCAAAGTGGCACGTTGCGCAAAGGCGACGTGGTGCTGGCTGGTAGCAGCTACGGTCGTGTGCGTGCCATGCTGGATGAAGACGGCAAGCCTTGTGAAGAAGCCGGGCCTTCGCTGCCGGTTGAAATTCAGGGCCTGACCGAAGTGCCGCAGGCAGGTGACGAATTCATGGTGCTGTCGGACGAGCGCCGGGCCCGCGAAATCGCCACATTCCGCCAGGGCAAGTATCGCGAGGTCACGCTCAACCGCCGCCAGGCTGCCAAGCTGGAAGGCATGTTCGAGAACATGGGCGAGGGCGCGGCGCAGACGCTGTCCCTCATCGTCAAGGCCGACGTGCAGGGCTCGCAAGAGGCCTTGGCGCAGAGCCTGGTCAAGCTGTCGACCGACGAGGTCAAGGTGCAGATCGTGCACGGCGCGGTGGGTGGCATCAGCGAGAGCGACGTCAACCTGGCCATCGCTAGCAAGGCGGTCATCATCGGCTTCAACACCCGCGCTGACGTCGGCGCGCGCAAGCTGGCCGAGGGCAACGGCGTCGAAATCAAGTACTACAACATCATTTATGACGCGGTAGACGAGATCAAGGCGGCCATGACCGGCATGCTGGCGCCCGAGCAGAAGGAAGAGACCATCGGCACGGCCGAGATCCGCACCGTGTTCGTGGCCAGCAAGATCGGCACCGTCGCGGGTTGCATGATCACCGCCGGCCTGGCCCGACGCGATGCGCGCTTCCGCCTGCTGCGCGAAAACACCGTCATCTACACCGGCGAGCTGGAATCCCTCAAGCGCATGAAAGACGATGTGCGCGAGGTCAAGGAAGGCTACGAGTGCGGTATCAAGCTCAAGAACTACAACGACATCAAGGAAGGTGACCAGTTGGAATTCTTCGAGGTCAAGGAAATCGCCCGTACGCTTTAACGGCGGATTTGCTCCTACCTGCAAACCCCGCCCTCTGAAAAGCAGGCGGGGTTTGTGTTTGGACTGGGCACCGTCAGAGGCACCTTATTCATGCGACATAAAAAAGCCACCCCCAACCGCAGCTTTCGCGTCGCCGACCAGATCCAGCGTGATGTGGCCGAGCTCATCCGCGACCTGAAGGACCCCCGCATCGGCATGGTCACCATCAACAGCGTTGAGGTGACGCCAGATTACGCCCATGCCAAGGTGTACTTCTCGCTGCTGCTGGGCGACCACGTGGCCTGCGAAACAGCGCTGAACGAGGCTGCAGGGTTCTTGCGCAATTCGCTTTTCAAGCGGCTGGCCATCCACACCGTGCCGACGCTGCACTTCCAGTTTGACCGCACCACAGAACGCGCGCTGGAACTGTCTGCGCTGATCAACCGTGCCAACGCCACGCGCGCCAAGGACGACGAGTGACAACCGTTGCTGCAACGGCCTCTGCAACCCGACCGGCGCGCTTGCCGCGCAGGGCGCTGCACGGCGTGCTGTTGCTGGACAAGCCGTTGACCTGGACCAGCAACGACGCGCTGCAAAAGGTCAAGGGCATGCTGCGCGCTGAAAAAGGCGGCCACACCGGCACGCTGGACCCGCTGGCCACGGGGCTGTTGCCGCTGTGTTTTGGTGCAGCGACCAAATTTTCACAAGCCAGCCTGGACGCCGACAAAGCGTATCGCGCCACGCTCAGGCTGGGCCAGCGCACCCGCACCGGTGATCGCGAAGGCGAGCTGCTGCAAGAGCGCGACATTCCCACCAGCCGCCAGGCCGTGGAAGCAGCCTGCGCACGCTTTGTGGGTCCGCAGCTGCAGACCCCACCCATGCATTCCGCGCTGAAGCACCAGGGCAAGGCGCTGTACGAATATGCGCGGCAGGGCATAGACGTTGAACGGGCCGGTCGCGATGTGGTCATCCACCGGCTGGACATCGTGCATTGGCATGCTGAAACGCTGGAAATCAACGTCGTCTGCAGCAAAGGCACCTACATCCGCACCCTGGCCGAGGACATCGGCGAGGCGCTGGGCTGCGGCGCGCACCTGAGTGCCTTGCGGCGCACAGGCAGCGGCACCCTGAAGGTGGAGCAGGCCATCACCATCGAAGCGCTGCAGGCGCTGGAGCCTGCGGAGCGCGAAGCCCGTCTGCTGCCGCCCGAAGTGCTGGTGGCGGCCTGGCCCCAGATTTGCTTGCCCGACGACGAGGCCGGCCGTTTCCTGTGCGGGCTGCGCCGCCGGGTGGCGTTTGACGATGCGCAGGCCGTTCGCGTTTATCGCACCGCGCCCACGCCACAACAGCGGCCCGCCTTTTTGGGAACCGCCCACATCACTGCAGGCGAACTGATCGCTGACCGCCTGCTCAGCCCTATCGAAGTCCAGGACGCTCCATGACCCACGCTATTCGCAACATCGCCATCATCGCCCACGTCGACCACGGCAAGACCACGCTGGTTGACCAATTGCTGCGCCAAAGCGGCACCTTCCGTGAAAACGAAAAGGTGGCCGAGCGTGTGATGGACAACAACGACATCGAACGCGAGCGCGGCATCACCATCCTGGCCAAGAACTGTGCCGTGACGTGGAAGGACACCCACATCAACATCGTCGACACGCCGGGCCACGCCGACTTCGGTGGTGAGGTCGAACGCGCCTTGAGCATGGTCGACGGTGTGGTGCTGCTGATTGACGCCCAGGAAGGCCCGATGCCACAAACCCGCTTTGTGACCAAGAAGGCGCTGGCTCTGGGCCTGAAACCCATCGTGGTGGTGAACAAGGTCGACAAACCCGGTGCCCGCCCCGACTACGTCATCAACGCTGCCTTTGACCTGTTTGACAAGCTGGGCGCCACCGAAGAACAGTTGGATTTCCCGGTTGTGTATGCCTCAGGCCTGAACGGCTGGGCTTCACTGAGTGAAGGCATTGCCGGCGAGCCCTGGGCTACCGACATGAGCGCCTTGTTCGACACCGTGCTGCGCCATGTGCCGGCGCACCAGGGCGACCCCAACGCGCCGCTGCAATTGCAGATTTCGTCGCTGGACTATTCCACCTTTGTGGGCCGTATCGGCGTAGGCCGTGTCACCGCCGGCACCATCAAGCCGATGCAGGACGTGCTGGTGTGCCAGGGCACGCCGGAAGAGGGCGGCAAGTCCTTCAAGGGCCGTGTCAACCAGGTGCTGACCTTTGAAGGTCTGGAACGCATCCAGGCCACGCAGGCGGGCCCGGGTGACATCGTGCTGATCAACGGCATCGAGGACATCGGCATCGGTGTCACGCTGACCGACCCGCTGAACCCGCACCCGCTGCCGATGCTGCACGTGGACGAGCCCACGCTGACGATGAACTTTTGCGTCAACAACAGCCCACTGGCAGGCCGCGAAGGCAAGTTTGTAACCAGCCGACAGCTGTGGGACCGCCTGCAGAAAGAACTGCAAAGCAACGTCGCACTGCGTGTGAAGGAGTCTGACGAAGAGGGCATCTTCGAAGTCAGCGGCCGGGGTGAACTGCACCTGACCATCTTGCTGGAAAACATGCGCCGCGAAGGTTATGAACTGGCCGTGAGCAAACCGCGCGTGGTGTACCACGACGTGGGCGGCGAAAGACACGAACCCATCGAACTGGTCACGGTCGACATCGAGGACCAGCACCAGGGCGGCGTGATGCAGGCGCTGGGCGAACGCAAGGCCGAACTGGTGAACATGGAAACCGACGGGCGCGGCCGTGTGCGGCTGGAATACCGCATCCCAGCGCGGGGCCTGATCGGCTTTTCCAACGAATTCATGAACCTGACCCGCGGCACCGGCCTGATCAGCAACATCTTTGAAGGCTACGAGGCCTACAAGGGTGAAATCGGTGGCCGCAAGAATGGCGTGCTGATCAGCATGGACGACGGCGAAATCTTCACCTACGCCCTGGGCAAACTGGACGACCGGGGCCGCATGTTCGTCAAGGCCGGCGACCCGGTGTACGAAGGCATGATCGTGGGCATCCACAGCCGCGACAACGATCTGGTGGTCAATGCCACGCGCACCAAGCAGCTGACCAACTTCCGCGTCAGCGGCAAGGAGGACGCCATCAAGGTCACGCCGCCCATCGACCTGTCGCTGGAATACGCGGTGGAGTTCATCGACGACGACGAGCTGGTCGAGATCACGCCCAAGAGCGTGCGCGTGCGCAAGCGCCACCTGAAGGAGCACGACCGCAAGCGTGCCAGCCGCGAAGGTGCGTGAGCCGGGGCTTGCGCTTGTGTGAACCGTGGCGGCAGAGGTGGTTTGAAGGGTTGCCCAAGTGACGCACCGACGTGCTGTTTGGCTCATGGTGGCCGCCGCTGCCTTGTGGAGCGTGGCTGGCGTGGTGACCCGCCACCTGGACGCAGCGCGAGGGTTCGAGATCACGTTCTGGCGCAGCGCCTTCAACGCAGTTTCCCTGGTGCTGTTGCTTGGTGCCCTGCGCGGACCGCTGAGCCTGTGGACCTCGTTGGTTGACGGCGGGCGCGCGCTGTGGATCTCAGGGTTGTGCTGGAGCGTGATGTTCACGGCTTTCATGCTGGCGCTGACGATGACCTCCGTTGCCAACGTGCTGGTCACCATGGCCTTGGCGCCACTGTTCACGGCCTTGATGGCCCGCGGGGCATTGGGCCATCGCCTGCTGCCCCGAACCTGGCTGGCCATTGCGGTGGCTGGCGTGGGTGTGGCCTGGATGTATGGCGCCGATTTTCGCGCCAGCCACACCGAGCATCTGATCGGCACCCTGGTGGCATTGGCCGTGCCCACCGCCGCCGCGATCAACTGGACGCTGCTTCAACACCTGAAACAGCGTGATGAAGCCAGCGGCGACATGCTGCCGGCCGTGCTGATCGGGGCCGTTGTATCGGCGGCCGCGACCTTGCCGCTGGCCTGGCCGCTGAATGCAACCGCCCATGACCTGACCTGGCTGGGGACCCTGGGGCTGTTTCAGCTGGCCATTCCTTGCCTGCTGTGCGTGGCGGCGGCGCGCGTTCTGCCGGCGCCTGAATTGGCGCTGTTGTCGCTGCTGGAGGTGGTGCTGGGTGTTGTCTGGGTCTGGTTGGGTGCTGGCGAGGTGCCCACTGCGCCGGTCCTGGGCGGCGGTGCCCTGGTTTTGCTGGCCCTGGCAGGCAACGAGGTGCTGGCGCTGCGTGAGGCCCGCACCATCGGGCCATCGCGCAAGTCGCGGGAATATCTGCCCGGATGAGTCCGTATATGCGCTGAAACGTCGCGGTTCGCGCTCAGCCGCTCTGGCCGAAAATCAGCGGGCTTTCACCGCACCACGGAGACATGCCTGCACAAGCCCTGAGCCCCATCGTTGCCTGCATTCCGCACCTGCGGCGCTATGCGCGTGGCTTGCTGCGCGACCGCGACCTGGCGGACGACCTGGTGCAGGACACCCTGGAGCGGGCCTGGGCCAAATACGCCCTGTGGCAGGAAGGACGAGGCGAATTGCGGGTCTGGCTGTTCAGCATCATGCACAACCTTTTTATCGACCGCGTTCGCAGCCAGCAGCACCGGCGCGAGGACGCCTGGAGTGAACAAACGCCCGAAATGGCCGACCACCGCCAGCCTGGCGACAACCTGGGCCTGCGTGATCTGGACCGCTTGCTGCAGCGCTTGCCGGACCCACAGCGTGAAGTGCTGCTGCTGGTGGCGGTTGAAGGCCTGACCTACCAGGAAGTGGCTGAACTGCTCGCGGTACCCGTGGGCACCGTGATGTCGCGGTTGTCGCGAGCGCGTGAGCGGCTGCGC
>JAHECB010000443.1 GCA_024641925.1 Betaproteobacteria bacterium
CGCACGGACGCATCGCTGTCGTCCAGCGGGTTGCGTCGCAGACGGTGGCGCAGCGCCGGGCTGGCCAGTTGTTTCAACTGGTTGTCGCCCACCACCTTGGCACCTTCCAGCGCGGCCAGCGTACGCGCTGCGCGTACCAGGGTCAGTTCACCGCGCAGGCCGTCGGTGCCCAGGGCCATGCACAACAAGGCGGCACGTTCCAGCACGCTGTCGGGCACTTCAACCTCGTCGAGTCGGCGCCGCGCGCTGACGATCTTGCGGCGGGCGTCGCTTTGCGCCTTTTCCCATGCGCCTACAAACGCCACCGTGTGGCGCTCGAAGGCGTCGCGGCGTTTGACCACTTCTACCCGTGTGGCCAGGTCAGTGGGTGTGCGCACTTCAACGGCCAGGCCAAACCGGTCCAGCAGCTGCGGCCGCAGTTCACCTTCTTCCGGGTTGCCACTGCCCACCAGCACAAAACGCGCAGGGTGGCGCACCGACAGGCCTTCACGTTCCACCACGTTTTCGCCCGAGGCCGCCACGTCGATCAGCAGATCAACCAGGTGGTCTTCCAGCAAGTTGACTTCGTCGACGTACAAAAAGCCCCGGTTGGCACGTGCCAGCAGGCCGGGCTCAAAAGCCTTGACACCATTGGACAGCGCACGCTCCAGGTCCAGCGCACCCACCACCCGGTCTTCGGTGGCGCCCAGCGGCAGTTCAACTACCGGCACGGGTGCCAGGTGCGACTTGGGGCGGGCCTTGTTGCGCGCGCGGCAGTCGCTGCACCACAAGCGTGTTTCTTCGGGGTTGCAGCCGTAGGCGCAGCCGTCCACCACCCGCATCTCGGGCAACAGCGCCGCCAGCGCACGCACCGCGGTGGACTTGCCGGTGCCACGGTCGCCAAAGGCCAAAACGCCGCCAATACCAGGGTCCACGGCGCAGACGGTCAGCGCCAGCTTCAGTTCGTCCTGCGCCACGATGGCGGTGAAAGGAAACGCCAGGCCTGCCATCAAGATCCTTCCGACTCCATGCGGCGCAAAAAACGCCGCCTGGTCAACAACAAAAACAGACCCACCACCGGAATGGACAGCCCCACCACCAGGTCAGGATTCACATGCACACCCAGGCTGTGCACGGCCTTGGCGGCATAGCCGATGAGGCCGGCTACGTAGTACAGGATGGCCGCCAGCGACAGGCCCTCCACGGCCTCTTGCAGGCGCAACTGCAGTTTGGCGCGTTTGTCCATCGAGGCCAGCAGCAGCTGGTTCTGCCGCTCGCGTTCGATGCCCACGCGCGTGGCCAGCAAGGTGCTGGCCTGGCTGATGCGGTCGGCCAGACTCGTCAGGCGTTGTGCGACGTTGGCGCAGGTGGCGGCAGCCGGTGTCAGGCGGCGGCGCATGAACTCGTCCACCGTCTGCAAGCCGGGCAGGCGGATCTCACGCAGTTCGGCAATGCGCCGCAGCACCAGACCGTGGTAAGCCTCGCAAGCGCCAAACCGGAACTGGCTGGCCGCAATGCCACTTTCAACCTCGGCGGCCAGGCGGGTGAGTTCACGCAACAGCGGCTCGTCGTCGGTGCCTTCACGGCCGATGCCGTCGGTGAACACGGCCAGCGAGGCTTCGATGGCCGCAATGCGCGGTGCCTGGCGGCGCGCGATGGGCAGCGCCAGCAAAGCCAGCACCCGGTAGGCCTCGATCTCGAACATGCGCTGCAGCATGCGGCCGGTCTGGTTTTCGGTCAAAGACCGGTTCAGCACCCAAAGGCGGCTGCAACCGTCGTTGTCCAGCTTGAAATCGGTGTACAGCGTGGCCACCCCGTCGCCGATATCGGCACCCACCACGGTCGGCCCCTGAAAGCGTTGGGCCAGCGCTGCCGCGTCGGGTGGCACGCTGCCGGCTGCCGACACTTCGGCATGCACGGCCGCAATCAGTTGGCCCGGGATGCCGGCCGCCCAGCCGCCGGGCAGCATGGACGCGGCGGGCGCGTCAAAGGGATCCGCGGGCAGGCCCGAGGTGGTGAAGGTGTAGCCCGAAAACTCACCATGGCGCTCCCATTTCAGGCGCAGAGGCCCCAGCGTGGCGCGCAGGTGTTTGTCGTCCAGCCCGGGCCCGGTGGCGTCAAATCGCTTGCACAGGTTTTGCAGATGGCGCAATTCCTGTTCGCGCGCTTCGCTGTCGATCAGCACCGCCAGGTAGCTGACACGCCCCGGCGTGGTCACCCGTTCGGGCGGCCGGGCATGGACTTCGTCGGCCAGCACAACGCGCTGCGGGTGGTTGGCGGGAAACAGGGACATGGGCGATGGCATCAGGACAAATCGGCGGGCTTCACAGTAGCCGGTTGTACCGGGTTTTTTGTCGGGGTCCGATGCCGCGGACCCTGTTGTTGATCAAA
>JAHECB010000217.1 GCA_024641925.1 Betaproteobacteria bacterium
CCGTGCTCGGCGTGTTCGTGCATGGCACGGGTGCGAATCTGCACCTCCAGCGGCGCACCATTGTGGTCGTGTACCACGGTGTGCAGGCTCTGGTAACCGTTGGCCTTGGGGCGCGCGATGTAGTCGTCAAACTCGCCGTCCATGGGGCGCCAGGCTTGATGCACACGGGCCAGCGCCTGGTAGCAGTCGGGCACGGTGTCGACGATGACCCGCAGTGCGCGGGCGTCCAGCACCTGGTCAAACGCCAGCTGCTTGCCCTGCATCTTTTTCCAGATGCTGTACAGGTGCTTGGGTCGGCCCTGCACATCGGCCTGAACGCCGGCACTGGCCAGCAGCGCAGACAGCTCGTCGCGTGAGGCCATCACGCTGTTTTCGCGCTGCTCGCGTTTCTGGTCGACCTGGCGCGCCATGTCGCGGTACTGCTCAGGCCGCAAGAAGCGGAACGACAGGTCTTCCAGCTCCCACTTGATCTGCCAGATGCCCAGGCGGTTGGCCAGCGGCGCAAACACGTCCAGCGACTCCGCGGCCACGTCCTCAGGGCATGGTGTGCGCGATTGGGCGAACCAGCGCAGCGTCTGCAGCCGCGAGGCCAGCCGCAGCAGCACCACCCGCAGGTCGCGCGAAAACGCCAGCAGCATCTTGCGCACACGCTCGATCTGCAACGACTGCTGGCCCTGGCTGAGCTGCGCGCCCCGGGCGGCGCGCTGCACCTGCATCAGTCGGCGGGTCAGCGACACCAGGCTGGCATAGGACTCGCCAAACGATTTACGCACCACCTCTTCGGGGTTTTGCACCTGGTCGCCGGCATAAATCAGGTAAGCCGCCGCAATCAAGGACGGCGCGGCACCCATGCTGCGCAGCACGTCGGCAGTGCCGTCGGCGTGGGCCAGCGTGGGCTCGCCCGAGTCCAGGCGGTGATCGGACAGCAGCATCTGCGCAAAATTGCGCGCGCGCTCCACGCTGGCGATGCCGGCTGCCGGCCCCGCTGTCAAATCCGGGCCGGGCTGTGCGTCACCACCGTTGTGCCCTGCCCCGTCCATGTCGACGGAAGCCAGATGCACCACGGCCGCTGCGTCAGGCGCGGCGACACGAGCCGGCACCTTCATGGGCCGAGCAGAAAGTCTTTCACCGCCGCGCGTTGATCGACTTGCACCAGGGTGGGTGCATGGCCCACACCGTCAAACATCCGCAAGCTGGCCTTGGGCCCACGCTGGGTCATGGCCTGCGCCGTGGCAGGCGACAGCAGGTCGGATTCGGCCCCCCTCAGCAGCAAGGTCTGGCAGCGCAAGCGGTCGTAGCTGGCCCACAGTGCAGCCTCACCCATGGCAGCCATCTCGGGCGTGATGGCCTTGAAAGGCACGGCAATGGCCGGGTCGTAGTGCGGCTTGAAACCTTCACCGTCGGGTTTGAGCTGTGGGCGAGTCAGTGCCAGCCACTGCTCGGGCGTGTGCGGGCCGAAACCTTTTGAGATGCTCAGCAGCGCAGCCGCCGCCGCCTCTGCCGTGGGCCAGTGCGCCGGCTGGCCCAGGTAGGTGCCGATGCGCTGCAGGGCCGCGGCCTCGATGACCGGCCCCACGTCGTTGAGCACCAGGCGCCGGACCGGCGCACCTTGCAGGCTTGCCAGCCCCATGCCGATCAGGCCGCCCATCGATGTGCCCACCCAGTCCACCTGGCTGGCGTTCAGGCGGGCCAGCAGGGTCACCATGTCGGCCACGTAGGCAGGTATGACGTAGCCCATGGGGTCCTGAAGCCAGTCGGACTGACCACGGCCGACCACATCGGGGCAGACCACGCGGTACTCGGCGCTCAGGTCGCGGGCCAGGGTGTCGAAGTCACGGCCTTGGCGGGACAAGCCATGTACACACACCACCACCCTGGGGTTGCTCACGTCGCCCCACTCCCAATAGGCCATGCGGTGCAGGCCACGGGTATCCAGACATTGCACGTGCTGCAGGCGGGGGTCGGTCATGGTGATTTCGGGGCAAAAAAAGGATGCGTCACATCGTACCAACCATGGCCCAGCCAACGGCCGTTGCGTCGTTGATGGTGAGCGGCGGTCGAGCGGGACTCAGTGCAGCTGAACACTGCCATTGACGGTGGCCGTGACCGTGGCCTTGCCGGCCATCACCGGCAGGGCTTCTTCAGAGGACACCCTCAGGGCACGCGACTGCATCATCGGCGTCGGCTGACCCTGTGGCGAGTCGGTGCCGACGGTCACCTCGCGCAGACTGAACCCGCCAAAGCCAAACTGCTTGCTGAACGCCTCGGCCCTGGCGCGAAAACGAGAGATGGCCTGGGCCGCCACGTCGCCTTCAACCTGCTCGCGCGCCTGGCGCGACAGCGAAAAGCCGACCCGCGCAATGCTGAGGGTTTGTATGCGGCCGGTCAGCTGCGAAATGGCCTGCACGTCACGCCCCTCAACCACCAGTTCGGTGCTGCCCTGCCAACCGCTGATCACCGGCGCCTCGTTAGGCTTGTAGACCTGTCTGGGTGACAGTGAAAAGCCACCCGTGCGCACCTCGACCTGGTCAGGCTTGGCCACCTTGCGCGCTTCGGCCAGTGCCGAGTCCAGTGCCTTTCGCAACTGACTTTGCACCGTGGCGGCGTCGGCGCTGGCCTGGGTCGTGGAAAAAACCACCGTGATCCAGTCCATGGGCATTTCAACCGTTGCGCTGGCGCTCAAGCTGACCACATTCTGCGGCGCCGGCGGCGCAGGCATGGGGCCCGCTTGCGCCTGCGCCAAGACACTGGACAGCAGCCACGGCAGGCTCAGCAGCCATCGTCGGGATGTAAGTTGATGTATGAGTTGCAGCATGCCTTGGTTCCTTGTTGCACTGTTTGCACTTGTCAAGCCTTGGCCCGGACCGTCGCAGCGCTGCCGACGCTTTGGCGCGCATTAGTGCCTGAGTCAAGACCCCGGCCGCATGACTTGCCGGTGATTTTTCACCACGGACTCAAGCCGACCCAAGCACAATGTGCCTGTTACATTTTCGCCGGAGCCTTCCATGACCGCACCCGCAACACCCCGCGCAGACCGTATCGTCATTGTTGACGATGACGCGCGCATCCGCGACCTGTTGCGCCGTTACCTTGCCCAAGAGGGTTTTGAGGTCTTGCTGGCCGAAGACGCCAAGGCCCTGAATCGGCTGATGTCTCGTGAAACGATCGACCTGATTGTGCTGGACCTGATGCTCCCCGGTGAAGACGGCTTGTCAATCTGCCGGCGCCTGCGTGCGGCCAACGACGCCACCCCCATCATCATGTTGACCGCCAAGGTTGAAGACGTGGACCGTATCGTCGGTCTGGAGGTGGGCGCCGACGACTACCTGCCCAAGCCCTTCAACCCCCGTGAACTGCTGGCCCGCATCAATGCGGTGCTGCGCCGTCGACCGCCCATGGAGGCCCCTGGTGCGCCATCCAAGGAAGCGCAGATCGTGACATTCGGGCCTTTCGAATTTGACCTGTCGCTGCGCCGCTTGTCCAAGTCGGGCGAGCAGATTGCGCTGACGACGGGCGAGTTTTCCATGCTCAAGGCCTTGGTGCGCCACCCTCGCCAGCCGCTGTCGCGCGACAAGCTGGCCCAATTGGCCCGGGGTCGCGAGTTTGAACCCTTTGACCGCAGCCTGGACGTGCAGATCTCGCGCCTGCGCAAGATGATCGAGCCCGATCCGGCGCAGCCCCGCTACATCCAGACGGTATGGGGCGTGGGTTACGTGTTTGTACCTGATGGTGCGCCGTGACAAGCGTGTGCACAACACCGGGTCGGCGTTGAGCCGACGCGCGGTCGTTCTCAGCGTTTTCTGGCGAACTTTTGCCCTGTTGGCCGTGCTGCTGGCCGGCGCGGTG
Source organism: Betaproteobacteria bacterium (assembly GCA_024641925.1). GTDB lineage: Bacteria > Pseudomonadota > Gammaproteobacteria > Burkholderiales > Burkholderiaceae_C > Rubrivivax. The sequence continues at coordinate 3,847 of JAHECB010000217.1, forward strand.
CTGGTGTGGGTGATGACCTTGCGCGCCGTCGTCGTGGTGCCGCCCGACGGCGGTGCGTCGCTCAGCCCTTCGGGCTGGTTGTGGCTGGCATTGGCGCTGGCGTTGTCATTGTGCGGCGCGGGCTTCATCGCCACACTCATCAACCGACCTTTGCGCGAGCTGTCTTTTGCCGCCAGCCGTGTGCGCGAAGGCGACCTGGACTCGCGGCTGGACGAAAACACCCTGACCAGTGAAATCCGCGAAGTCAACCGCGGTTTCAACCGCATGGCGCGTGAACTGGCGCGGGTAGAAGAAGACCGTGCGGTGATGCTGGCTGGCATCAGCCACGACCTGCGCACCCCGCTGGCACGGCTGCGGCTGGAAACCGAGATGAGCGTCGAAGACGACGACGCCAAGCACAACATGGCGATGGACATCGACCAGCTCGACGCCATCATCGACAAGTTCATGGATTACGCCCGCCCCGGCGAAACCAGGCTGAAACCGGTGGCCGTGTCCAAGCTGGTGCTGCGTGAAGCGGCGGTGTTTCGTGAGCCGACGCAGATCCGCATCGCCAACCGCGTGTTGTCCGACCTTGTGGTCATGGCCGACGAAACCGAGCTGTCGCGGGTGCTGCTGAATCTGTTTGAAAACGCCCGTCGCTACGGCCGGGGCACCTACACCGGCGTGGCAGAGATCACCGTCAGTTCCGTGAACGTCGACCACTGGGCCATCATCAGCGTACGAGACCACGGCCCTGGTGTGGATCCGGACAAACTGGGCCAGTTGACGACGCCGTTTTTCCGGGGAGACGCCGCCCGCACCGCGGCCACGGGCGCCGGTCTGGGCCTGGCCATCGTGGACAAGGCGATGAGCCGCATGGGTGGCGTCCTGGAGCTGGCCAACGCGGCCGACGGCGGGCTGGTGGCGCATTTGCGCTTGCGCAGGCCGACCAACGACGAACTGAAAGCGGCGCGGCGATAGCGTGCTGCGGCTGGGCTGAACTCGGTCCGATTCAAACGGGCAACTTGAACGGTCAGCCCTGCGCGGGGTGCTTCATCAGCAGGCAAACGGCGCTGGCTTCGATGGCCAGCCCTTCGCCCACCGGCCCCATCTTTTCCGCGGTCTTGGCCTTGACGTTGACAGCGTCGGCCTGCAGGCCCAGCGCCTGTGCTATGCAGGCACACATGGCCGGAATGTGAGGTGCCATCTTCGGCGCCTGCGCCACGATGGTGCTGTCGACATTGACCACCCGCCAGCCGGCCGCCACCACCCTTCGTGCCGCTTCCTGCAACAGCACCACCGAGTTGGCACCCTTGAAGGCGGGGTCGGTGTCGGGGAAATGTCGGCCGATGTCGCCCAGGCCGGCAGCACCCAGCATCGCGTCGGTGATGGCATGCAGCAAGGCATCAGCATCGGAATGGCCCGACAAGCCCATGTCATGCGGGATGCGCACGCCGCCCAGGATCAACGGTCGCCCGGCGACCAGGACATGAACGTCCCAACCCTCGCCCACCCGCAGCGCCGGCCAGGCCGGTGCGGCGGTCGTGGTGGTGCCAGCGGACAAGGTCATGTGTTCTCCTGCGATCGGGTGTGCACCAGGCGGGCCGCCAGTGCAAAGTCTGCCGGCCAGGTGAGTTTCAGGTTTTCCAGTTCACCAGGCACCAGCAGGGGCTGGTGACCCAGGGCCTCGATCGCGCTGGCTTCGTCGGTAATGTCCAGTTGCCGTTCATGCGTCTGCTGCAGGGCCTGCTGCAACAAACCCAACCTGAACATCTGCGGCGTCTGCGCCAGCCACTTGCCTTGCCGTGACACCGTGGCCCGCACCCGCGCCGGGCTGGCGCCCTGGCCGGCCTCTTTCAGCGTGTCGGCCAGCGGCAGTGCCAGCAAACCGCCCACCGCATCGGGCAAACAGGCATCTATCAGGCGGTCCACCCAGGCGGGTTGGATCAGGCAACGCGCAGCGTCGTGCACCAGTACCCAGTCATGTTCGGTCGCACCATGTTCACGCAAGGCCTGCAAGCCTGCAGCCACGCTGTGCGCGCGTGTGATGCCACCGCAGCGTGCCACCCAGGCGCGGTGCCCCTTGAAACAAGGCGCGTGCGTTTCAAACTGCGTGTCCTCGGGCGACAGCACCACCAGCGTGGCACTCAGCCGTTCCACCTGGGCCAAGGACTGTACGGTATGCGCCACCACGGCCTGCCCGGCCAGCGGCGCATATTGTTTGGGGCCTTCGGTGCCGGCACGCTGCCCGACGCCGGCGCAAGGCACCAGGGCAAAGCAGCGGGCGAGGTCGAGCGCGGTCATGGCGGCAGCGCACAGGCGCAAGGGTGATGTGGTTGGATTCTAGAATCCCCGGTTGACTGCCCTGTCCATGTTCAAAGCCCCCACGCCCTTCACGTTCCTGATGTCCCGAAGACGTCTCGCGCGCCACGCCCGCTGCTGATGCAACTGCCCCCTATTGCGCCGGGCAGGCGCTTCACCTTGCCGCGACCACCCGGTTCGGGCGACGCCCTGCTCCTGGCCCGCCTGGCGCGCCAGCATGCTGACGCGGGGCGGATGCTGGCCGTCTTCACGGCCGAGCCTGCCGACAGCACGCGGCTGGCCGACGAACTGCCATTTTTCGAGCCCGGGCTGCGTGTGGCGGTGTTCCCCGACTGGGAGACCCTGCCCTACGACACCTTCAGCCCGCACCAGGACCTGATTTCCGAACGCCTGGCCACGCTGTGGCGCATCCACAGCCATGACGTCGACGTGGTACTGCTGCCGGCCACGACCGCGCTGGCGCGTCTGGCGCCACCATCGTTCCTGGCGGGCACGACCTTCCATTTCAAGCAGAAGTCCCGGTTGGACGAAGCCCGGTTGAAGTCGCAGCTCACCTTGGCGGGCTATCAGCATGTCAGCCAGGTGGTGTCGCCGGGCGAATATGCGGTGCGTGGCGGCCTGATCGACCTGTTTCCCATGGGCAGCCTGGTGCCCTACCGGGTGGACCTGTTTGGCGACGAGGTGGACAGCATCCGCACCTTCGACCCGGACAGCCAGCGCAGCCTGTACCCGGTGCCCGAGGTACGTTTGTTGCCCGGCCGCGAGTTCCCCATGGACGACGCAGCGCGCACGGCGTTCCGATCGCGCTGGCGCGAGCAGATCGAAGGCGATCCCACCCGCAGCCGCGTCTACAAGGACATTGGCACGGGCCTGGCCAGCGGCGGTATCGAGTACTACCTGCCGCTGTTTTTTGACGAGCCCGCCACGTTTTTTGACTACCTGGGCAGCGAGGGAAGCGCGGCAGCCGTGGCGTTGCACGGCAAGGTCGATGAAGCACTGGAACGTTTCTGGCAAGACACGCGTGAACGCCACCGCTTTCTGCAGCACGACCCCGAACGGCCCTTGCTGCCGCCGGCGACACTGTTCATGCCGGCCGAGGAGTTTTTTGGGCGCACCCAGGCGCACGCCGCACTGTCGGTGCGCAGCAGCACCACCAACGATTCCAGCACCGACCAAACCACCGCCTGGGCCCGGCCCTTGCCCGAGCTCAGCATCGACCGCGGCGCCACACACCCGCTGGGGCTGCTGGAAAAACACCTGTCCGACACCGCGCACCGCGTGTTGCTGGTGGCCGAAAGCGACGGCCGGCGCGAAAGTCTGATCGAGCTGTTGCGGGAACACAGCCTGCGGGTCCCCAGTGTCGACACGCTGCAGGAATTCCTGACCGGCGACGAAAAATTCGCCATCACCGCGGCGCCTTTGGCCGAGGGTTTCCATTGGCATGAGCCGGACGCCGGCATCACGGTGCAACTGGTCACCGAAACCGAACTTTTTGCCACCACGCCGCAGGCCCGACGGCGCCGCAAGCAGGAACAGACCAGCAGCGTCGAGGCGCTGATCAAGGACCTGTCCGAGCTGAAGGTGGGCGACCCGGTGGTGCACCTGAATCACGGCATCGGCCGCTACCGCGGCCTGGTCAACATCGACCTGGGCGAAGGCGCCAGCGAATTCCTGCACCTGGAATATGCGGACAAGGCCACGCTGTATGTGCCGGTATCGCAACTGCACCTGATCAGCCGCTACACCGGTGTCAGCGCCGACGAAGCGCCGCTGCACAAACTGGGGTCACCGCAATGGGAACGCGCCAAGCGCAAGGCCGCCGAACAGGTCCGCGATACGGCCGCTGAATTGCTCGCGCTGTATGCGCGCCGCGCGGCACGCGAGGGTTTTGCGCACCGCTTCAGCCCGCACGACTACGAGGCTTTTGCCACCAGCTTCGGCTTTGAAGAAACGGCCGACCAGCGCGCCGCCATCCATGCGGTGATCCAGGACATGGTCAGCCCCCGGCCCATGGACCGGCTGGTGTGTGGCGACGTTGGCTTTGGCAAGACCGAAGTGGCCTTGCGCGCCGCCTTTGTGGCGGTGCACGGCGGCAAGCAGGTGGCCATCCTGGCGCCCACCACGCTGCTGGCCGAACAGCACTTCCAGACCCTGGTGGACCGCTTCGGCAAGTGGCCGGTGAAGATTGCCGAGCTGTCGCGCTTTCGCAGCGCCAAGGAAGTGAAGCTGGCCATCGACGGCATTGCCGATGGCAGCGTGGACATCGTGGTGGGCACCCACAAGCTCTTGTCCAGCGACGTGAAGTTCCAGCGTCTGGGCCTGCTGGTCATCGACGAAGAACACCGCTTTGGCGTGCGCCACAAAGAGGCCATGAAGGCGCTGCGCGCCGAGGTCGACGTGCTCACACTCACCG
>JAHECB010000218.1 GCA_024641925.1 Betaproteobacteria bacterium
TTCGATTTCACCGTGGCCGACCCAGCGCGGCGCGCTGACACTCAGGCCCTCGGGGCCGACCACAAAGCCGATGCTGCGCCGGCGTGAGCGGCGCAGTTCATAAGCCACCCGGTGCCCAGCCAGCAGCAGGTCGCGCTGCGACCGGGGGTGCTGAAAATGATCGACCATGGCGCCAGCGCCCGGGAGCGCCGACGCATCAAAACCGGCTGACGGGCCGCCCGGGGGCACTGCGCGGCCGAGTGGATCAACAACAACAGCGGTTTGCGGTACCGGTTCGGCAACCGTCGACGCCAGCGTCGGCGCTTCATCGAACAGCGACAGCTGGGCGGGTAGCGTGGATGCGGGCCCGTTGGGCTTAGACGGCATGGACTTCGATTCTAGTGCGGCAAGGCCCGATCCTGCACCTCCGGCCGGGCGCCGCGATCGGCGCAGAGTACCCAAACACGCCACCCGGATCGAGTGCGGGCGCTCGCCTACGCGCTGTGCTCGCTGCTCGAGACAGGCCCGGCGGCCACTTCGGCAGACCCCACGTAGGCTTCGGGGTCTAGGCGCCGCATCTCGGCCTCGATCCAGGACTCGACATCACGCATCAGTTCATCGGCACTGCGACCGGTGCTGTCGATCGGCTGGCCTATGGACACGTCCACCACGCCCGGTCGAAGCAGAAAACTCTTGCGCGGCCAGCATTTGGCGCTGCTGGCCGCGATGGGCACGATGGGCACGCCGCTGGCGATGGCCAGGCGCGAAGCCCCGTTTTTGTAGACCCCCTGGCTGCCGCGCGGTGTGCGGGTGCCTTCGGGGAACATGATGACCCAGATGCCCTGGCTGGCCAGCCGCTTGCCTTGCGCCGCCACCTTGGACCAGGCCTCGGCACGTTTGCTGCGGTCGATGTGGATCATGTCCAGCCGACCCATGGCCCAGCCGAAAAATGGGATGAACAACAGTTCACGCTTGAACACATAAGCCAGCGGGTGCGGCATCAGCGTGGGGAAAGCAAAGGTCTCCCAGGTGCTCTGGTGTTTGGCCGCCAGCACCACCGAAGCCTTGCTGTCGGCCGCATCGGGCAGGTGTTCCATCCCGTGAACGCGGTAGCGCACGCCGCAGATCACGCGCGCACCCCAGACGGCCATGCGCAACCATCGCATGGTGGGCCAGTACAGCGCCTGCCCGCGCACGAAGATGGACAGCACCAGCATCATCAGTGCCCAGGGTACAACCGTGACCGCCATCCACAGGATGAACAGCGCCGACCGCAGCGCCCAGACCAGCCTCATGGGGCCGCCCGTGCAGCATGGGCCGCCGCGGCGTCGCGACTCAGCAGGTACTCGGCAAAGGCGCCCAGGCTGGCATGCGCCATGGCACCGGGCACGGGCGCCAGCAGGTCTTGCACCTGCGCGTCGCTCAAGGCTGCAGCACGGCCGCTGCGCACCAGGTGCGGTACGCAGCCGGCGGCGACGGCCGCCTGCAGATCACGATCGATGTCGCAGACCATCGGCACGTTTTTCAGATCAACGCCATAGCGGCGGCCGATGTCCATCAGCAGGCCAGGCCGGGGTTTGCGGCAGCTGCAATCGTCTTCCGGGGTGTGTGGGCAAAAAAACACGGCGTCCAGACGCCCGCCGCGCTGCTGCAGCATACGGTGCATATGGGCATGCACCGCATTCACGGCACTCATGTCGATCATGCCGCGGCCGATGCCGCTTTGGTTGGTGGCCACCACGGTGTGCCAGCCGGCATGGTTCAAGCGGGCCACGGCTTCCAGGGCGCCCGGCACCGGGTGCCATTCCTCAGGTTCGGTGACGTGCCCCTCGCGGTACTCGTTCAGCACGCCGTCGCGACCCAGGATGATGAGTTTGGTGGTGAGCATGGGGCGTTCAGGGACGGGCTGCGCTCAGCGCGCGCCGGGGGCGGCGGATGGGGTACGGGCCGCCATGGTCATGCTGCCAGCCGAGACAGGTCGGCCACGCGGTTCATGGCGCGGTGCAAGGTGGCCAGCAGCGCCAGCCGGTTTTGCCGCAGCGCCGGGTCTTCGGCGTTGACCATGACGGCATCAAAAAACGCGTCCACGGGTGCCTTCAGCGCCGCCAGGGCGCTGAGCGACGCGGTGTAGTCGCCCTGCTCAAAAGCAGCATCGGCGCTGGCGCCCACACTGGACAAGGCCTGCGCCAGGGCCCGCTCGGCGTCTTCTTTCAGCCAGGCAGGGTCCACCGTGTCGCTGACCGCACCATCGACCTTCTTCAGGATATTGCCCACCCGCTTGTTGGCTGCGGCCAGCGCCGCGGATTCAGGCAGGCTGGCAAAACTGCGCACCGCAGCCAGGCGACGCGGGATGTCGCCCCAGCGCGCGGGCTGCAGCGCCAGCACGGCGTCCACTTCCTGGGCATGGCTGCCCTGGTCACGCAGCAAGCCGTTCAAGCGATCAAACAAGAAGCTGCTCAAGGCGTCGGCCACGCTGGCGTCGCGCGGCGGGAAGACGGCCAGTGCCGAGGACACCATGTCAGGCACCGCCAGCGGCAGGTCACGCTCGATCAGCATGCGGATCACCCCCAGCGCGTGGCGGCGAAGGGCAAACGGGTCCTTGTCGCCGGTGGGGGTCTGGCCGATGCCAAACAGGCCGGCCAGGGTTTCCAGCTTGTCGGCCAGCGCCACGGCCAGACCAGCGGCGCCCCGGGGCAGGCTGTCGCCGGCAAAACGGGGCTTGTAGTGGTCCTCGATGGCCTGGGCCACGGCATCGTCTTCGCCGTCGTGCCGCGCGTAGTAGCCGCCCATGATGCCCTGCAGCTCGGGAAATTCGCCCACCATGTCGGTCAGCAGGTCGGCCTTGGCCAGCAGCGAAGCGCGGTCGGCCAAAGCGGCCAGTCCAGGCCCGCCCAGTTGCTGGCCGATCTGGCGCGCCAGGGCACGCACCCGCTCGCCGCGTTCACCCTGACTGCCCAATTTGCCGTGGTAGACCACCTGGGCCAGCTGCGGCACGCGCGACGCCAGGGTCTTCTTCCGATCCTGGTCAAAAAAGAACTTGGCGTCAGCCAGTCGCGGACGCACCACCCGTTCGTTGCCCTGCACCACACGGGTGTTGTCGGCCGGGTTGATGTTGCTGACGATCAGGAAGCGGTGCGTCAGGCGGCCTTCGGCGTCCAGCAGCGGAAAGTACTTCTGGTTGGCCTTCATCGTGAGAATCAGGCATTCCGGCGGCACGCTCAGGAATTCGGTCTCGAACTGGCACAGCATGACCTTGGGACGCTCGACCAGCGCCGTCACTTCGTCCAGCAGCGCGTCGTCGTCGATGGGCGTCAGACCCAGGGCCGCCGCGGCGCTGGACAGTTGCTGCACGATGTCGGCGCGGCGCTGGTCGAAACGGGCGGTGACAGCACCTTGTTCGTCCAGCTGCTGTTCGTAGTGGTCGGCGTGTTGCAGCGGCACCGGGTCTACGGCGGCCTCGAAACGGTGGCCGCGTGTCTGGCGTGTGGATTGCAGGCCCAGGGCCGACACCGGCACCAGGTCGGCCCCGTGCAGCGCCACCAGGCCGTGCGCGGGCCGCACAAAGTTCACGCTGGTCCAGCCAGGCTGGAAGTCGGCACCAGGGCCATTTTCCAGCTGGTATTGCATGACCTTGGGAATCGGCAGCTTGGCCAAGGTGTCGTCCAGCGCCGATTGCAGACCCGTGGCGATGTCGACACCAGGCACCGTCTGGTCCCAGAACAAGGCCTCGGCCTTGCCGTCCACGGCGCGCCGCAGACCCGGCACCACCGAGGCATCGGCACCCAGCGCCGCCAGCTTCTTCATCAGCGCGGGCGTTGCCGACCCATCGGCGGCCAGGCCCACAGCCACCGGCATCAGCTTGATCGACTGCGCCTGCGCCGGCGCCACCGGCAGCACCTGGGTGATGTGTGCGGCCAACCGCCGGGGTGTGGCAAACCCGGTCAGCACGGATGCATCACCCGCCAGACCCCCATGGCGCAGGCCCTGCAACAGCAAGGCGCCAAAACGCTCACCCAGCAACTTCAGCGCCTTGGGGGGCAGCTCTTCAACCAGCAGTTCAACCAGCAGATTTTGCGCAGCCATGCTCATGCCGCCTTCTTGGCCAGTTGTGCCAAGACTTCGTCGGCCCACGGCCTGGGCGCCATCGGGAATCCCAGCCGGGCGCGGCTGTCCAGGTAACTGGCCGCCACGCTGCGGGCCAGGTTGCGGATGCGGCCGATGTACGCAGCCCGCTCGGTCACGCTGATGGCGCCGCGGGCGTCCAGCAGGTTGAAGGTGTGCGCCGCTTTCAGCACCTGCTCATACGCGGGCAAGGCCAGATGCTGCGCCATCAGGTGCTGGGCCTGCTTTTCGTGGGCGCCAAACGCGTGCAGCAGAAATTCGACGTCGCTGTGCTCAAAGTTGTAGGTGCTCTGTTCCACCTCGTTCTGGTGGTAGACGTCGCGGTAGTAAAGGCGGCCTTCGCCGGCCCCGCGACCTGGGGCTGCGGGCGTCTCGGTCCAGACCAGGTCGTAGACGTTGTCCACACCCTGCAGGTACATGGCCAGGCGCTCCAGGCCGTAGGTGATCTCGCCGGTGATGGGTTTGCAGTCGATGCCGCCCACCTGCTGGAAGTAGGTGAACTGCGTGACTTCCATGCCGTTGAGCCAGACCTCCCAGCCCAGTCCCCAGGCGCCCAAGGTGGGGTTCTCCCAATCGTCTTCGACAAAACGCACGTCGTTGACCTTGAGGTCAAAACCCAAGGCCTGCAGCGAGCCCAGGTACAGCTCCAGGATGTTGGCCGGCGCCGGCTTCAGCACCACCTGGTACTGGTAATAGTGCTGCAGGCGGTTGGGGTTGTTGCCGTAGCGCCCGTCCTTGGGCCGGCGGCTGGGCTGCACATAGGCCGCTTTCCAGGGCTCGGGGCCCAGGGCGCGCAGGAATGTGGCGGTATGGCTGGTGCCGGCACCCACTTCCATGTCGTAGGGCTGCAGCAGTGCGCAGCCCTGGGCGTCCCAGTAGCTCTGCAGTCTGAGGATGATTTGCTGAAAGGTGAGCATGCGGCGCTTGTGCAGTCTGGCGGGGCAAAACGCCCGAGTTTACGGGCCCCGCCCAGCCCCCGGGTGGGGCGTCCTGTCGGCAAGCTGCGGATTCCGTGACGACTTGATAAAAATCAAATGCGAAAGATTCGCATTACCAATACACTGTTCGACATGCCCAAGCCGCTGGTCACCCTGGCCGATCTGCCGACCGGCAGCCACGCCACCGTGGCTGCTGTTCACCAGGCTTCGGCCGAGGCTGACCCGTCCCTGCTGCGCCGACTGCAGGAAATCGGCTTTGTGCCAGGTGAATCGGTGCAGGTTCGGCACCGCGGCCCCGGTGGGCGCGAGCCGCTGGCGGTGCAGGTGGGCGACACCTTGTTTGCCCTGCGCGCCATCGAGGCGCGGTGTGTGCAGGTCGAGGCCATCCATGACTGACCTGAGCTTGCCCAGCCTGACCGTGGCCCTGGTCGGCAACCCCAACTGCGGCAAGACGGCCTTGTTCAACCGGCTGACCGGTGCGCGCCAGAAAGTAGCCAACTACGCCGGTGTCACCGTGGAACGCAAGTTCGGCACGGCGAAGCTGGACGACCAGCGCAGTGTCACCGTGGTGGACCTGCCCGGCACCTACAGTCTGGACCCGGTCACACCCGACGAGCAGGTGACGCTGGACGTGCTGCAGGGCCGCCGCGCCGGCGAGGATGTGCCCGACCTGATCGTGGCCGTGCTGGACGCCACCAACCTGCGCATGGGCCTGCGCCTGGTGCTGGAACTGCGGGCACAGGGCCGGCCACTGCTGGTGGCGCTGAACATGACCGACGCGGCACAGTCGCAAGGCCTGCGCATCGACGTGCCGCGGTTGTCGGCCGAACTGGGCTGCCCCGTGGTGCAGACCGTGGCCGTGCGGGGCCAGGGTGACGCGGCCCTGCGCACGGCCTTGCAGACCCACCTGGGCGCGCCGGTGCCGGCGCCCGTGGCGCCGGTCGACCAGCTCTGGGACACCAGCCCGGCAGGCCTGCAGCGTGAAGTGCGCCGGCTGCTGGCCGCCACGGTGCAGCAGTCGGGCAGCCGCGGCCGCTTCCAGCACCGCATCGACGCCGTGGTGCTGCACCCCGTGTGGGGCCTGGCCCTGCTGGCGGTGTTGCTGTTCCTGATGTTCCAGGCGGTGTTTTCCTGGGCCGTGGCGCCCATGGACGCCATCAAGACCGGCGTCAGCGCCGTGGCCGGCTTCATCACCACCCACATGGCCGACGGCCCGCTGCGCAGCCTGCTGGTGGACGGCGTGCTGGCCGGTGTTGGCGGTGTGCTGGTGTTCCTGCCGCAGATCCTGATCCTGTTTGCCTTCATCCTGGCGCTGGAAGACAGCGGCTACCTGCCGCGCGCGGCCTTTCTGTTGGATACGCTGATGGGCAAGGTGGGGCTGTCGGGCCGCGCTTTCATCCCGCTGCTGTCCAGCTTTGCCTGCGCCGTGCCCGGCATCATGGCCACCCGCACCATCGCCAATCCGCGCGACCGCCTGGCCACCATCATGCTGGCACCGCTGATGACCTGTTCGGCACGGCTGCCCGTGTATGCACTGCTGATCGGCGCCTTTGTGCCGGCACAGTCCATGGGGCCGTTCAACCTGCGCGGGCTGACGCTGTTCGGTCTGTACGTGGCCGGGGTGGTGTCGGCCATGGCCGTGGGCTGGGTCATGAAGCACTTCTGGCTGAAAAACCGCTACCAGCCGCTGATGCTGGAACTGCCGCCCTACCGCCTGCCCAGCCTGGGCGGGCTGGCCATCGGCCTGATCGAGCGCGCGCGCATCTTCTTGAGGCGCGTGGGCGGCATCATTTTTTCGCTGATGGTGGTGTTGTGGTTTCTGTCAACCTACCCTGGTCCGCCGGCTGGCGTGGACACCAGCGTGACGCCGGCCATCCAGTACAGCCTGGCCGGGCAAATCGGCCAGGCCATGCAGCCGCTGTTTGCGCCCATCGGCTTCAACTGGCAGATCTCGGTGGCTCTGGTGCCGGGCATGGCCGCGCGTGAAGTGGCGGTGGGCGCACTGGGGACGGTGTATGCCCTGTCGGCAGCCGACGACTCGGTGGCCGATTCGCTGATGCCGGTGATTGCCCACAGCTGGTCGTTGGCCACGGCTTATGCGCTGCTGGCCTGGTTTGTGTTTGCCCCGCAATGCCTGTCGACACTGGCGGTGGTCCGGCGCGAAACCAACAGCTGGCGCTACCCGGTGTTGATGACGGTGTACATGTTTGCGCTGGCCTATGCGGCGGCGTTTGTGACCTACCGGGCCACGCTGTGGCTGGGTGGCTGAAGGAGAGGGTGTGATGGCGTCGATCCCGGCATGGCAGACCTTGGCGACCACGCTGCTGGTGGTGGCTTGCAGCCTGTATTCGGCGTGGCGCCTGATGCCCGCCGGCCTGCAGCGGCGCCTGCGGCTGGCGCTGGGTGTGCCGGTGGCCTCGACGGCATCCGGGGGCTGCGGCAGCGGCTGTGGGGGCTGTGGGGGCGCCCCTTCAAACTCACCAACAAGCGCAAGAAAAAGCGCACCAGCCGGCGAGCAGGCCATTCACATCGTCAGGCGACCACCCGGCGCTTGAGCGTCACTGCCAACAGCACCACGACCGCCGCAGCCAGCACCAGCGGCCACAAGCCCAGCCGTGCTGCCCATGCGGCAAAAGGCGTCACCCCTTCGTGGCCCTGCACGCTGGCCTTCAGCGCGCCCTCGGTGAACGGCGCCAGCTGCGCCTTCACATGGCCCTGGTGGTCGATCACGGCCGTGGCCCCGGTGTTGGTGGCACGCACCATGGGCAGCTGAAATTCCAGCGTGCGCAGGCGCGAGATGTTCAGGTGCTGCGCCACGGCACTGGTGCGGCCGAACCAGCCGATGTTGCTGATGTTGGCGAACAGCGTGGGCGCCTGGGCCGGATCGATGAAACGGCGCGCCAGTTCTTCGCCAAACAGGTCTTCGTAGCAGATGTTGGGCGCCACGCGCTGGCCATTCACCGGCATGGAAGGCGGGTTCAGCACACCACGCGCAAAGTCGCCCAAGGGCAGCCCCATCAGGTTGGTGAACCAGCGAAAGCCCGTGGGAATGAACTCGCCAAACGGCACCAGATGCTGCTTGTCATAACGGTACGGGGCCTGTGCGGACATGCCCACGACCGAATTGGTGTAGCCCCGGTCCAGGTCTCCCAGCGGCACACCCACCAGCGCGGCACGCCCCGGCGCCGCAAAGTGTTCCAGCAAGGCCGGCCAGTAGCCCGGGGCCATGTCAGCCAGTTGATCAGGCAGCAAGGGCACGGCCGTTTCCGGCACCATCACCAGGTCGGCCTGCGCCGACAGCAACTGGGCGGACACCCAGCCCAGCGTGCGCGGCAGGTGTTCAGTGGCAAATTTTTCATCCTGCTTGACGTTGCTTTGAAGCAGCACCACGGACAGCTCCCCGGCAGGCTTTGTAAAGCGGGGCACAGGCGCCATCTGAAGCAGCACCAGCACGCCACCGGCGGCGACCACAGCACGCCAACGCGCTGGGGTTGCCAGTGCCGAGGCCACGGCGGCCGC
>JAHECB010000444.1 GCA_024641925.1 Betaproteobacteria bacterium
GACATGGGCGTGGAGCCCTTCCTGCTCAGCAGCAGTTTGCTGGGCGTGCTGGCACAGCGCCTGGTGCGCAAGCTGTGCCCCCATTGCAGGCGCCCCAGTGACGACGAACAGACCGGCGGGCAACGCTGGCAGCCGGTGGGCTGCGAACATTGCGGCCACACGGGCTACAAGGGTCGCACGGGCGTGTATGAACTGATGGTGGCCACCCCCGAACTGCAGGCGCTGGTGCACAACGGCGCCCCTGAGCAGGCCTTGGACGCCGCGGCGCGGCAGTCCGGGCTGCGCAGCATGCGAGAAGACGGCGGGCGACTGGTCAGCAGTGGCGTCACGTCTCTGGAAGAAGTGATCCGCGTTACCCGCGACTAGCGCCACCATGCCAGCCTACAAGTATGAAGCCCTGGACGCGGCCGGCAAGACCCTTTCGGGCCTGCTGGAAGCCGACAACGCGCGCGCTGCGCGTGCCCAATTGCGACAACGCGATCTGGTGCCGATGGCGGTGTCGCCCGTTACGGCGGCCAGCACCGACGGCTCGGCCACGCGCTTCACCCGGCGCGTGTTTTCAGCGACGGACCGGGCGGTCTGGACACGGCAGCTGGCCGGTCTGGTGGGCTCGGGCCTGCCGCTGGAACGTGCGCTGACGGCGCTGGCCGAAGAGTCCGAAAACGATGGCCAGCGTGAGCTGGTGGCGCACTTGAAAAGTGAGGTCAACGCGGGTAGTTCCTTCGGCCGCGCGCTGGCCACGGCACCGCGTGAATTTGACGACGTCTACCGCGCGGTGGTGGCTGCCGGTGAACAAAGTGGTGCCCTGGGCCCCGTGCTGGAACGCCTGGCCGACGACCTGGAACAGCAGCAGGCGCTGCGCACCAAGGTGCTGGGGGCGCTGCTGTACCCGGCCATCGTGTCGGTGGTGGCCATGGTCATCGTGATCATCCTGGTGACCTGGGTGGTGCCGCAGATTGCCAATGTCTTCACCACGTCCAAGCGCGCCTTGCCGATGCTGACCGTGGGCATGCTGGGGCTGAGTGCCTTTGTGCGGCAGTGGGGCTGGCTGGTGCTGTTGGCGGGGGTGGCGGGTATCACGTCATTGACGCTGGCGCGGCGCAACGAGGCCTTCCGGCAGCGCACTGACGCCATGGTGCTGCGGCTGCCGCTGCTGGGTCGTCTGGCCCGTGGTTACAACGCAGCGCGTTTTGGCGGCACGCTGGCCTTGCTGGCGGGCGCTGGCGTGCCCATCCTGAAAGCGCTGCAGGCTGCGGCCGAAACCCTGGGCAACCGCGCCATGCGCGCCGATGCGCTGGATGCTCTGGTGCAGGTGCGCGAAGGCGCTCCGCTGGCATCGGCTTTGGCCGGCAAGAAGCGATTTCCCGGCCTGCTGGCCATGTTTGCGCGACTGGGTGAGCAGACGGGTCAGTTGCCGCAGATGCTGAACCGCGCGTCGGCGCAGATGTCCGCCGAAGTGCAGCGCCGCGCCCTGGGTGCAGCCACCATCATGGAGCCGCTGCTCATCGTGGGCATGGGCGTGGTGGTGGTGGTGATCATGCTGGCGGTGCTGATGCCCATCATCCAGCTCAACACCTGGGTCAAGTAACGGCTTTTGAAGCGCGCCGGCTGCGGCCTTCGTTTCCGGGCTTGCTCACAGGTTTGAACCCGGTCGAAGTGAGTCGTGGCAGACTCGACGGGACTGGTTTCAGCGCGCCACTTCAGCTCACTTCGGAACTGCCCTCAGGCTCAGCCATGCCTCAGTCGGCCTTGGCCTCGTCGCCCGCTTCGTCGTCTTTTTTGCCCTGCTTGATGAAACCCTGCGCGGCCAGGATGCCGACCTCGTACAGGATGCACATGGGGATGGCCAGCGCCAGTTGCGAGATGACGTCGGGTGGTGTGACGACGGCCGCCACGATGAAGCTGCAGACGATGAAGTAGCCGCGGAACTTCTTGAGCTGTTCGATGGACACCACGCCCACACGCGCCAGCACGATGACGGCAATGGGTACTTCGAAGGCAATGCCGAACACCAGGAACAGCGTCAGCACAAAGCCGAAGTACTGCTCGATGTCAGGCGCTGCCGTGATGCTGGCAGGTGCAAATGCCTGGATGAACTTGCTCATGCCCGGAATCACCAGGAAATAGCAGAAGGCCACACCGGCAATGAACAGGATGGTGCTGGACACCACCAGCGGCAACACCATCTTCTTCTCGTGCGAATACAGGCCCGGCGCCACGAAGGCCCAGACCTGGTACAGCACCACCGGCAGCGCCAGCATGAAGGCCGCCATCAGGGTGATCTTCAGCGGCACCAGGATAGGCGAGATCACATTGGTCGCGATCAGCGTGGCACCCTTG
>JAHECB010000219.1 GCA_024641925.1 Betaproteobacteria bacterium
GCGCATGGACTTCAGCAGCCCCAGCCACAGCGTGGCATTGCGGTCGGCGGTCGGGTTCAGCTGCTGCAGGCGGCTGAGTTTGTTCAAGCCGGCCACGGGTGCCACGCGGTCGCTCTGCACATGCGACAGCAGATAGCGGCGCTCCACCTCGGCGCTGTGGTCGGGATGGTCCAGCAGTTCAGCCCAGCGCTGCGGCGCCGGGGCCTCCAAACAGGACGACAGGGCCGAACGCGTGGCCACGTATTCGGCCAGCATCTGCCGCAGCCACGGGCCGCGCGCCGTGGAGCAGGGTGTGTGGTGCTGTGCGCGCAAGACCGGGCAGGCCCGTTCGGCGTCGGCCAGGGCCCAGCCTTCGGCAGGCACCTGCGCCAGCAGTTCACTGGCCACCCGCAAGGCCGCCAGGGGCTCGCCCAGCGCATGCATGCAGTGCGCCAGCAACAGCCACGCCGGCAGGTCGCCGCCCTGCGCCGTCAGCGCCAGCAGTTCATTTCGGGCCTGGATGAGCAGCACAACGCACTGTGCAGGCGTCAGGCCGGCATCACGCGAATGGGCGGCCTGCACCTGCGCCAGGGCCCGCGCGTAGCCGACCTCGTCGCCGGGCAAGACCGGCAGCGCTTCGTCGATCAAGGCTTGCGCCGTCAACAGCAGACCGCGCGCAGCCCACTGCGCCTGCTGTGCCGGCCGAACGGCCAGCAAATGGGTCACCAAAGTCCGTTCAGCCACTTCGGGGTCAAACGGCAGCATGATCTCCAGTTCCGCGCTCCAGCGGAAAAAGTCAAAACCCAGGCCTCGCAGCGCCTGCAGCAAGGGCTGGTGGACCTGCGGCGCCTGCGCAAATGCAAACATCACCACGGGCGATTGCGACACAAAGAACTGCGTGGCGCCGGCCAGGATGCGGGTGGCGTCCATGGCCGTGTCCAGCATCACAAAGCCGACAGGGACATCAACGCCCAGTACCTTCAGCGCCGCATCCAGGGTGCTGAGCTGCACACGTTCGGTGCTGCCACCGACTGGCGCCGCAGACCCCGAGGCCCGGCGTGCGTTGCGCTCTCCGCTGTCGAAAACGTCGAAATCCGCTTCGCCCGCTGTATCGCCCAGGGCCAGGCCCACCGCGGTCAGACGTTGCGACATGCCGTTGACGAGTGCACTCTTGACCAGCGCCCGCCGCGGTACCAGGGTGGGCTCAAAGGCCCAGACCTTGCCGGTACCGGAACAGCGCGCCATCTCCAGCGCCACGGCGCCCAGGTGGGCGCCGATGTCCAGCGCATGGACGCCGCCGGCCAACAGGTGCGGCAGCAGACTCATCTCGGGCAACAACCAGCGCTCCTGCTCCAGCAGCACAAAGGTGCTGGTGCTGCGCAGGGAGGGCGGCACCATCAGGGTCAAACCGGTATCCGTGTCCACCGCCCACAGACTGGTTTCGGCCGGCGCTTCGGTCTTGTCCTGCAAGACCTTGCTGAAGGCGGCGTCGGCCTGGCGGCTGTCGGCTTGGGCGGTGGCTTGGGCGGTGGCGGTGGCGTTCATGGCATCTGTTCCATCGAGGGTCTGTGTTCGGGTGTCAGGGTCTTGGACTGTTCCGCGACCCGCAAATGGTCCGGCGCCTGGCCTCGGCGCCAACGGTGCACCATGCTGGCAAACAGCGACTGCAGCTCGCGGGCATGCTGTGCACAGTCAAACAAGGGCACCACCAGGCGCTGTGTCTGCAGGTGCTGGCGATAAGGTGCCAGCAGCTCAGGCTCCTGGGCCATGGCACGCAAGGCCAGCAGGTAGTCGGCCTCGGTGTCGAAGGCCAGGTCGCCCAGGCCGGCCGCCCGCACGATGCTGGTGGCCACGCGCGATGCGTAGCTGGGGCCGCTCAGTGTGAGCACCGGCAAACCGGCCCACAAGGCGTCGCTGGCCGTGGTGTGCGCGTTGTACGGCCAGGTGTCGACAAACACATCGGCCAAGGCCAGCCTCGAAAAGTGCGCCGCGTAGCTGACAACCGGCGCAAACACCAGGCGCTGCGGATCGATCCCGCGCAAGCGCGCGTGGCGGCGCATGTTCTCGTGCAGCTGGTCGTTGGTCTGTTTCAGCCACAGCACCGCACCGGGTGTTTCGCGCAGCACCTGACACCAGATGTCAAACGCCGCGGGCAGGATCTTGTAGGTGTGGTTGAAGGCGCACATGACAAAGCCCTCTTCCGGCAAGCCGGCTTCAGCGCGTGTCATGGCCGCAGGCAAGGGCCTCCAGCGGCCATTGGGCTGAAGGCATTGCGGCAGCTGCGCAATCTTTTCACTGAAGTGCGCTGCATGGGCCACGGGGGTGACAAAAGGGTCGCCCACGATGTAGTCGATGAACTCGGCACCGGTACTGCCCGGGTAGCCCAGGTAGGTGGCCTGCACCGGCGCGGGGCGGCGCGCAAAAACCCCCAGTCGATGACCGCGGGTGTGGCCGGCCAGGTCTACCAGCAGATGCACGCCGTCGGCCCGCACCCTCTCGGCAGCCTGCTGGTCGCTCTGACCGCGCAGATCCACAAAGTGGTCTGCGGCGGCCTGTACCCGCTGGCGCAGCGCCGACTGGTCATCCGGGCCGCAGGAATACAGAAACAGCTCGAACCGGTCGCGGTCTATGGCCTCCAGCGTCTGCACCAGCAGCTGCGACACCGGATGTTCACGGAAGTCGAACGACACAAAGCCCAGCCGGATACGGTCGTCCAGCGACTCTGACAAACCCTGCCGGGGTGGCATCAACGGTACATCTTGCGCAATGGCCAGCGCCTCGCCGCGCGCGGCCTCCAGTTGCTGGCGCGGGCTCAGAGGCAATGACAACAGGCCAAAGGCCGCCGCGACGCGAGGCTGCCTTGGCGCGCGCGTGAGCAGTGCAGACTGAATCTGCCGCAGGTCCTGATCCATGTCGGACCAGTCACCCACATGGCGCTTTTCAAACGACAGGTGACTCATGGCCTCCAGATTGCCCGGCTCCAGGGCCAGCACCGTCTTCATGCATTCCACGGCCTCGCGCTTGAGGCCCAGGTCGCGCAGCGCATCGGCCAGCAGTGCATGTCCGCGGACCAGATGCGGCGTGATCGCCAGGGCCCGCAGCAACACCGGCACCGCTTCGTGCGGGCGCTGCAGGGCGCCCAGCATCGATGCGTGGCGAAGCATCGCCGAGGTGTCGACATGCCCGCCCTCTTCCATCGCGGCCAGCGCCTGGGCGGCTTCGCCGTAGCGGTGCAGGGCTGCCAGGCATTCGCCGCGCAGGTGCAGGCCCAACGAAGCGCCCGGCGTCAAGGCCAAGCCCCGCTCGGCGTTGGCCAGCGCCGCCTCGTACAAATGAACGTGCCGCTGCGCGTTGGCCAGGTTGAACCAGTACACCGCGTCCTGCGAAGCGGCCAACGTGGCCTGTTCAAACGCCAGCACGGCCTGCGCCCAGCGGCCCGCCTGGCCATGTTCGCAGCCGATCTGCCAAAAACGGTGGGCAGCCTGCAGCTCGAACACTTCAGCCTGCGCGCCATCTGCCGATGGCAAGGCAGCAGCCTCTGAAAGGGGGCTGCTGTCGAGTTGTTGGTCTGCAGTTGAAGTGGACATCGGTGGTTTGGCCGGCAATGAGCAGGCAGCAGGGCTGTTTGTCGCTCCATGATGAGTGGCATCCCAGCACAGCGAGCGCCTGAAGTGAGCCGACATTGGCGGCTTGTTTTCATTTAGAAGCCAAAAAAGCCATGGAAAAAGCCTAAAGCTCACCAACGACAAGACGAAAACGGCTCAACGCGCTCATCACGGTGGGTGCGGGACCCGGACCCGAAGCGCCCAAGCGGCCACAGCACTCTGTGCGGTGACGATGTCGGCAACAACAGGCCCGGGCAGGTTTTGAAGCTGGCAAGCCCCTGGGGCTCGCCAGCGACAAAACAGCAGACTTCACACCGTGCGCTGCCGTGGCGAACCACGGCGTGGAGTCAGGCAAGTGCCTGTGGTCATCAACCGATTGGAGATTTTTAATGCCCCAAACCATCAACACCAACCTGACGTCGCTCAACGCCCAACGCAACCTGGGTGCGAGTCAGATGTCGCTTTCCGTTTCCATGCAACGCCTGTCTTCAGGCTTGCGTGTGAACAGTGCCAAGGACGACGCGGCCGGCCTGGCCATCGCCGAACGCATGACCTCCCAAGTGCGAGGCATGAACGTGGCCGTTCGCAATGCCAACGACGCCATTTCACTGGCGCAGACAGCGGAAGGTGCGCTCGGCAAGGTGGGCGACCTGTTCCAGCGTATGCGTGAACTGGCTGTGCAGTCGGCCAACGGCACCAACACCGCTACCGACCGCAAGAGCATCAACGACGAGTTTGTGCAGCTGGCACAGGAAGCCACGCGTACCCTGGGCGGCACACAGTTCAACCAGCAGAAAATCCTGGCCACGACCGACAACGCCACGTTCCAGATCGGCGCCAACAACACCACGGACATCGACCAGATCACCGTCGCGGCCTTCAACTGGTCCGATGCCACCGACATCACCGCGGTGCTGGGCACGGGCATCATCACCGGCACGGACGTGCCGTCGCTGCAGATCACCGATGCCACCACGGCGCAAAGCGCGCTGCAATCCATCGACGCCGCGCTGGACAAGGTGAACTCCCAACGCGCCACGTTCGGTGCTGCTCAGAACCGATTCGAAAACGTGGTCTCGACGCTGATGGTGGCCTCGGAGAACCAGATTGCGTCCCGTGGCCGCATCATGGACGCCGACTACGCCACGGAAACCGCCAACCTGTCGCGGGCCAGCATCCTGCAGCAGGCCGGCAACGCCATGGTGGCGCAGGCCAACCAGCTGCCCCAGCAGGTGCTGTCACTGCTGCGCTGAAGACGCCAGACACCGGGCCGCCCAGGCCCGCCGCGTCACAAACGGCCCGTTCACACGGGCCGTTTTTTTCGCTTGTATCGGGCCGCCAGGCCTCCACCGTCCTCTTGTCCAGGCCCGCAACCGCGGGCTTTTTCAATGGCCAGCCGTCCGTCGGACCGCGCCACGCCAGACGCCGCGCCCTGCTGCAACGGGGTTGCGACGCGGCCCGATACAACGCCGCGTGGCCGATCCCTGGATTCAATTGGCGGGGAATGGCGCCGCTTTTCCGGTCGATCGGTTTGGGCGAACCCCGTAATCTTCGTCACAAGCGCTTCACTGCTTCGGCGGTCCGAATCGCGGGACCTTTGAAACCGAAAAAGTCTACCGAACCGACCGCCGCCACTCCCGGAGTACCGCCGTGCCACAAACGATCAACACCAACCTTGTGTCGCTGAATGCGCAGCGCAACCTGATGACCAGCCAATCCAGCTTGTCAACAGCCATGCAACGCCTTTCTTCCGGCCTTCGGGTCAACAGCGCCAAGGACGATGCCGCCGGCCTGGCCATTGCCGAACGCATGAACACACAAGTGCGAGGCAGCATGGTTGCCATCCGCAACGCCAACGACGGCATTTCGCTGTCGCAGGTGGCTGAAGGTGCCTTGGGCAAGGTCAGCGACCTGTTCCAGCGCATGCGAGAGCTGGCCGTGCAGTCCGCCAACGGCACCAACACCGATGACGATCGCATCAGTCTGAACCAGGAATTTGTCCAGCTCAGCCAGGAAGCCACACGAACCCTGGCAGGCACCAAGTTCAACGGTGTCGCCGTGCTGGCCACCACCGATGTCTCGGTGTTCCAGATTGGCGCCAACAGCTCGACCGACGTCGACCAACTCACGGTCAACCCGTTTGACTGGGCCAGCAATACCGACATCACGGCGGTTCTGGGCACGGCCGTGATCACCGGCACCGACCTGCCGACCGTGCAGATCACCGACACCGCTGGTGCGCAGCTGGCCATGTCGGGCATTGACACCGCGATCGACCAGATCAACAGCCAACGCGCAGCATTCGGTGCGGTGCAAAACCGCTTCGAAAACATCGTGTCCAACCTGATGGTGGCCGCTGAAAACCAGGCCGCAGCCCGCAGCCGCATCATGGACGCCGACTACGCAGCGGAAACCGCCGCCTTGTCTCGCGCCCAGATCCTGCAGCAAGCCGGCAACGCCATGCTGGCGCAAGCCAACCAGTTGCCTCAACAGGTGCTGGCGCTGCTGCAACGCTGATGTCGGCTTCGCCGGCGTGAGCACGGCCACCGCTGGCCGCCACAGGCGGCGCAGGCGGGTTCAAGCTTCACAAGGCCAGTGCCGATAGCCTCTGAAAGCTGCAGCCGATCACACGGCTGCAGCGTTGTTACATCTGGACACCGCAAGGCACTCAGGCGGGCACAAATCGGCGCCGATAAGTTCATACATGGGAAGGGCCTGAAGCGCAGCAGGCCACCCTGCCTCGGCGCACAAGGCGACGGTCGGCCCCGGTAGTTCAAAACCCCCTGCGCTGGAGCAAGTACATGCCCGCCATCACATCACTCGGAATCGGCAGCGGCGCAGACCTCAACGGCCTGGTGTCTCAGCTGGTTGCGGTCGAACGTCAGCCGTTGCAGCAAATGCGCACAGAGGCGGCGGGCCTGCAGACGCAGGTGTCGTCGTATGGCAAGCTGTCCAGCCTGCTGGGCACCTTGCAGTCAGCAGCCAACAAGCTGAACACGCCGTCGCTGTGGACGCAGTCCACCGCCACGTCCAGCGACGAAAGTGCCGTGTCCGTGGTCGGGGGCAGCGCCGCAGCCGGCGGAACCTACAGCGTCAGTGTCAGCAAGCTTGCCAGCAACCAGACCGTGGCCTCCACCGACGCGCTGACCGACGCCAACGCGCTGGTCGGCTCCGGCACCATGACGCTGCAGATCGGCAGGTGGGAACAGCAGCCCATGAACTTCGTGCCGCATGTCGGTCGCGACTCCTACGAAGTCACCATCGAAGCCAGCGACACCTTGAGCACGCTGCGCGACAAGATCAATGGCCTGGATGCCGGGGTCACGGCGTCGCTGGTCACGGACAGCAGTGGTGTGCGGCTGGCGCTGCGCTCCACGGCCACGGGCGAAGAAAACGCCTTCCGGCTTCAGGTCAATGACGACGACGGCCAGGCTGGCGACGGCGTCGGCCTGTCGCGATTTGCCTACGACCCCGCAGCGGGTGCCTCAGGCATGGAAACCAAACAAGTGGCTACCAATGCCCAGGCGGTGGTCAACGGCATTGCCGTCAACTCGGCCACCAACGACCTGAGCGGTGTGGTTGAAGGCGTGACCTTCCGTCTGCGCAAGGAAAATTTCGGCAACGCAGAGGTCTCCGTCAGCACCGACACCAGCGCCGTGAAGGCTGCCATTCAGGCCTTTGCCGACAGCTACAACGAACTGGCCAAGACCATCAGCAGCCAGACCAGCTACGACGCCGCCAGCCGTGTTGGCGGGCCGCTGCAGGGCGACAGCGCGGTCGGCTCGCTGAATCGCCAGTTGCGCAGCCTGATCAACAGCCCATCAGGCGCATCAAGTTCCCTGTCTCGCCTGTCCGATGTGGGCCTGGAGTTGCAGCGCGACGGTACCCTGAAAGTCAACAGCGGCCGGCTGGACAGCGCCATGGCCAACATGGCCGAGCTCAAAAAGGCCTTCACGAACAACGACACGGCCAATTCGTCCAACAACGGTTTCGCCCGCCGCTATGCCGACATGGCGACGCAGGTGCTGGGAGTGGACGGCACGCTGACCACGCGCACCGAAAATCTGCAGAAGATGATCGCCAAAAATACCGATGCTCAGGCCCGCCTGAATGACCGGGTCGACCGCTTCCAGCAGCGCATGGTGCAGCAGTACACGGCGCTGGACAGCAACCTGGCCCGCCTGAACGCGTTGTCCAGCTCGGTCACGCAACAGCTTGCGCAGCTGAGCAATCTCAAGAGCAATTGACGCGCGACGCGCAGCCGCCCTACGGCTGCCCGTGAACGATGCGGTCCGCGCGCCCGAAGCGGGGTCAGCGGGCGTCTGGCGCGGCACACGACCGTTCGGGCAAGACGCGTTCCCGCACGCACCGAGTTGACGTCCGGCCACCCGCGTCTTGCGCCGGGTTGCGCGTACCCGTACCGCTCAGGCACCACCCCCTCGGTCTGCAGGCCCGGTCCTGCCGCAGCCCGTCAAAACCCATGCCTGCACGCTGCTTGAGCGCCGTTTTGAGCGCCGTTTTGAGCGCACTGCGCGGCGCCGTCGGTAGACCGGCAACAAGCTGTAAAACGGTCTCAAAACCGACCCCTTTGCGGCCTCAAGTGGTCTTTGCGCCGGGCCGATAACAGGTACATCTGCAACGCCACCACAAGCGCGCACCGATGTATCCAAGCCCGTTTTCCCCGCGTCCGACGCAATCGCGTGCCAACAGCGGCATGTACCAGCAGGTGGGCGTGGAAACACGCCTGTCCGGCGCAACACCGCACCAGATGGTGGCCATGCTCTTTGACGGCTACCTGGAGGCGCTGGCCCAGGCCCGTGGCGCCATCCGCGTCAAGGACCTGGCAGCCAAGGGTGTGGCCATAGGCCGCGCCGTACGCATCGTCGAAGAAGGCCTGCGAGGCGGCCTGAACCTGAAGGCCTTCTTCGA
>JAHECB010000220.1 GCA_024641925.1 Betaproteobacteria bacterium
TGCCCCTTTTGCGACGTGGGCCATGGCCGCCCCGACCCGTTGGACGTCAACGAACCCGACAACCTGGCCAAGACCATCGCGGCGCTGAAGCTGCAGTACGTGGTCATCACCAGCGTCGACCGTGACGACCTGCGTGATGGGGGCGCCGCCCACTTTGTGGACTGCATCCGCAAGACCCGCGCGCTGTCACCCCAGACGCAGATCGAGATCCTGGTGCCCGACTTCCGGGGCCGCATGGACCGCGCGCTGGACATCCTGAAAGCCGCGCCGCCCGACGTGATGAACCACAACCTGGAAACCGTGCCGCGCCTGTACAAGGAAGCACGCCCTGGGTCTGATTACCAGTTCAGCCTGACCTTGTTGCAGCGTTTCAAGCAAGAAGTGCCAGGTGTGCCCACCAAGAGTGGCCTGATGGTGGGCCTGGATGAAACCGACGACGAAATCCTGCAGGTGATGCGCGACATGCGAGCGCATGACATCGACCGCCTCACCATCGGCCAGTACCTGGCGCCCAGCGGCCACCACCTGCCGGTGCGGCGTTATGTGCACCCCGACACCTTCAAGATGTTCGAGCGCGAAGCCGCCGCCATGGGCTTTGCCCACGCGGCCGTGGGTGCCATGGTGCGCAGCAGTTACCACGCCGACGAACAGGCGCATGCGGCGGCACTGTCCGCGCTCTGATCGGCGTTGCCGCTGCCGGTGACTGATCAGCAAGTCCGCGCACGCCTGGAAGCGCTGAAAGCCCGTCTGCTCACCGAGGGCCTGAGCGATGCGGTGCTGGAACTGGCGCCGCTGATGGATGGCATCACCGACCCCGGATTGCAGGGTGAAGTGGCCAGCCTGCTGGCGTTTTGTCATGTGCGCCAGGGGCGGCTGGCCGAATCGCTGCCCTACAGCGACTGCGCGGTGCAGCGTTTGCCCGCCAACGTGGACGTGGCCTACAACCGCTGTTATGCCCTGTGCCAGTTGAAACAGCTGGATGCTGCCCTTGCCGAGGGCAACCGCGCGCTGGCGCGCCTGGGTGACAACGACCTGTTGCTGGGTTTGATGACCAACCTGATGGCCGTTTCCGGTCGCATCGATGCGGTGCGCACCTACGGCAACCGCACGCTGGTGGCCAAGAACCTGAAGACAGCGGCGCTGCAGGGCCAGGACCCGACATTGACACCGATACCGGCGTTTGACGCCCGCCAGCGCGCCCACAACATCATCAGCTTTTCACTGTTTGGCAACCAGCCCCGCTACATCGACCCGGCGCTGTGGAACGCCGAAGCGGCACGCCACATCTACCCGGGTTGGACCTGCCGCTTCTATGTGGACGACAGCGTGCCGGCGCCGGTGCAGCAGCGCCTGATGGCGTTGGGCGCCCAGGTGCTGATGCCCACCAGGCTGCCGGCGCAACCCTGGGGCACCTTCTGGCGCTTCCTGGTGGCCGACGACGCGGCGGTGCAACGTTACATCGTGCGCGACGCCGACAGCCTGATCAACCTGCGCGAAGCCGCGGCGGTGCAGGCCTGGCTGACCAGCGGCTGCCACTTTCATGTGATGCGCGACCACTTCGACCATTCCGACGTGGTGCTGGCCGGCATGTGGGGCGGCGTGCGCGGCGCGCTGCCACCCCTGGCCGCAGCAGCGCAACAGTTTCTGCGGCAGACCCGCAGCGTTCAGAACCGCACCGCCGACCAGATGTTCTTGTGCCATGTGATGTGGCCCCACATGCGGCGCAGTCTGCTCAGCCATGACAGCGTGTTTGGCTACACGCCGCCGGGCAGTCTGCCGGCCCAGGACTTCCCCGCGACGGCCACGCTGCCACCCGGATGCTGGGTGGGTGGTGACGCACGCACGCTGTTGGCCTACGGCGTGGGTTGAGCGGCGAGCCTTCAGGCCGCCAGCGGCAGGCGTTGTTGCAGCCGCCAACGGTCCTGCCGTCTGGCTGCTGTCAGTTCGCCAGCGGCAGTTCCCGCCAGTTCAGGCGCCGCAGGCCCAGCGCTGAGGGTTGTTTGGTCTTGATGACCGCACAACCGCCGTTGCTGCTGCAGGCCACATAACGCCGCTTCCTGTTCCCCGTGCCGTCGTCAACGGCATACGACCGCTGCTCCGTGGCCACACCCACCAGCGCGGTGCTGTAGGGGATCGGCGTGACGTCGTCGCTGCCCACCAACGAACTCTGCCCGGTGCCCAGCTCAATGGCGTAGACGCGGCTGGACCCCGACGGGTTGCAGGCATCGCCGTTGGGCAGCATGGTGGTGAATTCCACGCTGCCGTAGTAGGACGTGGGGTCTGAAATCATGCGCCAGCCCTGACCGCTGCTGGTGCCCAGTTCCACGTACCAGCCGATCTGGGTGGTGGTGTTCAGGGTGATGGCCTGCGTCAGATCGGTCAGCTTCAGCAGCTTGGACGAGGTGAAGGGAAAGCTGAATCCCGTGGGCGCGGTGGCATTGAAGCCCAGTCCTGTGCCGTCCTTGATGGCGTACATGGCCTGCATCTGCGCACTGGGGGCGTCGGAGGCATCCAGCAACTGGCCTGTGCCCACGGCCACCCAGCGGGTGTTGGTGATGGGCTGAATGATGATGGACGGCCGCGAGGTCACCGGTCGTGGATCGTTGTTGGCGTCCAGCAAGGTGGCCAGCTTCTGCGGCGCAGGGATGGTGTCGTTGCTGCCGGCACGCAGGTCCAGCCGCCACAGATTGCCCAGCAGGTCGCCGCCGTAGACGCTGTCAGCGGTGTTGTCCGTGCGGTCCAGCACAAAGGCCTTGACGTGGGCCAGACCGGCTTCGGTCGTGGTGTTGCCCACACCGGTGCTGATTTTTTCCAGCAGCGTGCCGTTGCGCGGGTTCACGATGAAGAAGTAACCCTTGCCGTCGGTATTGCCGTAGCCGGAGCCGAACACCAGCACCCAGCCGTACTTGCGGGTCTTGACCGCGGCCGGCTCGCCGTAGGTGTAGCCCAGGTCGGGATGGCTGAATTCCCATAGCACCTTGGTGGCCACCACCGATTCACTGGTGAAGGCGGCCGGGTTGGTGACGTCGATGGCAAAGTAGCTCTTGCCGCCCTTGCCCATGCCGCCCACCAGCACGCTGCGCCAGTCCGTGCCCGTGCCGCCCACGGTGCGCCCGAGGTCGATGTCGAAGATGGCTGGCGTGGCGTCCAGCATGTACTTGTGGTTGAAAGTGGGGTTGCCACGCGCAGCCAGTCCATTGACCTGCGGCGTGTTGGTCGGACCCTGGAACAGGGCGCCCGGCACGTAGGCAAACAGTTCGCTGCCGCCCGTGCCGCTGGTTGTCCCGTCCACCGCATGCAGCATGCCGGCATTGGTGCCTACGTAGACCACGGTCTTACGACTGGTCCAGGTGGTTCTGAAGCTGCCATAGCCTGGGTTGGTGGCTGAAGAAAACGGCATTGACGGAGGCCCCACCGCACGCGGTTTGGAGCCCACGATGTCACCCACCAGCTGCAGGCGCTTGCGGTAGGCCTGGCTGCTGCCGACGGTGGTGGATCCCTCTTCGTGCAGGGTCTGGCCGCGCAGGTAGTTCAGGTAGTCGGCACTGTCGTCGCCGCTGCGGTAGACGGTGTCGAGTGCCGTCTTCTGGGCCGCCGACAGGCTGGCCAGGCGCAAGGGTACCGGGCCGTTGCTGTCGGTGTTCCAGGTAACGATGCGCCGCCCGGTGTCCCAACCATTGCCGGCGGCCTGCGTGGCCAACTTGGTGCTGAAGTTCCAGGCCACGGTGTTGGACGGCTGGCTGGTGCTGACGTCGAAGACCGTGGTCGCTGCCGAGAGTTCGCCGGTCCAGCTGGACGCGTCGTATTGGGCGCTGTAGCTGGCGGTGCCGGTCTGTGCGACCTGCGGCGCGGCTGTCGAAAAACTGGTGGTGTAGGCGCGCAGGTTGCCGGCAATGCTGGCAAAGGCCTGGGTCAGGCCGCTGATCATCTCGTCGGCCTTGCCGGCCGTGAAGTAGTTGTCCGGCTTGGATTGCCCGTAAACGGTATCGCCCGTGGTGTTCCACCAGTCGGTGGGCAGGTCGGTAGTCCGTGTGTAGGGATCAAAATTCTCAGGCAGCTTGGCGCCGCCGTATTTGGTGGCCAGGTAGTACTGGTTGTTGGCCTTGTAGGTGCTGTACTCGAGCACGTCGAGCCAGTAGGTCTGCACCGTCTGTTTGCCCACGGTCTGCGGTTTGCCGACCACTTCCGGACGGATGTCCTTGCCGTTGGCATCGTAGGCCAGCCCGGCGATGAGCGCGCTGTTGTTGCTGCAGCAGCCGTTGATGGGGTTGGTGGTGCCCAGTGAACTGCCCAGGCCATGCAACTGCCCGACCTTGTTGGTGGCTACAACCGCATCGACGCTGGCGTCGGCCGCCACCGCTGCAGGCTTGGTGGGTTCGTTGGCCGTGGGGGTGGCAGCGCCCGGCACGTTCTTGTCGGCATGGGTGTTGACGTCGCCAATGCCCAGCACGAAGTTCTTCTGGCAGGAATACAGGATCGGGTCGTCCCAGTTGGTGATGACCGGAAAGCCGTCGACCCAGGTCGTCTTGGTGGCCAGACTGGCGCTGCCCATCGAAGACCATTCCGACACGTCGCCCAGGTTGCGGAAGTAACGCAGCGCGGCGTAGTACAGCTCGCTGACGTTGTCGTAGGTCTTGTAGTTGCCCGGGCTGAGCTGGCCGAACTTGTTCAGGTAGTTGATGACGCCGCTGTTGGTCACCGAAACGCCGGTGCCGGCGGTGGTGCTGCTGGCATCGCTTGGGTCCGGGTTCTTGAACAGGATGCCGGTCTCTTCGTCCCATTCGCTGGCCAGGTTGGCCGACGTCGACCCGGCGGGCAGGGTGTAGGTGGGGCCCACGAACTTCTGCCGCGCGCGCATCACGCCGCCATCGCGCCGGATGTTGTTGTCATTCAGGTAACCAAAGGTGCTGTACCGGATCTTGCTCGCGTATTTCTGGATCAGGCCCGTGGGCTTGTAGGTGCCGTTGGGGAATCGCGTGCAGTTGCTCTCCAGCGGGCCGGCGGTGGCGGTGTTGGCGTCGCACACCTTGACACGGACACTGACCTCATACGTTGTGGTGTTGCTCAGCCCGGAGGCCGAGCTGAAAGCGGTCTGTGTGGTGTCCCAGGACCCGCTACTTTTGAACCGCATCTTGTTGCCCTGGCCCTGGATGCCGATGTTCAGGCTGCTCCAGTTCAGTGGCGTGTTGTTCGCGACCACGCTGTTGGCAATACCGGTGCGATCAGGAAAATTGCCGGTGCCGCCCTGGCCCGAAGCCCAGGCCTTTTCCAGCACCGTCAGCGACGTGGTGTCGATGGAGCGATAGCCCCCGGTCAGTGCCCAGCGAAACGGGTCGATGGTCTGCATCGTGGCCCAGTTCATGAAGTTGCCTGACCACTTGTCGTTCTGGACGCCCGTACAGGTGCGGTTGCTTGCAGCGCCGGCCGGATAGAAATAGCGCTGCGTCTCGTCGCTGCTGTTGTAGTTGTACAGGTAGCATTTGTTGGGATCGAAATAGCCCAGGTAGGCCTTGGCGCTGTCGTAGATGTTGTCGAGATGGGCCCTGCTGACGGCTGTCGGATATTCCACCGACAGCGCCAGTGCCAGGTTGCCGGGGACACCGGCGTTGCTGAACATCGGCTGGTCGCCCAATGCCGTCGCAGCGCGTGCGGGGTGTGGCGCCATCAGCGTCAACCCCACCAGGGCGCTCAACACCGCGGGCGCCAGCGCCAGGACGCGGTCGCGCCAGGACTGGCGCCCAGGGCGGGCAGCGGTGACTGCAGAGTTGGGGTGCGCCATGGTGGATGTGTTCCGGTTGGTCGCGTTCACAGCGTGAACGTGGTCTGGTAATAGGCCTGCGTGTTGCGCGGCCCCGTCACGCGGATGCTCAGGCGGTAGACGGTCTGGCGCTGCAGCGTGCCGGCGTCTTCGGCGCGTGCCCGCGCGTCGTCCACGCCCACGGGCGCGCCGGGTTCGGACATCGTGCATTTGCTGTCGTCCGCAGCGCCGTCGCCGTTGCACATGCGGTCGATCAGGTAGCGGATCGTCACGCCTTGGCCAGGCACGCTGATGTCATTGGCCACGCTGCCCACGCCCGCAAAGAGTGTGTCCTGGATCAACTCGTCAGGAATTCTCTGGGCGTTGCCTGGCAGTATCTTGGCGCTGTAGTTCAAGGCCGTACTGGAGCTCTCCCGCGCTGTCTCGGTCTTCAGCGCACCGGTATTCATGGTCGCCCACACTGCAGCGGTGGCCCGCTCAGCCTGGTTGGTCAGGTCGCGCTTGAAACCCAGATTGCCCGACATCAGCATCGAGGTGTTCATCGAGCGCACCATCGCCGCGGCACCGATCATCATGATGGCCAGGGCGATCAGGCCGAACAGCAGCGTCACGCCGCGCTGGCGTTCAGCTGCGCTGTGGGCGGCACGTTTGCGGCCGGTGTGCCGGGGGGATGTGTCAACAGGCTTGCTCATGTGCGCGGCATCATCATCACGTTGCGCAGCGGCACGGTGAGCTCCACCGTGCGGTGCCGCATCTTCTGTTCGTCTGCGGTCAAGGTGCGTGTCACCTGCAGAGCAGGATCCATGTCACCAAACAAGGTCAGGCTGTCGCTGGTGTTGTTGTTGCGCTCGCGCTGTGCGTTGCGCATGATCAGACCCACCCGCACCACCAGGATGCGCGACAGGTTCTGTTGTGAGGTGGCACTGCCGTCCAGCAAGGTGGCGGCGCTGTAGCTGGCAGAGGCGGGGTCGACCCAGACGTCCACGACACCGTCGCCATCACTGTCGACGCCGTATCTCGCGCGCAGGTCGACCACACTGTCAGCGATGGGGCTCACGCTGTCTTTGCCGTCGACATTCAGCATGTCCAGGCTGACCAGGGTGGCGTTGGGGCCGATGCCCAGCAATTGCAAGGCCGGGGTGTTGCCCGCGACTCTGCCCAAGGGCAGGGCAAAGGCCTGGGTCGACGCGCCGGTGGCCCCGATGCTGTCCAGCCGAACGGCGTCGATCTCGCTGCTGGCGTAGGTGCCGCCGAAATCCAGCACCTGCGAGGCGCCGCCGATGAAGCCGGTCGCCACTTGTTGCACCATGCAGTTGCTGGCGTCTTCCAGCACCAGTACCAGGTCGTTTTCCTTCAGGCCCACGGTGGAGGGCAGGCGCAGCAGCGTGCCCGTGGTGGACCCAGGTTGAACGCGCAGCGGTGCTTCGCCCAGGCCCGATGCGCCGGTGGTCACGGCCAGGATGTCCGACCCGCCGGTGCCGATGCCGGCGTGCACGATCAGCGGTGCCAGCCGCACGGTTTGGGGCACCGCGCTGAATGGGGCCGGGAATGCGCTGTTGCGCGGCAGCGCCTGGGTGCCGTTGCGCGCCGCCAGCAAGCGGCAGCCAAAGGCCTGCCGCCAGGCCTGTGAAAAACCGCTGCCGGCGCTGCGCAGTGTCTGGTCCAGCGCAAAACTGACAAAGGCTGCGTTTTGGGAGCTGTCGTTGGTGGCGGACAGGTTGCGGCGCCCGGCCTCGCTTTTCATCAGCATGGTGGTGATGGCCACGATCAGCGCCGACCCCAGCACGACGGCCACCAGCAGTTCGATCAAGGTCACGCCAGCCTGGTTGCGACGAACCGGCCGGCGGGCAGGGCACTGCAGGCGTGCGCTCACGGTATCAGCACCTCGGTGACGTAGCGGCGGGTGTCGGTGGCCGGCATCTGTGGTGGCCGCCAGCTCACGGTGATCTGCGCCACGGCACCGGTCACGGTGACCGTGCCCACGCCGTTGGGCAAGCCCGCCCCGGTGGGGTCTGCCACGCGGGTGTTCCACAGCGCCACCTGGCCGGCGGGCAGGTTGACGGTGTTGCCGGCCCACATCTGCGTGGCCAGTTCGTTGGCGAGCAAGGCAGCGCGGTTGTTGTCCTCTGCACTCAACGAGCCTTGTGTGGCGCGTGCCTGCAGGCCGACCAGGCCCAGCAGGCCGAAGGAAAACAGCACGATCACGATCAGCACTTCGATCAATGAAAGGCCTGTCTGGCGCCGGGTGGCGTCCAGGCGTCGGCGCGTGGTGTGTCGGCGCGTGGGCATCATCACGGGCATCCGTCGGGTCGGGTTGCATCCAGGCTGCGTGCCGGGTCGCATTGGCGGGTCTGCCCGCCCAGCGCAACCAGTACCCGCAGCGGGCGGTCGGCGCCGGCGGTGGCGATGTTGTAGGTGCTGACCCCGCTGGCGTCCAGGCTGCAGTTGCCGCCGGTGACGCCGGTGCTGGTGTTCTCGGTCTGCCGCCCCATCGAGTTGAAACACACGGCGGTCGGCCCCGTGATGGCCACACCGCCGGCCTGGTCGGCGATCACGCCGCACTGCACGGTTTCAGTGGCGGCGCCAGCCACCAGCGGCACTGTGCGGATGCTCCAGTACTTGCCGTTGGCGTCTGCCGTCTGACTGGCGCTGCAAACCGGGTTGTTGGTCAGGAAAAACACCACCTGG
>JAHECB010000221.1 GCA_024641925.1 Betaproteobacteria bacterium
CTTGCGCGCATCCCCCGCGCGTCCACGATGGCGCTGAAACGCCGTCCACGATCAGCCTGAAACAGGCGTCCACGATCGCTGAAATGCGCAGCCATGATGTTCACGCAGCCCGTACTGGCCGGTGCAGGCCTGCCGCTGCTGGGTTGGCACCTGGCGGGCGGAGACTTGCGACCAGCGCATTTTGTCGGCTCGCACGCCCAGCAGTTGGTGCCCCCGGCGGGCGCGCTGCTGCTGCGAGCCTGGCCCCGGCGCGCAGCCCTGGGTCTGGGGGTATTTGCCTTGGCATACACGGCGCTTTGGCTGGTGGCGTTGACGCGCGGCCTCAATAGGGTGGTCTGGCAGTTGCCGATGTGAACCGTGTGATTGACCTTGGCGGGCGGCCACACCCCGAAACTGCCCATCTCGAAGCGATCCCCTGCAAACACGAGGGTGCGGTGGTGACTGCGCGACAGTGCCAGCCCCCGGCCCGGCTGAAGAACTGCGCAGCGCACAGGCCGCGTCGCCACAACAGCGCTGGCGCCTGAGGCCGCCGCCGAACTGGTTAAGGTGCGGGCTTCGCCTTCCGTCTCCCGCACATGAATCCCTCGACCGACTCACAGGCCGTGCCGCCAACGCCCATCACCGCACCGCGCCGGGTGTTGCCGGTCATTGTGCTGGCGCAGCTGCTGGGCACTTCACCCTGGTTTGCGGTGAACGCGGTCATGCCCGATCTGCAGCGGGTCGCCAACTGGGGTCCGCAGGCGCTGGCCACCGTCAGTTCGGCGCTGCAGGCAGGGTTCATCGTCGGCACCCTGGTATTTGCGCTGCTGGCCGTGGCGGATCGGTATTCGGCGCGTCGTGTGTTTTTCCTGTGCACCTTGGGTGCCAGCCTGTGTACCTTGGCTGCTGCGGCTTCAAGTGCATCGCTGCCGGCGTTGACGACCTGGCGGGTGCTGACGGGTGTTTGCCTGGCGGGCATCTACCCCGTGGGCATGAAGATCGCCGCCTTGTGGTTCCCAAGGGGTTTAGGCGCAGCCCTGGGCTGGCTGGTGGGCGCCTTGGTGCTGGGCAGCGCCAGCCCGCATGCGCTGAGGGCTTTGACCATGGCGTCGGCTCCCGCGGCCGCTGGTGCAGTGGGTGCCGACGCTGTCTTGGCTGTGTTCTACACCGTCGCCGCGCTGTGTGTTGCCGGCGGCCTGGCCGTGCTGTTGCTGGTCCCCGAGCCGCCCCAGCGCGCGGCGCGGCCTGCTGGCGGGCTGCAAATGGGCGCCTTGGTGTGTTTGTGGCGAGACCGCAATGTGCGGGCATCTGCTGGCGGCTACTTTGGTCACATGTGGGAGCTGTACACGATGTGGGTGCTGGTGCCGTTGGTACTGGCCACGCGGCTGGCGGATTCGGTGGCCGTGTCGTGGGCCGCTTTCCTGGTGTTGGGCGCGGGCGCGTTGGGTTGCGTGGGGGGCGGGTTGTTGGTTCGCCGATGGGGCGGGGCACGCATTGCCAGTGCCCAACTGGCGACCAGTGGGCTGTGCTGCCTGGCTGCGCCCTGGATGTTGCAGGCGTCCATACCGGTTTTCATGGCCTGGCTGCTGCTGTGGGGCATCACGGTGGTGGGGGACTCACCGCAGTTCAGCGCACTGACGGCCATCAATGCGCCCCCTCAGGCGGTGGGCAGCGTGCTGACGCTGGTCAACAGTCTCGGATTCGCCATCTCGGCCTTGTCCATCGAGTTGTTTGTTCGCCTGGCCACGACAACGCCGTTGGCCAGCGTGTTGCCCTGGGTGGCGGTGGGCCCGATGGTCGGCTTGTGGTTGATGCTGCCGTTGCTGCGGTCTCCGCCAAACGGCACCCGATGACGGGCGGCAACAGCCGTCTTATTGAAACGCCACTTCGGCAAAGCTGCGCAGCTTGCGGCTGTGCAGCCGACCCGGGCGTTCCTGGCGCAGCAGTTCCACCGCGCGCATGCCGATGCGCAAGTGCTGGTCAACCCGCTCCCGGTAAAACGTGTTGGCCATGCCCGGCAGCTTGATCTCGCCGTGCAAAGGCTTGTCACTGACACACAGCAAGGTGCCGTAGGGCACGCGGAACCGGAAACCGTTGGCGGCGATGGTGGCACTTTCCATGTCCAGCGCCACGGCGCGGCTCTGGCTGAAGCGGCGTTCGGGGCCTTCGTTGGGCAGCAGCTCCCAATTGCGGTTGTCGGTGCTCGCGACGGTACCCGTGCGCAGCAGGCGTTTCAGCTCGTAGCCTTCCAGCTGGGTCACATCGGCAACGGCCTGCTCAAGGGCCACCTGCACTTCGGCCAGGGCCGGAATGGGTACCCACAGGGGCAATTCTTCGTCCAGCACATGGTCTTCGCGCATGTAGCCGTGCGCCAGCACATAGTCGCCCAGTTGCTGACTGTTGCGCAGACCGGCGCAATGACCCAGCATCAACCAGGCATGCGGGCGCAACACGGCCACATGGTCGGTGATGGTCTTGGCGTTGGCCGGACCGACGCCGATGTTGACCATGGTGATGCCGCTGCTGTCGGCCCGCACCAGATGGTAGGCCGGCATCTGGGGCAGGCGCGGAGGCGGCGCGCCCGGCGTTGTGCCGGCTGTAGGCGTCAGGTCTGCGCGGTGGGTGACCACGTTGCCCGGTTCGACAAAGGCGATGTAGTCGCTGGCCGGATCACGCATCAGCGCGTGCCCCAGCTTGATGAATTCGTCGATGTAAAACTGGTAGTTGGTGAACAGCACGAAGTTCTGGAAATGCTCCGGTGCCGTGCCGCTGTAGTGCCGCAGCCGATGCAGGGAATAGTCCACCCGCGGGGCGTTGAACAGCGACAATGGGAACGCAGCACCCGACGGGCGGATATGGGTGCCATTGGCAATGCTGTCGTCCATGGCCGCCAGGTCGGGCAGGTCAAACAGGTCGCGCAGCAGCAGCCGGCGTTCGGGCGGCATGCTGCCTTCCAGGTGGTCGTTTTCTGCCAGCGAAAAGTGCACGGGTATCGGCGAAGAACTGGTCCCGACCTCCAGGCTGACGCCATGGTTCTTCAGCAGCAACCTGAATTGTTCAGCGTAGTAGCTGGCAAACAGATCAGGCCGGGTCAACGTGGTTTCGTAAGTGCCGGGGCCCGAGACAAAACCGTAGCTCAGCCGCGAATCCGCCCGCGCCACCGTGGTGGTGGTGACGCGCACAAAGGGGTAGAAGGCCCGCACCCGGCCCATCTTTTCACCGGCCACAAAACGCGCCAGTGCGCGCCGCAGATGCTCGGTGCTGTCGCGGTAGATGGCCTGCACCTGAGCCAGCGCGCCCTCGGCTGTGTCGAATCGGGCGGGGGCGGTGAAATCTGGCAGGGTGGGCATGGTGTTTGTCGCCTTGTGGCCGAACGCTGAGTGCGTGTTGTGCACTGGATTATGCGCAGCGCTTGTCGCCGCCTTCATGCCGACGCCGCGTTGTCGTCGCGGCCAACAATTGCCCTAAAGAATGAAGCGCGACAGGTCTTCGTTCTGTGCCAGCGCACCCAGCCGGGCCTCAACTTCTGCCACGTCCATCACCACGGCCTGGCCGCTGCGGTTGGGCGCGTCAAAGCTCACTTCGTCCAGCAGGTGCTCCATCACAGTGGCCAGTCGTCGCGCGCCGATGTTTTCGGTGCGCTCGTTGACGTCAAAAGCGGTCTGCGCAAGCCGCCGCACAGCCTCCGGCGTGATCTGCAGGTCCACACCTTCGGTAGCCATCAAGGCCTGGTACTGCTTGATCAGACTGGCCTGCGTGCTGCTCAGAATGTCCTCGAAGTCGTCCACACTCAATGACGACAGCTCCACGCGTATGGGGAAGCGACCCTGCAGTTCGGGAATCAGGTCGCTGGGTTTGGACAGGTGAAACGCGCCGCTGGCAATGAACAGCATGTGGTCGGTCTTGACCGGGCCGTACTTGGTGCTGACGGCCGTGCCTTCGACCAGCGGCAGCAGGTCGCGCTGCACACCCTGGCGTGACACATCAGCATTGCTGCTGCCTTCGCCGCGGGTGGCTACCTTGTCGATTTCGTCGATGAAGACGATGCCGTTGTTTTCGGCGTTGGCCACCGCCGCCGCGCGCACTTCGTCTTCGTTCAACAGCTTGCCGGCTTCTTCTTCAACCAGGCGCGGCAGGGCATCGCCGATCTTCAGCCGCTGCGTCTTGCGTTTGTCGGACTGGGCCTGTGCAAACAGGCCTTTGAGCTGTTCGGCCATCTCCTCCATGCCCGGCATACCGTGGGCGCCCAGCACCTCCAGTGTGGGACGGGATTCGGCCAGATCGATGTCGATTTCCTTGTCGTTCAACATGCCTTCTCGCAAGCGCTTGCGCATGATCTGGCGGGTGTTGTTGTCGGGCGAGGCTGTTTCGCTGCCAAACCCGATGCTGCCGCTGCTGCGCGCTGGCGGCACCAGCGCGTCCAGCACCCGTTCTTCGGCGGCATCTTGTGCGGCGGCC
Source organism: Betaproteobacteria bacterium (assembly GCA_024641925.1). Classification (GTDB taxonomy): domain Bacteria; phylum Pseudomonadota; class Gammaproteobacteria; order Burkholderiales; family Burkholderiaceae_C; genus Rubrivivax. The sequence continues at coordinate 4,438 of JAHECB010000221.1, forward strand.
TGCTTGGCGCGCATCAGACGCTCACGTTCCTGTTTGATGGCCACTTCCATCAGGTCGCGCACGATGGTGTCCACGTCCCGGCCCACATAGCCCACTTCGGTGAACTTGGTGGCCTCGACCTTGATGAAGGGTGCATCGGTCAGGCGCGCCAGCCTGCGTGCGATTTCGGTCTTGCCCACACCCGTGGGCCCGATCATCAGGATGTTCTTGGGCGTGATTTCGCTCCGCAGGCCGCTGTCCACCTGCTGACGACGCCAGCGGTTGCGCAGGGCGATGGCCACAGCGCGCTTGGCCTTGTGCTGGCCCACGATGTGGTGGTCCAGCTCCGACACGATTTCCTGTGGCGTCATGCTCATGCCGGCGCCCCCAGGGTTTCGATGATGTGGTTCTGGTTGGTGTAGATGCACAACTCGCCCGCGATTTCCAGTGCACGCTTGACGATGTCGGCCGGTGCCATGTCGGTGTGCTGCAGCAGTGCGCTGGCCGCGGCTTGTGCGTAAGCGCCCCCGGAGCCGATGGCCACGATGCCGCGCTCAGGTTCCAGCACGTCGCCGTTGCCTGTGATGATCAAGGAATGTTCTGCGTCGGCCACCGCCAGCATGGCCTCCAGGCGGCGCAGCACACGATCGGTGCGCCAATCCTTGGTCAGCTCGATGGCGGCGCGCTGCAGGTGCCCCTGGTGTTTTTCAAGCTTGGCCTCGAAGCGCTCGAACAGCGTGAAGGCGTCGGCGGTGGCGCCGGCAAAGCCGGCCAGGACCTGATCTCGGTACAGGCGCCGCACCTTGCGGGCGCTGGCCTTGACGATGATGTGGCCCAGTGTCACCTGCCCGTCGCCGCCCAGTGCAACCTGGGCGCCGCGGCGGACGCTGAGAATGGTGGTGCCGTGATAACTTTCCATGGACGTGTCACATGGGGGCAGAGGCCAGAATCGCAAGGGCCCTGCCGCGCAATAAAACGCCTTGGCTTGATCGCCGGACTTCAGTTCTTGTGCACTTGCACCTTGGCGTGCTCGTTGATGCCCATGGCGCCAAAAAACAGCGCGATCAGTCGGTGCGCGTTCACCAGGTGCACAACACGGCTTTCCTGGCGGCGTGAAAGCACCCAGTTCAGAAGATCGCCCGCGGCAATGAAATCGACCCGGATCAGGCGCAAGCACGACACATTGACGACTCGGGCGTCGCCCAGCGAGTCCTGCATGTGTGCCAGCGTCAGGCTGATGTCGCCCACAAGCTGCCCGGATAATTCGACCATGGCAATTTCGATGCCCGTGGCAGCGTCTTCGGCCAAGCCGCTTTCCATGAAGCCGGCGGGCAGTTCGCTGACGGGCGACTCTGACGGCATGCGGCTGGCGCGACCGTCGTCGTTGATGACCACCTTGCAGCGCGCCGCTTCCCAGGACGGTGGGCTGACTTCGTAGGTGACGCAGTAATCGATGGCGGTTTCGTCGAACTGGTCTGGGCGGTTGACCAGGCGCAACGCGTCCATGCGCGTCAGCCAGAACACGGGGTCGGCGTCCCGCATGCCTGTGGGCGCGGCATCTTGCAGAACGGAAAAAAGCTGCTCGCCGCTGTTCCAGCGCATGTCCAGGGTCTGGCCGGACCACAGGCGAAACAAAGTGGCCAACTGCATCGCGGCCTCGGCATCCACCGTTTTCAGCCCGGCCCAGTCAAATACCCACGGCATGGGCATTTGCAGCGTCTGCGACCGCAGCCGCGCAACGGCTTCGATATCCAGGCGCTCGGGGCAAACCCAACCCACTTCAGTGCTTCTGTCGGACGACAGCCGGCTGGTGATGGGCCTGTCATCCGCCGCCGCCGCCTCCGCTACGAGGTGTGGCAGCGAATACCACTGCGGTGCCGACCAGCCGAAACGCTGTGCATAGTCCAGCGCCAGGCTTTCAAAGCGTTGCTGTTGCCCGGTGGCACGATACAGGTCAAACAGCACCAGCCAGGTCTCGGCATGGTTGATGCGTGGGCCGTCCTTGCCGGTGATGCGCTGCAATGCCTCTTCGCAGCCTACAAAATCGGCATTGGCGAAGGCGATGACGGCCTCATCCAGCTCCGGGTCGTGCACCACCTCGCTGACTTCCACGGCCGAGTCGCCGCCCTGGACATGGCCTTCGATCTTCGTGGACAGGCCGCCACCGGCGCCCGTTGAAAACGACACGGCGGACATTGGCGCCAGCGGCGGCAAGCCCTTGCCCATCTGCGCTGGTGCTGTTGAGCTGGCAGCCGGGCCGCGGCCCATGGCGCCATTTGCATCAGCCTGGCCCTGACGACCGGACCCGTTGCCACCCCATCGCGGCAGCCGTTCGGACTCATCGTTGAACCCCAGCGTCGAACCGGGGCCCGAAGGGCTGAAAGGCACGGACCGTGCCGGTGGCAGCGGCGGCAAGGACATCGACGACAGCGGGTCGCGCAACGATACCCTGCCGCTGTCGCGAGCGGCCGTCGCCCGCGCAGGCGGCGGCGCGCTGGATGGTCTGGGGTTGCCGAAGCCCGGTTCGCCCACCATCTGCTGCTCGATGGCGTCGATCTTGGCCTTCACGCCCGTGGAGCTGGAGGGGGGGCTGTCGACGGGGCGAACCTCGGAGTCGTCCATGCGCGACGAGGTGCCCAGGGCGGCCAGCTGGTCGCCCGACAAACCTTCGCGGCGAACCCGGCGCAGCATGTCGAATTCGCGCTTGCGCACAAAGTCGTTGCGCCGCTTGCGCTCGATCATGGCCTTGAGCTCGGACTTTTCGAGTTCCAGTTCCTTGCTGTCGTCGGTGCGCGAGCTGAGGTCAGTCCAGTCGGTGGCGGGGTTCGCAACGAACCGCACCACCTTTCTGAAAAAACTCTCGTTTTCGGCCATGGCTGGAATAGTACCTCCCGGCTCTGCTTCGCCGGCTTTCAGGGCTGGCGAAGCAGGCCCTCGCGGCTTTCAGTTACCAAACATCTTTTGTTTCAGCTCGCGACGCTGCTGCGCCTCCAACGACAGCGTGGCAGTCGGCCGGGCCAGCAGGCGCGGCAGGCCGATCGGTTCGCCGGTTTCGTCGCAATAGCCGTACTCGCCGGTTTCCAGCAGTGCGATGGCTTGAGCCACCTTTTTCAGCAGTTTGCGTTCGCGGTCACGCGTTCGCAGTTCCAGCGCATGTTCTTCTTCGATGGTGGCGCGGTCGGCCGGATCGGGCACGATGGTGGTGTCTTCGCGCAGGTGCTCTGTGGTTTCGCCCGCATTCGACAGCAGATCGTCTCGGTGCTGCTGCAGCCGCACCCGGAAGAAGTCCAGCTGCTTGTCATTCATGTATTCCGATTCGGGCATGGCCAGCAATTCGGCTTCGGTCAGGTCGCGGCCCGCTTTGGACTTCCAGGCATTGGCAAGCTTGGGATCGATTTTCTGTGCGGGTTTGGGCAATTCGGCCGTCTCGGTCATGGGTCGGGAAGCAGGCTTGGCGGCGGGCGCAAAGCGGTCGGTGAATCGGTTGGTGATGGGCGCTGGCGCTGCTGTGGGCTGCTGGGCCACGGCCGCTGCCGCCTTGCCTTTGGCACTGGAGGCCGTTTTGGTCTTGGCGGGCACTTTGGCCGCCGGGGTCGGCGGGGCGTTCAGAACAGGAGTTTCTTTGGGCACTTTGGGGGTCACTTTGGCAGCCGGCTTGGCAACGGGTTTGGTGGCAGCAGGGCTGGCGGACTTGGTCTTGGCGGGGGGCGGTGCAACTTTTTTGGCCGGCACCTTGGCGGCCGGCTTGGTCACAGCAGCAGGCTTTGCAACCGTAGGCTTGGGCTTGGCAGCCCCAGGTTTGACCTTTGCAGCCACAGCTGCAACTGCCTTGGTGGCGGTCGCCTTGGTGGCCGACTTCTTGGCCGGTGGCTTGCTCACAGGTACCTCCTCCCCGCCGGGGGAACATGGTTTCGAACGGTCGAATCAGCCCTTGTCACAAGCACCGCCTACGCAGACAGATGACCAGTGCTGAGCCGTATTTCGATCCTCATCAGTAGGGCTGGCCCATCAGC
>JAHECB010000222.1 GCA_024641925.1 Betaproteobacteria bacterium
AGCACGCAAAATAACGCCAGGTGCGGCTGCCACGCGGCGAACACCGTCCAGCACCGTGGCCGAGCCCTCCACGATGGTGATGAGGGTAGCGGCGGGTTTTTCGGGCGCTGCCACGACGACTCCAGGCACCAGCATGGCCGCCGCCAGCAGCACCGGCAGCAAGCCAACCCCGGCCAGCCGTGAGCCCCGCGTCCATTGCCAAACAGATCCAATAAGTTCGAATTTCATTGAAAAATTCTAGACCCGAACAATCCCGAGGCCTCGACGGGCCCCGTGTTGGTCACGACGGCAATGGGCGTCGTTGGCCCGCATGACTGGTGTGGGCGGCGTTGAAGGTCGATCAGGCCGTGCGTCATGTGCTGACCACCACTGCCGTGACGTTGTCGCGCGCACCCGCCTGCAAGGCCTGCTGGAGCAACTGTTCGGCGCCGCCACCGGCACTCAGTACTGCTTCGATTTCCGGCTCCCGCAGCGCCTTGAACAGGCCATCGGTGCACAGCAACATACGGTCACCAGCCACCAATCGTCCGGACACCTTGTCCAGATGCAGATCGTCTTCAGCGCCAATCGCGCGGGTGATGACGTTGGCCTGCGGATGCCCCTCCGCATCTTCGGGTGCCAGCAAACCCGACTCGACCATTTCCTGCACCAGGCTGTGATCCTGCGTGACCTGGTTCATGCTGCCGTCACGCAGCAGATAGGCACGTGAATCGCCCGCCCACAGGCAGGCGAAATGCTCGCCACGCGCCAGTAACACCACCACCGTGGTGGCAGGGCAACTGCCACTGGCGCTGCTGGCACCACGTTGTTTCAGCGCTTCATGCACCTCGGCCAGGCGCAAGCGAACCTGCGCCAGCACCTCGGACGCAGACAGGTCGCTCGGAAGCGCGGCCAGCGCAGATGCCACGGCGGCTGAAGCCACGTCGCCTGCGTCGTGGCCTCCAGCGCCGTCAGCGACCGCCCACAGCCCCAGGTCGGTGCGGTCGACAAAAGCGTCTTCATTGCGTGTTCTGACGGTACCGGGGTGGCTGATGCCATCGGCCACCCACTCGCCATCACGTCGAGCACGTGGACCCTGCACCATGTTCAGGAATTCTGCCGCCGCTGGCAATTCCGCCGCTTCGTGTCGACGACCTTCTCGCGTCCACCAGCCCAGGATGGGCGGCTCATCGTCGGCAGGCTCAGCGGCGGATGCTGGCGCGGGCTGCAGTTCCCGCATCAACTGCTCAACACTGTGCCGTTCCTGGCGGCCCACCCGGCCGGCCTCCTCCAAGGCATCAAACCAGGCGGCCTGGGGTGGAGCCTGGCCGGGATCCAACAATGTCGCCAGCGTCAGCGGGAAGCGCCGGCCCACCGCGTCTTCGCTGGCCATCAACACTCCGGCGACGGCGTCATCGCCGCACACACCCGGCGGCAGGCAAAAGCGCCAACAGGGTGCAGCGTCCCATGCGGACTCAAACCGGTCGCCCAAACTGTCGCGCGCCGCACCCACCACCGTTTGCAACCAGCTGTCCCAAGGCAGTACAAAAGACTGCGGCAGCGCGCGCCGCATGAAATCTCCGTATGAAGGCAATTTGCCATAGACCCCGGTCATCGTGTGTGTACCTTTCCGGAAATCCAGATTTGTCCGTTGTCAACCCGGCAGCCACCTGCCGGGACCATTGACCCAGTGCAAGAGGTCACATCGCGCGGTGAACCCCGGTATGCCGGCATACGGGGGCATCCAAGCCGGCCCAGTCGACCGTCATGGTTTCAGGCGCGGGCAGCTGAATTCAGCCAGCTCGCGCAATGCAAAGGGGTGAACGATGGAACTGGTGCGCAGTTCAAATTCGACGGTGCGCGGACCCTGATCCATCGTCAGGCGCAATTTGTCAGGCACGCTGCCGCTCTGCAGACGTCCACGCGAGACAAAGCGCAAGGCAGCCCAGGGGCCATCTTCGGCAACCAGCGGTGCGGCGTCGCCGACAAACGTCAGGCTGACACGGCCGCGTGCCGGCCAGGTCAAGGTCAAGGGCCGACCTGCAACAGCACCCGCAGGCAAAGTCGTTTGTACGCCATCCACCTCGAGCACCGCGCCAGCGGTGCTGCCATTGACCGACAGCGGCACCAGTTCGAATTGCAGGCCCTTGCTGGCCTGCCCCGGCAATGCGGGCGGGAAAAAGGCATTGCGGATGACGGAGGCCCGCTGAAACTGCACCACGTCGGAAGCCGAAACCGGCGACGGGCTGCCCGCCACCTCCAGCGGCCGCCAGGTGCGCTGACTGGTGTCCACAAAGGGCTGCAGGTTCTGGGCAAAGAAGGTGTCGAATGCACCGCCGGGCCCGAAGAGTCGGGCAAAGTCATCCATCGGCATGTCGGCGGCGCCGGCTTGACGCCGGAACGGAAAACGCGTCTCGACCCGGTTGCAGAACGGCCCCAGTTGCTGCGCCGCAGCGGCAGCCACAGAGGCCTTTGCGCCGCCCGCGCGCACGCTGGACGACGAGTCAGCCGCAGTCAGCAGCCACCGCGCCAGCGGCTCAGGCGCGCGTTGCGCATCGGCACGCAGCCGCTGGCCCACGTCCAGCCCGGCGGCCGCGGCCGCAGGTTGGCTGCCAGGGGCCGTGGCGGCGATTTTGGCAACCTGCAGGTACAGGTCGTTGAGAACGGCTATAACGGCGTCCAGCGGCTTGCCCGAAGCTTCGCGCAGCAACTTGAAGTGGTCTTCGACCAGAGCAGCCACCACACTGGCAGGCGCAGGTCGAACCGCGGCGCCCAGCGCCTCGGCCACACGGCTGGACACCGCGCCGCCGCCCACCTTGGCCTGACCCGCGTTCAACACCGCGCCGGCTGCACTGGCAGCGGAACCTGCGGCGCCGGCGAGTCGCCCCTGGGTGTCAACCGCCGCCGGCGCCGTGCCGGGCGACAGCTGACGCGAGACGGCTTGCAGCAGGTCGCGAAGGGGTGAATTGGGCGCGCCCAGCACGTTCAAGGCCTCCGCTGCCTTGGTGGGCGTGGCAAAAGGCGCCAGTTCCAGCGAAGCGAGCAACTGGTCCCAGGCGGTGATGTAGTCGGCGGCGTACAACTCCAGGATGGCCTTTTCCATCTGCTGCGGATCCACTGAGGCAGCGGCTTCCGGCCCCAGGACCCAGCCTTCCGAAGCGGCCTCGGTCATCGCCTGGGGCAGGCGTGGCAAAAATGAACGGTGCAGGCCCTCGACCGTGTAAAGCCCAGGTACGGCCAAGTCGCTCAGGGGCTTGTCTGACGCGCCTGCAAACAATCGCTGCCCCGACAGACCCAAGGCCTCGGCGGGGCGCCAAGGGGCCAGCGTTTCTGCCGAATTGCGCAGCCGGGCGTATACACGCTCGGCCATCGGCAGACGTGAAAACACACGCCGTGCCTGGTCCACCAGCAGACCATCTACCGGATAGGTCTGGAAGCCCTGACCGAGCAGGGCGTCCAGATGGCGCGCCAGACTGTCGCGGCGGGGTGCATCCACCACGCCGGGCATAAGTTGCGCCCAGTCCGCGCCCATCCATTCCTTGATCAGCGCCGCATCGAGTGGGCCCTGCCGGCCCAGCATCAGGTAGATGCGGGTGGCCAGGTACAGGAAGGACGGCTTTTGCATGCCCTGCCGGATCTGGTCCTCCAGCCGCACCAGCAATCGGGGCAGCAACACCCTTTCCAGCGTGTGCTGATACGACAGTTCGCCAGCACCCACCAGTTTGTCGGCCTGACTCAAGCCCACGGTGGCGCCGCCGCCCAGCGCGGCGGCGCTCAGCAGGCGCGCCTCATCCAGGTACGGCAGGACGGCGACAAGGTCCTGGGCATCGGTGACGCTGTCCAGTTTCAGAGGCCGCCCCGACTGCTCGGCCTTTTCAAGCGCGGTGGCCACGCGCTGTGCGCGGTCGGATTCGACGCTGAATGCACGCCACAGGCCCGCAGCACCCACCAACAACAGCGCCAGGCAAGCCGCGATGACGCCACCGCGCACCAGGCGCTGCCGGCGGGCCTTTTTGGGATCGTGCGAAGCCAACCGGGCCTCGTTGAAGACCACATCGCGCAGCAGTCGACCCAGGAAGTAGCTGCGGCCCTTCTGCCCCATGACCGCCGCTGGGCGTCGTGAATCGATACCGAAGGTGCGCGACAAGGCGCCGGTCAGCCGGTCGATGGGCGTCCCTTCCTGCGTGCCGGATGAAAAGTACACACCGCGCAAAAAAGGCGCTGGATTCAGCTTGGAGCCGCCAAAGGCCGACTTCACAAACGACGCCAACGGCCCCTGCAGGGAGGCAAACTGGCCCGGGAAGCCGGCAATGCGGCCGCGCTGTTCCTGGCCGCGCTCGGCCTGCAGGCGTTCAAGTACACGGTCCTGCAGGCGCTGAAGCAGCGCTTTGTATTCAGCATCGAAATGGGCCAGTGGCCCGTCAACGCTGCCATCCACGGCAAACGTCATGCCCCAGACTTGTTGACGGGCGTCACGGTCCAGGTCGTCAAAGTACTCGGTGAAGCCCAGCACCAGGTCGGACTTGCTGACCAGCAGGTACACCGGCAGGCGCTGGCCCAGCTTGGTTTCGAGTTCACGCACCCGCGAGCGCACGGCCTGGGCATGCTGCTCGCGTTGCGCGTCGTCAAACTGGCTGATCATGTCGGCGCCAAACGCGACGATCACGCCGTTCAGGGGCTGTTGCGGTCGTTCACGGCGCAGCAGGTCGAGAAAACGCTCCCAGCCGGCCTTGTCCGACGCCGAGTCGCTGTCCTGCGTGGTGTAGCGGCCGGCCGTGTCGATCAGCACTGCCTGCTCGGCAATCCACCAATCGCAATTGCGGGTGCCGCCGACGCCGGCCACGCGGCCCTCGGCCAACGGAAATTCGAGGCCTGAGTTTCGAATGGCTGTGGTCTTGCCGGAACCTGGCGGCCCGATCAGCAGGTACCAGGGGCGTTCATAGAGATAACCGCCCTTGCCGCCGCCAGCGGCCTTCATGGCGGCCAGCGCTTCGGCCAGCCTGCCGGCGACTGCCCGCTGTTCCTCGTTGGCCGCTGCCGCGGCCGCATCGGCGCGTGCCGCAGCGGCGTCCACTTCGGTGACACCGGCCACCAGCGCCGCATCGCGCTTCTTGGCGCGCCGCACCAGAAACACCATGACACCGATCCAGATCAGCACCGGCAAGGCCGACAGCAGCAGCAAAAGCCACAGCGCGTTGACGCTGAACAGGGCCGGCGCAAAGAACCAGACCACGGCGCTCAGCAAGATGGCGGCAAACAACCCGGCCAAACCCCGCACCGAGATCAACACGGCAAAAAAGGCTTTCATGGCGCCCCCTTTGCACCCAGCGCCACCACGACTTCAACGCGCCGGTTGGTTTCGCGGCCTTGCGGCGTGTCGTTGCCCGCCAAGGGCTCTGTATCGGCGCGACCCACTGCGCTGAAGCGGCTGGCGTCTCCTGCCGCCCCCACCAGAACACGCAAGGCCGACTCCGCACGCGCAGCCGAGAGTTGAAAGTTGGATGGGAAGCGCACGGTGCGAATGGGCTGGTTGTCGGAATGACCCAGTACCGTGACCCGGCCGGGTTCGCTGCGCACGGCCTCGCCCACACGGGCCAACAGGGTCACAAATTCAGGCTGCAGGTCGGCACTGCCAGCATTGAACATGCCACTGCCCTTGATGCGAACCAGCAGGCGCTGGGCGTCGCCTTCAACCACGAGCAGGTTCGCCTTGATTTCCGGCGCCAAGAACTGGCGAACGCGGTCCACCGCTGTGGGTGTGGTCACGGGCGCAGGCGCCGGGGCCACGGGTGCCACAGCGCGCTGGATGGTGGGCGGCTGGACGGGCAACAGACCCGCCAGATCTTTCTGCGCAGCGTCTCCCCGGGTATTGATGGACATCGATACAAAGACATAGGCCAATGCCAGCAGCGCCAAGGTCACCGCGCCAAACACCCACAGGGGCACACGACGCGCCAAACCCTGGTGCGGCGCCTGCATACCCTGCCAGTGCGGCGACAACTCACGCTCTACCGGGCCATTCAAGCGTCCCAGCAGCTGGTACAGGCCTTCGCGGATGCGTTCAATCTCGGCGCTGCCACGGTTGTCCAGCCGGTAGCGCCCCCGGAAGCCCAGCGACAGGCAAACGTAGCAGATCTCCAGCGCCGACGCATATCGCGCCGGTTCTTTCTGCATGCCGCCCAGCAGGTCAAAAAATCGCTCGCCACTGCGCACGTCCTGGTGGAAGGTGGAGCTCAGCGAACGGGTGGCCCAACCGCTGGCCTGGCCCCAGTTGGTGGACATGACGGTGTCGTCCAGCGCGGCGCACAGGGCATAGTGGGCGGCCTTGATCTGCTCGTCACTGACGCCCGCTGCCTTGCTTTCGGCCTGAAAGGTCTGCAAGGCCTGGACCGCGCTGCCGTGCAAGGCGTCAGCATGGCCAGCCGAAGACGACGCCGCCCCGGTACCGATGCGGGCCAACAGGTCCAGCAGCGGAGCGGCTGCCGCGGCCAGCGGCGAGCGGCCCAGCTTGGGCAGGGCCTGAGCCCCGTTTTTGGCCGCAGCCGCGGGAGCCAGCGGCTGGACAGAGGGTTGAAGCGACGACATGACCGTTGCATCATCGGGTGCCGACATCGGTGACGGTGGCGACACATCGGGCCTGGGCGTGCTGGCAGCAGGCCGCTGCTTGCCGCCTGCTGGCACCCGCAACACCGTGCGGTCGTTGTCCTCGGGTTCGCCGAAAGGGTTGTCGCTCATTCCCGAATTGCCCACAGTTCCATCCTCAGGTTCGGAAACTCATCGGATACGTGAATGCCAAAGCCGCCGGAATTTTTCATGTGCTGCCAATGCGGGCTTCCCCTGTCGAGCTCGAAATAGGCGGCCCCCGCCTGAAACGGAATCTGCCGCGGCGCTACGGGCAGCGCCAGTACGCCAATGCCCGGCAAGGACACGTTGACCAGTTCCTTGATGTGTTCCACGGCCCCGATCTTGGCCTTGTTGGGGAAGACACGGCGAATCTGCTCGCCCGCGATGTCGGCTGACACCGAGAGCACAAAGCGGCAGGCCAGCAGATTCTTGTCATTCAGCATGCCGACGCGAATGCCATAGCGCGGGTCTTGCAGCGGTATGGCCACCGCATTCGTCTCCAGCACGGCCGACAGCGAGCGGCGCAGGTCGGCGATCACCGGCGTGAAGCTGCGCTGCAGGTCGTCATGCCGGTAGGCCGGGTAGGCCGTGGCGCGTTTGTTGGGCGCCGTGAAGGTGCAGAGTTCACCGGCCAGTTGCACCAGGTCGGCAAAAAGCGACTCCGGGTGCAGGTTGCCGGCGTCGGACCAGTGGGCCAGCAATGGCTGCCAGCGGTTGACGGTCTGCAGCAGCAAAAAGTCAGCAATGTCGGCCACACCGCGGGTGCCGGGTTGCCCCAGGCGAGCGGCCAGCACCTCACCACGCTGGTCCAGCATGCCCACGAGTTCGGCCGTCAGATTACCCAGCAGCGCGCTGGCGGAAATGCGCAGGCACGGCGGGATGTAGCGCTCGTCCAGCAGCACACGCCGGTCGGCCTGGACCTCGGCAATGCGGGCCAGGCCCAAGCAGGAATAGCCCGCCAGATCGCCGGTGTCCAGCATGTAGCGCATGCGCAGCCGGCCCACGCCCAATTCAGCCGGCATGGTGCTGTCCGAATGCGTGTCAAAGGCCTCGAAGCTCTTCAGCGCATAACGCGCGCGCACGTCTTCCGTACCCTCCCGCGGCACGGCGACTTCCTGGTTGCCGTCCTGGTGCAGTGCCAGCGCCAGACAGACCACGGCGTTGCGGGTGCCTTCTGGCAACTCCAGCGGCAGGGGCGGCTCAGCGCCACCCGGAATCGAAAACGGTGTCCCGTCTTCGAACACGCCAGCCGCAGCCGACAGCGCAAAACGCCCGGCAGCCAACAGATCGCGGTCGACGGACAGTTCGGTCAATCCCCAAGGGTGCGCGCGCAAAGGCGCTGCGCGCGCCTGCAACTGCCGCGCCGCATGCCGGTCCTGCTGCTGAAAATGCTCTGCCCTGAGGAACATGCCCTCTTGCCACACCACCTTGTCATGCCAGTACATGCGACTCCCCCGCGCCGTTGGCGCAGTCCTTGTAGCGTGCCGTTAAGGGCCGTGCAACGCCGTGCGTCACTGTCGGCCCTTGTCCACCGCTTGTTCATATGCCCGCGCGAATGCAGTACCGAAGGCGCTTTCAAAATCGTCCTCGAACTGTTCGATGAGTTTCGCATGGCGCCGTTTGTAGGCCTCCCACAGCCGCTTCTCGGGGGACTCCAGAAACTTTCGGCCTCCGATGTCTTCGGCCTCCAGGGTCGCAGGGTCCAGTTGCTGCAACAGCGCACGCGCAGCACTTTGAGTCGCCGCCAGCACCGCCACCTGGTGCGAGGTCAGGTCGTTGATCGACTCCTGCATGGCCTGCAA
>JAHECB010000223.1 GCA_024641925.1 Betaproteobacteria bacterium
CACTGCCAGACCAGCGGCTGGAGCCTGACCGAGCAGGATCCATACAACAACGTGGTGCGCACCACCATCGAGGCCATGGCCGCCGTTTTTGGTGGCACGCAGAGCCTGCACACCAACAGCTTTGATGAAGCCATTGCACTGCCCACCGAATTCAGCGCGCGCATTGCACGCAATACACAACTCATCATCCAGGAAGAAACGCACATCACCAGCGTCGTCGACCCCTGGGGCGGCAGCTACATGATGGAAAGCCTGACGCAGGAGATGGCCGACAAGGCCTGGGCCATCATCGAAGAGGTGGATGCGCTGGGCGGCATGACCCAGGCTGTGGACAGCGGCTGGGCCAAGCTGAAGATCGAAGCCAGCGCGGCGGAGAAGCAGGCCCGCATCGACAGCGGCAAGGACGTCATCGTGGGTGTCAACAAGTACAAGCTGGCCCAGGAAGACGCGTTGGACATCCGCGATGTCGACAACGTCAAGGTGCGTGAAGGGCAGATCACGCGGCTGCAGCAGATTCGCGCCAGCCGAGACGGCAACAAGGTGCAGGCGCTGCTGCAGGCCTTGACTGACGCGGCCGCCAGCGGCCAGGGCAACCTGCTGGCACTGAGCATTGACGCCGTCCGCGCCCGTGCCACGGTGGGTGAAATCAGCGACGCGCTGGAATCCGTGTTTGGGCGCCACCGCGCCGACATCCAGAAGGTGACCGGTGTGTACGCTGCGGCCTACGACTCTGCCGAGGGTTGGGACCAGTTGAAGGCCGAGATCGACGCTTTTGGCCAGGACCAGGGCCGGCGCCCGCGCGTGATGATCGCCAAGCTGGGCCAGGACGGACACGACCGTGGCGCCAAGGTGGTGGCCACGGCCTTCGCCGACCTGGGTTTCGACGTCGACATGGGCCCGCTGTTCCAGACGCCCGAAGAATGTGCCCGACAGGCGATTGAAAACGACGTGCATGCCGTGGGTGTCAGCACGCTGGCCGCCGGCCACAAGACCCTGGTGCCCGCCATCATCCAGTCGCTGAAAGCGCAAGGCGCCGACGACATCATCGTCTTTGTGGGCGGCGTGATTCCGCAGCAGGACTACGGGTTTCTGTACGAGTCCGGTGTGAAGGGCATCTACGGCCCGGGCACACCCATTCCGGTCAGCGCCAAGGACGTGCTCGAGCACATCAAGGCCGCCGTTCAAGCGCCAAAGGCCTGAGTCGGATCGGTCTCCAGGTGTCGACCATGCAGCCCTTGCCCGCACCCGATCAGGCCCTGGCCGACGCCGTGTTGGGGCCACGCGGGCCTGCGCAGCGCCGCGCGCTGGCCAAGACCATCACGCTGCTGGAATCGTCGCGGCCCGACCACCGGCTGCGCGCCGACGCCTTGCTGGGCGCCTTGCTGCCCGCCACCGGAAAGAGTTTTCGCCTGGGCATCAGCGGCGTGCCGGGTGTGGGCAAAAGCACCTTCATTGAAACCCTGGGTCTGTGGCTCATTGAACAAGGCCACCGCGTGGCGGTGCTGGCGGTGGACCCCAGCAGCAGCCTCAGCGGCGGCAGCATCCTCGGTGACAAGACCCGCATGGAGCGGCTGAGCGTGCACGAGCGCGCCTACATCCGCCCCAGCCCGGCCAGCGGCACGCTCGGTGGTGTGGCGGAAAAGACGCGCGAGGCCTTGCTGGTGTGCGAGGCGGCGGGTTACGACATCGTGGTCATCGAAACGGTGGGCGTGGGCCAGAGCGAAACCGCCGTCGCCGGCATGACCGACATGTTTGTGCTGATGCAACTGCCCAATGCCGGTGACGACCTGCAGGCCATCAAGAAGGGTGTGATGGAACTGGCCGACCTGGTGGTCATCAACAAGGCCGACCTGGACGAGGCCGCCGCCCTGCGCGCGCGGGCCCAGATCACCAGCGCGCTGCGTTTTCTGGGCCCGCACACCCATGCCCACACGGCGGTGATGCAACTCAGCGCGCTGAAGGCCACAGGCCTGGCCGAGTTCTGGCACGCCGTGACCGGCTTTCAACAGTCACAACAGCGCAGTGGCGCACAGGCGCGCCGCCGCCATGAACAGGACCGTGCCTGGATGTGGGAACGCATCGAAGCCGGCCTGCACCAGCGTTTTGCCGCTCACCCGGCCGTGAAGGCCGCTTTGCCTGGCGTCACTGACCAGGTCAGGGCCGGCACGCTGGCGGCCTCGATGGCCGCGCGGCAATTGCTGGACCTGCTGAACTGAACACCATCTGAATCAAGGAGAAACCACGTCATGTTGGACATCATCGAACAGCTGGACAAGATGCGCGCTGCCGCGCGCGAAGGCGGCGGTGTCAAGCGCATCGAAGCGCAGCACGGCAAGGGCAAGCTCACCGCCCGCGAGCGACTGGAACTGCTGCTGGACGCGGACACCTTTGAAGAGTGGGACATGTTTGTCGAGCACCGCTGCACCGACTTCGGCATGCAGGACAACAAGATCCCGGGCGACGGCGTGGTCACCGGCTACGGCATGATCAACGGCCGGCTGGTGTTTGTGTTCAGCCAGGACTTCACGGTGTTTGGTGGCGCTCTGAGCGAGGCGCACGCCGAGAAGATCTGCAAGGTCATGGACCAGGCGATGAAGGTGGGCGCGCCCGTCATCGGCCTGAACGACAGCGGCGGCGCACGCATCCAGGAAGGTGTGGCGTCGCTGGGTGGGTATGCCGAGGTCTTCCAGCGCAACGTCATGGCCAGCGGCGTGGTGCCGCAGATCAGCATGATCATGGGCCCCTGTGCGGGCGGCGCGGTGTACTCGCCGGCCATGACCGACTTCATCTTCATGGTGCGTGACAGCAGCTACATGTTTGTCACCGGCCCCGAGGTGGTCAAGACCGTCACGCACGAAGAAGTCACCGCTGAAGAACTGGGAGGCGCCGCCACCCACACCAGCCGCAGCGGTGTCGCCGACCTGGCCTTTGACAACGACGTGGAAGCGCTGCTGATGCTGCGCCGCTTCTTCAATTACCTGCCGTTGAACAACCGCGACGGTGTGCCCGAGCGGCCCAGCGGCGACCCGCCCGAGCGCCTGGACATGAGCCTGGACACGCTGGTGCCCGAAAACCCGAACAAGCCCTACGACATCAAGGAACTGATCCTGAAGACCGTGGACGACGGTGACTTCTTTGAACTGCAGCCCGACTATGCCAAGAACATCGTCATCGGCATGGCGCGCATGGCCGGGCGCACGGTGGGCATCGTGGCCAACAACCCGCAGGTCCTGGCGGGCTGCCTGGACATCAAGAGCAGCATCAAGGCGGCGCGTTTTGTGCGTTTCTGCGACGCGTTCAGCATTCCGGTGATCACCTTCGTCGATGTGCCCGGCTTCATGCCCGGCACCAGCCAGGAATACGGCGGCATCATCAAACACGGCGCCAAGCTGCTGTATGCCTATGCCGAGTGCACCGTACCCAAGGTGACCGTCATCACGCGCAAGGCCTATGGCGGCGCTTATGACGTGATGAGCTCCAAGCATTTGCGCGGCGACGTCAACTTCGCCTGGCCCAACGCCGAGATCGCGGTCATGGGCGCCAAAGGCGCGGTGGAGATCATCTTCCGTGGGGACAAGGGCGACCCGACCAAGCTGGCTGCCAAAGAGGCGGAATACAAGGCGCGTTTTGCCAACCCCTTTGTGGCTGGCGCACGCGGCTTCATCGACGACGTGATCCAGCCGCACGAAACCCGAAAGCGCATCTGCCGCAGCCTGGCCATGCTCAAGGACAAGCAGCTCAGCAACCCCTGGCGCAAACACGGCAACATGCCGCTGTGAACCTGCTGCGGCAGACTGAAAAGAAGGCCTGATATGTTCAAGAAAATACTGATTGCGAACAGGGGTGAGATCGCCTGCCGCGTCATCAAGACCGCGCGCCGCATGGGCATCGCCACGGTGGCGGTTTATTCCGAAGCCGACAAGGAAGCGCGCCACGTGGCGCTGGCTGACGAAGCCGTGCTGCTGGGGCCGGCGCCGTCGCGCGAAAGTTACCTGGTGGCCGACAAGATCATTGCGGCCTGCCAGCAGACTGGTGCTGAAGCGGTGCACCCCGGATACGGTTTCCTCAGTGAAAACGAAAACTTCGCTCGCCGTGTTGAAGAGGCCGGCATCATCTTCATCGGTCCCAAGCACCACAGCATCGCGGCCATGGGCGACAAGATCGCGTCCAAGAAGCTGGCCCTGAAGGCGCAGGTCAACACCATTCCGGGTTGGAACGAAGCCATCGAAACGCCCGAGCAGGCGGTGAAGATTGCACAGGACATCGGCTATCCGGTGATGATCAAGGCCAGCGCCGGCGGCGGTGGCAAGGGTCTGCGTGTGGCCTACAACGACAAGGAAGCCTTTGACGGTTTCAGCAGTTGCCGCAACGAAGCCAAGAACAGTTTTGGCGACGACCGCGTCTTCATCGAGAAGTTTGTCGAAAGCCCGCGCCACATCGAGATCCAGGTGCTGGGCGACGCCCACGGCAACGTCATCTACCTGAACGAGCGTGAATGCAGCATCCAGCGTCGCCACCAGAAGGTGATCGAAGAAGCGCCGTCACCGTTCATCAGCGATGCCACAAGAAAGGCCATGGGCGAGCAGGCGGTGGCGCTGGCCAAGGCCGTGGAGTACCAGAGCGCCGGCACGGTGGAATTTGTGGTCGGCAAGGACCAGAGTTTTTACTTCCTGGAGATGAACACCCGGCTGCAGGTCGAGCACCCGGTGACCGAATGCATCACCGGGCTGGACCTGGTTGAATTGATGATCCGTGTCGCCGCCGGCGAGCCCCTGCCGCTGGCCCAGGCTGACGTCAAGCGCGAAGGCTGGGCCATCGAATGCCGCATCAATGCCGAAGATCCGCTGCGCGGATTTTTGCCTTCCACGGGCCGCCTGGTGCGTTTTGCGCCGCCGCCGGTCTCGATGGAAGCGGCCATGCCCGTGCCCAAGGACGGTGGTGTGCGGGTGGACACCGGCGTTGTTGAAGGCGGCGAGATCTCGATGCACTACGACTCGATGATTGCCAAGCTCATCGTGTTTGCGCCGGACCGAACCCAGGCCATCGCCCGGATGCGGCAGGCCCTGAATGCCTTTGTTATTCGGGGCATCAGCAGCAACATCCCCTTTCAGGCCGCGCTGCTGGCGCATCCGCAATTTGTGTCGGGTGACTTCAACACCGGCTTCATCGCTGAACACTACGGCCAGGGTTTTTCAGCCGACACCGTGGTGCACGACGACCCCTTGTTCCTGGTTGCTTTGGCCGCCTTTGTGCGGCGCAAGGCCCGTGAACGCGCGGCCGGCATCAGCGGTCAGTTGCCGGGACACGGCGTGAAGTACAGGCCCGACCTGGTGGTGGTGGTGCAGGGCGCCCATGGCGAGCATGCACACCACCCTGTGCACATCGATGCCTTCGAGCCGGTTTCGGGCAAGGCCGATGTGGTCATCGGCGGCCGGCATTTCGCCATTCAAAGCATCAGCAAGCTGGGCGACATGCTGATGAAGGGCACCTGCAACGGCAAGGCCTTCACGGCGCAGATCGAGCGCAGCGACCACAAGAACCCCCTGGGCATACGGGTGGCGCACAACGGCAAACAGATCGAGGCCTTGGTGCTGTTGCCTCGTGCGGCCGATCTGTTGAAGCTGATGCCCCACAAGGCGCCGCCTGACCTGAGCAAGTTCCTGCTGTCGCCCATGCCGGGTCTGCTGGCCGACATCAGCGTGGCGCCGGGGCAGAAGGTGCAGGCCGGTGAACGACTGGCCGTCATCGAGGCCATGAAGATGGAAAACATCCTCACCGCCACACAAGACGGCGTCGTGGCCGAGCTGCTGGCTACACAAGGTGAAAGCCTGACGGTTGATCAACCCATCCTGCGTTTTCAATGAGTGCTGCGAACAAGCCTTTTTCAGTGCTGGGCATCCAGCAAATTGCCATCGGTGGCCCCAGTAAACAGCGGCTGAAATCGTTGTGGGTGGACATGCTGGGCCTCAGCGTGAAGAGCACGTTTGTCAGCGAACGCGAAAACGTTGACGAAGACATCTGTGCCCTGGGGCAGGGCGTGCACGCGGTTGAGGTCGATCTGATGCAACCGTTGGACCCCGACAAGAAGCCCGCCGTGCACACCACGCCACTGAATCATGTCGGGTTGTGGGTGGACGATCTGGCTGCTGCGGTGAAGTGGATGACCGCGCAAGGTGTTCGCTTTGCACCCGGCGGCATCCGCAAGGGTGCGGCGGGGCATGACATCTGCTTCATCCACCCCAAGGGCAATGAAGACTTCCCGTTGTGCGGCGAAGGTGTTTTGATCGAACTGGTGCAGGCTCCACCCGACGTTGTTGCCGCACACGCCAAGGCTTAAGTCGTGTTGTAAGGCCACCGAAACGTATGGTTGTTGCTCTTGTTGGGCCGCTAGCATCATGGCAGCGCAGCGGGATGCCGAAAGTGCACCGCCGCGTTTCACCAGACAACGTTCAAACCATCAGGAGATTCAATGAATCGGGTTCAAAAATTCGCTTGTGCAGCTTTGGCTGCCGCCATGCCGTTGGCCTACGCTGCAGACCCCAAGGCCGACGGCCTCTGGCGCGGTACGGGTGGTGCAGCTCTGGCTGTGACTTCGGGCAACAGCAGCACGCAGGCCATGAACCTGAACACCGAGATGGTCAACATCACGGCGGTGGACAAGATCACCCTGGGTGCCGGCATCAGCTACGCCAAGTCCAAGGGTAGCGCAGCCAGCACCAACAAGTGGGCCGCGGCAGGCCAGTATGACTACAACCTGACGCCCCGCACCTTCGTGTTCGGCAAGCTGGGCCTGGAAGGCGACAAGGTGGCGAACCTGGACCTGCGCACCACCGTGGCGGGTGGTGTGGGCTACAAGGTCATCGAGTCCAAGCCCCTCAATTTCAACGTCTTTGGCGGTGTGGCTTATTCCAAGGACAAGTACACCACGGGCCCGGATGCTTCGCGCACCAGCCTGATGCTCGGTGAAGAGTCGTCCCATGTCTTGTCGGACACCACGTCCTTCCGGCAGCGCCTGGAGCTCTACCCCGGCCTGTCGGGTGACAAGGCCAAGATCGCCAAGTTTTCCGCCGGCCTGAGCGTGGCCATGAGCTCCACGCTGAGCCTGAACGTGGGCCTGACCGACACCTACAACAGCAAGCCGCCCGCCGGCTTCAAGAAGAACGACATGGCGCTCTTCACCGGCATCAACGTCAAGCTCGGCGCCATGTAATCTGTGTCGAAGGCGCGGGCGCGGCCTTCTCGCTGCCCACGTCCTTGACGCGATTTGCCGCTACTTTCCGCCGCAGGCCTCTTGGGGTTTGCGGCGTTGTTTTATCGGGCTACATTGCAAGCCTGATCGCCATCTGAAGGAGCAAGCCTTGGACGCCCGTGCATTGATCGAACAACTGCTGAAGGCTGGTTCCACCGTTGTCGACCAGCAGGCCGAAGCCCTGCGCGCGCGCACGGCAGGCAACCCCGACCTGGCCAAGTACGCCAAGGGTGCAGCCGTGGGCGGTTTGTTGGGTTTGCTGCTGGGCACCCGGGGTGGGCGTCGAATGGGCGGTGCAGCCCTGCGTCTGGGTAGTGTGGCTGCGGTGGGCATGCTGGCCTGGAAGACCTACGAAGAATGGCAGGCGAACCAGCGTGGTGCCAAGACCACGTCGCCGGGCGCCGCCACACCGAGCTTTGAAGCCCTGCCTGCACCCGAGTTGCAGCGCCACAGCAATGCCATCCTGAAGGCCATGATCGCCGCGGCCAAGGCCGACGGTCAGGTTGACGATCGAGAAAGCGCCCTGGTCGAAGCCGAACTGGTTCGCTTGCAGGCCGATGCGGCATTGCGCACCTGGGTGCAGGACGAACTGCGCCGACCCCTGGACGCCGCAGACGTTGCATCGGTCTCCACCAGCCCCAAGCAGGCGGCGGAAATCTATCTGGCCAGCGCCATGGTTGCGGCCATCGACAACCCGGCCGAGAGGGCCTACATGGACCAACTGGCGCAACGCCTGGGTCTGGCTGAAGGCTTGAAGGACGCTTTGGAAAAGCAGGCTGCGGCCGGTTGACCGGCAGGCTTTGGCCCGACCCGGCTGGGTGGTCTGTAGGGGCCCGGGGAACACGAGCCGGGCCATCTGTTGCTGGATTGCCACAAATGGCCCGTGACCTGATGACTGGGCTCTGGGCATGAAGGCGTCGGTATCCGGGACAATACCGGGCTGACCCCAAAGCCAACCCTGCCGCGCCCATGACCGCCAGAACCCTGTACGACAAGCTCTGGGACGACCATGTCGTCCACACCGAAGACGACGGCACGGCTGTGCTGTACATCGACCGCCACCTGGTGCACGAAGTCACCAGCCCGCAGGCGTT
>JAHECB010000445.1 GCA_024641925.1 Betaproteobacteria bacterium
GCAGACGCCGGGGCTTCCACCACAGGCGCCGGGGGGGGCGCAGGCGCTGGTTCGGGCGCGGCAGCCACCACCACGGGTGCCGGAACCGGCAAGCCAGGCCCCGACGCTGCTTGGGCTGCGGGACTGCCGGGCTCGGCTGTGCCTTTGAGCTTTTTCAGGTCGTCGACGTTTCGGGCCAGTTCAGCCAGGCGGGCGTCGTTGGCCTTGCGCTCGGTTTCCTTGGAAACATCGGCCTCGGCTTCGGCGCCAGATTCTGCTGGACGCGACAACTTCAGGCGGTCCGGCGTGGGCGCGGCGGCCTGGTTCTTGTCGTCAACCGTGGTTTGAACCTTGCCTTTGGCCTGACGTGAGGGCTCGGCGTCGTCCACCTTCGTGGCACTGCCCGCCAGCCGTTGCCGATAGGCGCTGAAGTCGGCAGCCTGCGTGGCAATGATTTCGCGTGCGTTGCCCGCATCAATCCCGCTGGCTTCTTCGGCCGATGGCACGGTCAGCACGGTGCCGGCGCGCAGCCGGTTCATGTTCTCGGCCATGAAGGCGTCAGGGTTGGCGCGGAACAAGCCCACCAGCATCTGGTCCAGCGACACACCGGGTTTTTGCCGGCGGATGGCGATGCCGCTCAAGGTGTCACCTCGACGCACACGATAGGCGTCGCGCTCGTTGCTGGCAGCCGCTGGTGCCGGTGCCGGCGCTGCAGGCCGGGCACGCTCAACCACACGCGGTGGCGCAACCGGTGCAGGCGTTGGCGCGGCGACCTGCACTGGCGGGGGAACTGGTCTGACCGGCGGCGCGGCCTGCGAAACCGGCGGCAATGGCGCTGCCATGGGCGGCGCGGGTGGCGTCACCGGCATGGCTGGCGGCGGCACATAGGCCGGCGGTGTCGGGGGCAGCACCGGTGCAGCTGTGATGGCCGGCGCCGCAACTACGGGCGCAGCAGCCTGAGCCTGGCGTGCACCCGGTGGATCAAACAGCATGGTGTATTCGCGCACCAAGCGGCCCGAGGCCCAATTGGCTTCGACGATCACGTCGACAAAAGGTTCCAGCACGGCGCGGTCGCTGGCGACCTGCAGCACCGACCGACCGTCTGCTTTGCGCAACACCTTGACGGTGGTCGCGGGCAATACCGGGTTGTATTCAACGCCGGCGGCCCGGTAGGCCTCCGGGGAAGCCACACGCAGGCCCAGGGTGGCGGCCTCTTCAGGCGTGATGCTGGTGACTTCGATTTCTGCGCGCAGGGTTTCGCCCAGCGCAGACAACACAGTCAACCGGCCCAAGCCCAGCGCCGAGGCGTTGGAGCCCCAGAGCAGAGCAGTGGCCAGTGCCACACCACGAAGGGCAAAGTGCACCGGTTTTGTCGAGCGTCGATTCAAGGCAGGTCCCCCACAGGAAATTGCAGCCGTTCAGGCAGCAGGCGCTGGCGTTTCAAGCCGCCGGTCACCAAAACAGTCATAGACGTTGCAGTTATGCTGGAAACCGCAACAGTATCAAGCATATACAAGCGTTAGCTCAGGCAAAGGCTGATGTTTACGGGGCAATTGACACGATTGACCGTCCCGGCCCGCCCGCTGCACCGGTCCGGCGCCCCGCGTCAACAGCGTGCACGAGCCGCCTTCAGTGCGCCAGCAGGATGCGCAGCATGCGCCGTAACGGCTCGGCCGCACCCCAGAGCAACTGGTCGCCAATGGTGAAGGCACCCAGGTACTGATCGCCCAGCGCCAGCTTGCGCAAGCGGCCCACGGCAATGTTCATCGTGCCCGTCACGGCCACGGGCGTCAGGCCGCGCACGGTGGCTTCGCGGTTGTTGGGCACGTAGCTGACCCACGGGTTGTCATTCTGGATCAAGGCTTCGGCATCGGCCAGCGAAACCGATTTTTTCAGTTTGATCGTCAGCGCCTGGCTGTGGCAGCGCATGGCGCCCACACGCACACACAAACTGTCGATGGGCACTTCGGCCTTGCCGTTACCAAAACCGGGCCCACGACCCAGGATCTTGTTGGTCTCGGCGCCGCCCTTCCACTCTTCCAGCGACGTGCCGTCACCTCGGTCGGCGTCGATCCAGGGGATCAGGCTGCCGCCCAGGGGCACCATGAAGTTCTGCGTCTCTTCTGCGCTCAGGCCCCGCTGGGTGGCCGCCACTTGGCGGTCGATGTCCAGAATGGCACTGGCCGGGTTGTCCAGCAAGGGCCGCACAGCGGCGTTCAGTGTGCCGTATTGGGTCAGCAACTCGCGCATGTGCGCCGCGCCACCGCCGCTGGCGGCCTGGTAGGTGGTGGCCGTCATCCATTCCACCAG
>JAHECB010000224.1 GCA_024641925.1 Betaproteobacteria bacterium
CGCCGGTGCGGGGCTGGGCGCAGCAGGCGCGGCGGCAGGCGCGCTGGCCGCGGCACCGGCCGTTTCCAGCAGCAGCACCACCGAGCCTTCGCCCACCTTGTCGCCCAGCTTCACCCGCAGTTCCTTGACCACGCCCGCGTGCGACGATGGGATCTCCATCGAAGCCTTGTCGCTTTCTACCGTCAGCAGGCTCTGGTCAACGGCGATGGTGTCGCCCGCTTTGACCATGAGCTCGATGACGTCAACTTCCTTGAAGTCGCCGATGTCCGGGACCTTCACTTCAACCTGTGCCATGTTGTTGTCTCCGTGAAGCCGCTTATGCGTACAGCGGGTTGATCTTGTCGGCGTCGATGCCGTAGCGTTTGATGGCCTCGGCCACCTTGGCCATCGGCAACGTGCCTTCGTCGGCCAGCGTCTTCAAGGCCGCCACCACGATGTAGTGGCGGTCGATTTCGAAGTGCTCACGCAGCTTGCTGCGGAAGTCGCTGCGGCCAAAGCCGTCGGTGCCCAGCACCTTGAAGGTGCGACCCTTCGGGATGAAAGCGCGTATCTGCTCGGCGTAGTTCTTCATGTAGTCGGTGCTGGCCACCACCGGGCCGTCGTGCGGCGCCAGCTGTGTGGTTACAAACGGCACACGCGCTTCTTCCAGCGGGTGCAGCAGGTTCCAGCGCTCGGCGTCCTGGCCGTCGCGGGTCAGCTCGTTGAAGCTCGGGCAACTCCACACATTCGCCACCACGCCCCAGTCCTTTTCGAGCAGCTGGCGCGCCGCCATGCTCTCGCGCAGGATGGTGCCGCTGCCCAGCAGGTTGACCAGCGGCATCTTCTTGGCGGCCGCCTTGGCCAGGCCCGTACCGGCTTCTTCCAGCAGGTACATGCCCTTGATGATTTCCGCCTCGGTACCGGCCTTCAGGCCCGGCATGGGGTAGTTTTCGTTCAGCAGCGTGATGTAGAAAAACACGTTTTCCTGCTGCTCGACCATGCGCTGCATGCCGTTGTGGATGATGACGCCCACCTCGTGTGCAAACGTCGGGTCGTAGCTGATGCAGTTGGGCACCGTGCCGGCCAGGATGTGGCTGTGTCCGTCTTCGTGCTGCAGGCCTTCGCCGTTGAGCGTGGTGCGCCCGCTGGTGCCGCCCAGCAGGAAACCGCGCGCCTGCATGTCGCCGGCCGCCCAGGCCAGGTCGCCGATGCGCTGGAAGCCGAACATCGAGTAGTAGATGTAGAACGGCACCATGATGCGGTTGTTGGTGCTGTAGCTGGTGGCCGCCGCGATCCAGCTGGCCATGCCGCCGGCTTCGTTGATGCCTTCCTGCAGGATCTGGCCGTCGACCTGCTCCTTGTAGTACATCACCTGTTCTTTATCGACCGGCGTGTACTTCTGCCCCTTGGGGTTGTAGATGCCGATCTGACGGAACAGGCCCTCCATGCCGAAGGTGCGCGCTTCGTCCACCAGGATGGGCACGATGCGCGGGCCCAGCTTGGCATCGCGCAGCAACTGCGTCAGGCAGCGCACGTAGGCTTGTGTGGTGCTGATTTCGCGGCCTTCGGCCGTCGCGTCCAGCACCGCCTTGAAGGCCGACAACGCCGGCACCTCAAAGCTTTCGTCAGCCTTGACACGGCGCTTGGGCAGGTAGCCGCCCAAGGCCTTGCGGCGTTCGTGCAGGTACTTCATTTCCGGCGTGTCGTCGGCCGGCTTGTAGAAGGGAATCTCGGCCAGTTGCGCGTCGGGAATCGGGATGTTGAAGCGGTCGCGGAAAAAGCGCAGGTCGTCGTCGCTGAGTTTCTTGGCCTGGTGGGCGGTGTTCTTGCCCTCTCCAGCGCTGCCCATGCCCCAGCCCTTGACGGTCTTGATCAGCAGCACCGTGGGCTGGCCCTTGGCGTTTTGCGCACGGTCAAAGGCGGCATACACCTTCTGTGCGTCGTGGCCACCGCGGCGCAGGTTCCAGATGTCCTTGTCGCTCATCTTGGCCACCATCTCCAGCGTGCGCGGGTCACGGCCGAAGAAGTTCTTGCGCACAAAGGCACCGTCGTTGGCCTTGAAGGCCTGGTAGTCGCCGTCCAGCGTGTCCATCATGATCTTGCGCAGGGCACCGTCCTTGTCGCGCCGCAGCAGGCCGTCCCATTCCTTGCCCCAGATGAGCTTGATGACGCTCCAGCCCGAGCCGCGGAATTCACCTTCCAGTTCCTGGATGATCTTGCCGTTGCCGCGCACCGGGCCGTCCAGCCGCTGCAGGTTGCAGTTGATGACAAACACCAGGTTGTCCAGGCTTTCGCGCGCCGCCAGGCTGATGGCGCCCAGGCTTTCGGGCTCGTCCATCTCGCCGTCGCCGCAGAACACCCAGACCTTGCGGTTGGCGGTGTCGGCAATGCCGCGTGCATGCAGGTACTTCAGGAAGCGGGCCTGGTAGATGGCCATCAAGGGCCCCAGGCCCATGCTGACGGTGGGGAACTGCCAGAAGTCCGGCATCAGCTTGGGGTGCGGGTAGCTGCTCAGGCCCTTGCCGCCCACTTCCTGGCGGAAGTTCAGCATCTGCTCTTCCGTGATGCGGCCTTCCAGATAGGCGCGGGCGTAGATGCCGGGACTGCTGTGGCCCTGGATGTAGAGCAGGTCGCCACCGTGACCTTCGCTTTCGGCGTGCCAGAAGTGGTTGAAGCCGGCGGCAAACATGTGCGCCAGGCTGGCGAAGCTGCTGATGTGGCCGCCCAGGTCGCCGCCGTCGGCCGGGTCCAGACGGTTGGCCTTGACCACCAGCGCCATGGCGTTCCAGCGCATGTAAGCGCGCAGCCGCCCTTCCAGTTCCAGGTTGCCAGGGCTTTGGGCCTCTTCGCTGGGCTCGATGGTGTTGACGTAGCCGGTGTTGGCCGAAAACGGCATGTCGATGCTGCTTTGCCGGGCGTGCTCGAGCATCTGCTCCAGCAAAAAGTGCGCGCGCTCGGCGCCTGCGTGGCCGATGACCGCGCTCAATGCGTCCAGCCACTCCCGGGTTTCTTGCTGATCAGGGTCGTGGGCAGCGCTTTCGCTGTTGGGAACTGCGGACATGGCTTGTCTCCTTTGGCCACCGTTATTGAATGTGAGCGAAGTGTCGCACAGGCGGATTGAATTTCAAAGTGTGATTCAACGTTTCATATCATGAACTTTTGCCGCTCAAAATCACGGGTGCCCGCGCATGCGTCCAGCCCAGGATAATCGCTCTCATGTCCTCCGACGCCCCCATGACAACACCGGCCGAACTGGCCAGCGTGCCCGTGGCCAAACGCATCATCGGTCGGTGGTGGCGCAGCCAATCACCTTCGCGGCAGGATCGCTTTGCGACTCTGGGGCCGTTGCTGTCGGTGTTGTTGTTCCTGGCGGCCATCACATCGGCGTTCTGGTACCTGCGCAATGAAGAGCTGGAGCGCGAGACCGAATCCATCAAGCGTGACATCGAAATCACCCAGCAGCAGATGGGCCTGCGCTTGATCCAGAACCAGGAAGCGCTGATCCGCATGGCCCGAGAGCTGGTGGCACGCGACATCGACATCGATGAATTTGCAGGCCAGGCCAGCGCTTTCCTGCGTGAGCGCCCAGAGGTCATGCACGTCAGCTGGCTCGACGCGGCGCGCCACTTGCGTGCAAGCGAAACCGCAGCGCTGTACACGGGACTGGCGTCCAGCCCCCCGTTGCCAAGACCACAACAGGAATCACCACCCGGCCGGCAACCGACCCTGACCACGGCACCGCAGCCAGCGACCCCGGTGACAACGCCGACGCCCAAACGCCGCCCCTCACCTGCGTCACTGCCGTCGGCGAATTCCACCGCCCAACCGGAACTGGCATTTCTGGCAGCCCGCAACAGCCGCAACACGGCCTATTCAAGGGCGTTTTCCGACCCTGCAGGCGCACCGGTCTTCCAGCTGTATGTACCGCTGATCGAACGCGGCAGCTTCAGCGGTGTGCTGATGGTGGAGTACTCCATCGACGCCCTGGTGCGGCACTTTGTACCGGCCGATGTGTCGCAACGGCACATGGTGTCGGTGCTGGACGACAAGGGCCGTGAGCTCTCGGCCACCATCACCGCCTTGCCCGGGCAAGCGACGCGACGCGCGCCCATCCACAGCGACGCGCCGCTGACCCCTGCCTTGAACGGCCTGTTGCTGCGTGGTCAGGGCTGGCGCACCAGCATCGGCCTGATCAGCAACACGCTGTTCTGGATGGTGGTGGCGCTGTCGGTGCTGACGGTGTGGATGCTGCTGGGCACCTGGCGCCACATGCGCCGGCGCGCGCAGATCCAGGGCGCACTGGTTCAGGAGACCAACTTTCGCCGCGCCATGGAAAACTCCATGCCCACGGGGATGCGGGCCATGGACATGGATGGCCGCATCACCTATGTGAATGCCGCCTTCTGCAAGATGACGGGCTTCACCGCCAAGGAACTGCCGCCCTACCCTTACTGGCCGGCCGAACGCGCGCAAGAAAACAACCGCCTGCTGCAACAGGAACTGCAGGGCCGCAGCCCCAGCGCCGGTATCGAGGTGCGACTGAAACGCAAGGACCAGACGCAGTTTGACGCGCGCCTTTATGTCAGCCCGCTGATCGACCCCAAGGGGCAGCAGACCGGCTGGATGACCAGCATGACCAACATCACCGAGGCCAAGCGCATCCGCGACCAGCTCTCGGCCTCGCACGAACGCTTCACCACCGTGCTGGAGGGCCTGGACGCGTCGGTGTCGGTGCTGACGGTGCAGCAAGGCGAGTTGCTGTTTGCCAACCGCTCGTACCGGCTCTGGTTCGGCGGCGACGCGCTGGGGCATCAGCAGATGGCCGGCATTTCGCTGGGCGAACCGGCGTCCGACATGCGCGAAGACGATGTGGACGGGTACTCGGGCATTCCGACCCAGGAATTCATCGACGCCGGCACCAGCCCGCGCGAGGTCTACATCGAATCGCTGCAGAAGTGGTTTGACGTGCGCGCGCGCTACCTGCAGTGGACCGACGGCCGGCTGGCGCAGATGCTGATTGCCACCGACATCACAGCCCGACTGCGTGCCGAAGAGCAGGCTGCGGCGCAGGCCGACAAGGCACAGGTGACGAGCCGGCTGGTGACCATGGGTGAGATGGCGTCGTCCGTGGCCCATGAACTGAACCAACCGCTGACGGCCATCACCAACTACTGCAGCGGCATGGTTTCGCGGGTAAAGGCCGGCACGATCAAGCAGGACGACCTGATATCGGCGCTGGAAAAAACCGCCCATCAGGCCGAACGCGCGGGGTTGATCATCCGCCGCATCCGCGCCTTTGTGAAACGCAGCGAACCGCAACGCCAGCCCGCACAGGCCCAACAGATCGTGGAAGAGGCGGTGGAACTGGCCGGTATCGAACTGCGTCGGCGCAATGTGGCCATCCACATCTATGTGGCGCAGCGGCTGCCCACGTTGATGGTCGACCCCATCCTGATCGAACAGGTGGTGCTGAATCTGGTCAAAAACGCCGCGGAGGCCATCGACATGGCGCAGATGCCGCCGCAGCGTCGGCACATCGAACTGCGCGTGGTGCCAAGGCACACGCCCGAAGATCGCGGCGTCATCGAATTCAGCGTGACCGACATGGGCCCGGGCCTGCGCGACGACATCATCGGCCGGCTGTTCGAGGCCTTTTTCTCCACCAAGGCCGAAGGCCTGGGCATCGGCCTGAGTTTGTGTCGCACCATCATCGAGTCGCACCGCGGCCGGCTGCAGGCCCAGAACCTCTACAATGGCGATCAAGTCGTTGGGTGTCGTTTTGCGTTCACTCTGCCGGTTGATCTGCCGGGCCGAAACCACCCGGGCATCGCAGTCAGCAATGACGAAGCCATGTCCCCCCTCAACAGCGCTGCACGCCGAGCGCTTGAACCCCAATCCCCCGAATGAGCCTGATCCCCAAAAAAGGAACGGTGTACGTTGTTGATGACGACGAAGCCGTGCGTGACTCTCTGCAATGGCTGCTGGAAGGCAAGGACTACCGCGTCAAATGTTTCGACTCGTCAGAGTCGTTCCTGTCGCGCTTTGACCCCCGCGAGGTAGCCTGCCTGATCGCCGACATCCGCATGGAAGGCATGAGCGGTCTGGAACTGCAGGACCGCCTGCTGGAGCGCAAAAGCCCCTTGCCCGTGGTGTTTATCACCGGCCATGGTGACGTGCCGATGGCCGTGACCACCATGAAAAAGGGCGCGATGGACTTCATCGAAAAGCCCTTCAAGGAAGAAGAGCTTTTGGGCCTGGTCGAACGCATGCTGGAACAGGCCCGCACGGCCTTCAGCCAGCACCAGGAACAGGCCAGCCGCGACGCGCTGCTGTCGCGCCTGACCACCCGCGAGAGCCAGGTGCTGGAACGCATCGTGGCCGGCCGCCTGAACAAGCAGATTGCCGACGACCTGGGCATCAGCATCAAGACGGTTGAAGCCCACCGCGCCAACATCATGGAAAAGCTGAACGCCAACACCGTGGCCGACCTGCTGAAGATTGCGCTGAGCGCACAGCCCAAGGTCTGAGCCCCAGCGCCGAGGCCTGAGCCACGCTCCTGAACAGGCCGCATCTTTCGCGGCCTTTTTTCTTGATCGATGCGGCTTTGGCCTCCCATGCCACGCCGCATCCCTAACCCACGGATGCCCTGACATGCCAGCTCAACTGATCGACGGCGTTGCCCTTTCGGCCCAACTGCGGGCTCAGGTGGCACAACGCGCGGCCGCCTTGACCGCCAAAGGCCAACAGCCGGGTCTGGCCGTCATCCTGGTGGGCGAAGACCCTGCCAGCGCCGTCTACGTGCGCAACAAGGTCAAGGCCTGTCAGGACAACGGCCTGCATTCGGTGCTGGAGCGCTACGACGCCACCATGACCCAGGCGGCACTGCTGCAGCGCATCCACGCGCTGAACGCCGACCCGGCCATCCACGGCATCCTGGTGCAGATGCCCCTGCCGCCGCACATCGACCCGCACGCGGTGATTGAAGCCATTGCCACGGCCAAGGACGTGGACGGCTTTTCAGTGCATTCCGCCGGCACCCTGGTGGCAGGCCTGCCTGGTTTGCGGCCTGCCACGCCCTACGGTTGCATGAAGCTGATCGAAAGCACCGGCGTGCCGTTGAAGGGCAAACACGCCGTGGTCATCGGCCGCAGCAACACGGTGGGCAAACCCATGGCGCTGCTGCTGCTGCAGGCCAACGCCACCGTTACCGTGTGCCACAGCGGCACGCCGGACATCGGCGCCCACACGCGCCAGGCTGACGTGGTGGTGGTGGCCGTGGGCCGGCGCCAGACACTGACGGCGGACATGATCAAACCCGGTGCCATCGTCATCGACGTGGGCATCAACCGCAACGAAGCCGGCAAGCTGTGTGGTGACGTTGACTTTGCCGCCGTGCAAGAAGTCGCCGGCTGGATCACCCCGGTGCCCGGTGGCGTCGGTCCGATGACGATCACCATGCTGCTGGCCAACACGGTCGACGCTGCTGAGGCTGCCCAACATGACTGAAACCACCAACCCCTTGCTGTCGGGCGCCGAACAGCCGCTGTTTGCGGACATCCGCCCGGTACATGTTGAACCTGCCATCACGGCATTGCTGCAGCAGGCCGATGCGGCATTGGAGCGCGCTGTCGGACCCGATGTGCCGGCGGACTACGACGCCCTGTCGATGGTGCTGGACGTAGCCGTGGAGCGTCTGAACCACGCCTGGGGACAGGTGAGCCATCTGCAGTCGGTGGCCGACACCCCCGCGCTTCGTGAGGCTCACGCCCTGGCCATGCCCCGTGTCGTGGAATTCAGCACCCGCCTGGGTGCCGACGAGCGCCTGTATGCCAAATACAAGGCCGTGGCTGCCAGCCCGGCAGCAGCCGATTTGAAGTCAACCCGACAACGTGCACTGGACAACGCCTTGCGCGACTTTGTACTGGGCGGCGCGGAATTGACCGGCGCAGCGCGCGAGCGTTATGTCGCCATCCAGGACCGCCTGGCCGTGCTGTCGCAGCAATTTGGTGACCATGTGCTCGACGCCACGCAGGCCTGGTCATTGCGGGTGTCCAAGGGCGATCTGGACGGCGTGCCTGAAGACGTCTGCCAGGCCGCGCTGGAAGCCGCAAACGGTGCCACCCTGCCGGACGACCAGCCGGCCTACGAGCTGAGCCTGCAGATGCCGTGTTACCTGCCGGTGATGCGCTACGCTGGCAGCCAGTCGCTGCGCGAACAGCTTTACCGGGCCTACAACACCCGCGCCAGCGAAGCTGGCCCGGCGGCGCTGGACAACGGCCCGCTGATGCAGGAACTGGTTCAGCTGCGCCAGGAAGAAGCCGCCCTGCTGGGATTTGCG
>JAHECB010000225.1 GCA_024641925.1 Betaproteobacteria bacterium
CTACGTCACGGTCGAGATCGATCGCAGCAAGCGCACCGCGACCTGGACGGTGAAAGCCCCCGCCAGTGCCACGCCCACCACCGTGGCCGACATCGAAGCCGCCGGCGCCGCTTGGTACCCGCTGCAAATGGCGCGGGAGCTGGAAGACGCCATCCTGAACATGCGCACCAACGAACTCGAGATCGGCACCTGGCTGATCAAGACCGAAGGTGATGCCGCCCTGGTGCTGGCCAGTGACGCCACCTTGCTGGCCCACCAGGACCACTGGCTGGTGCGCGAAACCACGGGCCTGCTGCGCCGCACCTTCAGCCGGCTGGACCTGTCGTCACGCAGCCTGTTTGCACTGGTCGAGCCGGGTTCCTGTTTTGCCGGCAGCCTGCTGGAACTGGCGCTGGCCTGCGACCGCAGCTACCACCTGGCGTTGCCCGACGATCAAAACCGCGCGCCCAAGCTCACCGTGGGCGACGCCAACTTCGGCACTTTCCCCATGGTCACCGGCCAAAGCCGCCTGCAGCGCCGCTTCTATGACGAAGCCCCTGCCCTGCAGGCCGTGCGCGCCGCCGTGGGCCAACCGCTGGACGCCGACGCCGCGTTTGCGTTGGGCCTGGTCACCAGCAACCCTGACGACATCGACTGGGACGACGAAATCCGCATCGCCATCGAAGAGCGTGTGGCCATGAACCCCGACGCCCTGACCGGCATGGAAGCCAACCTGCGCTTCAACGGCCCGGAAAACATGTTTACCCGGGTCTTTGGTCGCCTGACAGCGTGGCAGAACTGGATCTTCCAGCGCCCCAACGCCGTGGGCGAAAAAGGGGCCCTCAAGGTCTACGGCAGCGGCAACAAGGCTGCCTTCGACTGGACCCGCGTTTAAGCCCAAAAACGAGTTGTGCGATGCGAACCTGGCGGCGCATCGCAACCCCATGAACGCCGCCGCTGCAACTTCTGGACGACCCCATGGACACCATCAACTACAGCGAAAAGATCCCCAACAACGTCAACCTGCAGGACGACCGCACCCTGAAGCGGGCGCTGGAGCAGTGGCAGCCCAGCTTCCTGAACTGGTGGGGCGACATGGGCCCGGACGGCAGCCACGGCTATGACGTGTACCTGCGCACCGCCACCAGCGTCGACCCCGAAGGTTGGGCGCAATTCGGCCACGTGAAGATGCCCGACTACCGCTGGGGCATCTTTCTGAACCCGGCCGAGCAGGACCGCAAGATCCACTTCGGCGACCACATGGGCGAAGCCGCCTGGCAAGACATCCCCGGCGAATACCGCGCCAACCTGCGCCGCATCATCGTCACGCAGGGCGACACCGAGCCGGCCAGTGTCGAGCAGCAGCGCCACCTGGGCCTGACGGCGCCCAGCATGTACGACCTGCGCAACCTGTTCCAGATCAACGTGGAAGAAGGCCGCCACCTGTGGGCCATGGTCTACCTGCTGCACAAGCACTTTGGGCGTGATGGCCGCGAAGAGGGCGAAGCGCTGCTGGAACGCCGCAGCGGCCAGGAAGACAACCCGCGCATCCTGCAGGCGTTCAACGAGCCCACGCCCGACTGGCTGAGCTTTTTCATGTTCACCTACTTCACCGACCGCGACGGCAAGTTCCAGCTGTGTGCGCTGGCCGAAAGCGCCTTTGACCCGCTGGCCCGCACCACCAAGTTCATGCTGACGGAAGAAGCGCACCACATGTTCGTGGGCGAATCGGGCATCAGCCGCATCATCAACCGCACCTGCGCGGTGATGAACGAGCTGAAGACCGACGACCCCAAGAAACTGCGTGAAGCCGGCGTCATCGACCTGCCCACACTGCAGCGCTACCTGAACTTCCACTTCAGCGTCACCATCGACCTGTTTGGCGCTGACGAAAGCAGCAACGCCGCCACCTTTTACAGCACCGGTCTGAAGGGCCGCTTTGAGGAAGGCAAACGCACGGACGACCACCAGTTGCGCGGCCAGAGCTACCGCGTGCTGAACGTGGTCAACGGCCATCTGGTGGACAAGGAAGTGCCCATGCTGAACGCCTTGAACGAGGTGCTGCGTGACGACTACATCAAGGACAGCGTGGGTGGTGTGAACCGCTGGAACAAGGTCATCGAAAAGGCTGGCATTCCGTTCCGCCTGGTCACGCCGCACAAGGCCTTTCACCGCAACATCGGTTCACTGGCCGGTGTGAAGGTGTCGCCGGATGGCCGGGTGGTCAGCGAAGCCGAATGGGCCGCCAAGGTCAACGATTGGCTGCCCAGCGCCAGCGACCGCGCCTACGTGGGCAGCCTGATGGGCCGTGTTGTAGAGCCGGGCAAGTTCGCCAACTGGATTGCGCCGCCGGTGATGGGCATCAACCGCATGCCCGTGAATTACGAATACGTGCGCTACAACTGAGAAAGCAGGCCGGCACCCATGGGCGCATCCGACAACACAGCCAACATCGCGGACAACAGCGGCGTCATCAAGCAGCACCTGATCGACCCCGAGATCTGCATCCGCTGCAACACCTGCGAGTCAGTGTGCCCGCAAAAGGCCATCACACACGACGACACCAATTACGTCGTTGATGCGGCCATCTGCAATCTGTGCATGGCCTGCATATCACCCTGCCCCACGGGCAGCATCGACAACTGGCGTTTGATGCCCAAGGTGCGGGCCTACAGCACGGCCGACCAGCTGAGCTGGGACGAACTGCCGGCGGAACTGCCGCCAGAAGAACTGTCCGAAGCGGCTGGCGAAGCACCTGAAAAAACGCCGGCCGCCGCAACACCAGCCACGCAGGCTGCAGGCACCGACGCTGACGCAACGTTCAACAGCGGCAGCTGCGGTGCGCAGCTGCCGCCCTGGTCGGCAGCCCACGCCTACACCAACCTGTACGGGCCCAAGGCTTTGGCCAAGACCATTACCGCCACCGTCACTGGCAATGTGCGCGTCACCGAAGTCGGCACCGAATACGACACGCACCACATCGTGCTGGATTTCGGCAGCCTGCCCTTGCCGGTGTTGGAAGGCCAGAGCATTGCTGTCATCCCACCCGGTGTGGACAGCAACGGCAAGCCGCACCACCCGCGCCAGTACAGCATCGCCAGCCCGCGCAACGGCGAAAGGCCGGGCTACAACAACGTGTCGCTGACCATCAAGCGGGTGCTGGAAGACCACCAGGGCAAACCGGTGCGTGGCGTGGCGAGCAACTACGTCTGTGATCTGAAAGTGGGTGACCAGGTGCAGGTCATCGGGCCCTTTGGCGCCAGCTTCCTGATGCCCAACCACCCCAAGAGCCACATCGTGATGATCTGCACCGGCACCGGCAGCGCGCCCATGCGCGCCATGACCGAATGGCGTCGGCGCCTGCGCAGCAGCGGCAAGTTTGAAGGCGGCAAGCTGATGCTGTTTTTTGGCGCCCGCACACAGCAGGAACTGCCCTATTTCGGCCCGCTGCAAAGCCTGCCCAAGGATTTCATCGACAGCAACTTTGCCTTCAGCCGCACACCGGGCCAGCCCAAGAAGTACGTGCAGGACGCCATGCGTGAACGTGCCGCTGACGTCGCCAAACTGCTGGCCGACCCCAACGCCTACTTTTACGTCTGCGGTTTGAAGTCCATGGAAGAAGGCGTGGTGCTGGCGCTGAAAGACATCGCCACCGACGCCGGCCTGAAATGGGACGAGATCGGCGCCCGCCTGAAATCAGAAGGCCGCCTGCACCTGGAGACCTACTGACATGGCGTTGCTGACGCTGCACCAGCGTGCGCCGGGTGTGGCGCAGGTGACGATGAACCGGCCCGAGGTGTTCAACGCCTTCGACGAGGCGATGATTGGCGAGCTGGATGCCACCTTTGCCGCATTGGAAGCCGACGACACCGTACGCACCATCGTGCTGGCGGGCGCGGGCAGACATTTTTCCGCTGGCGCCGACCTGCAATGGATGCAGCGCGCCAGCCAGGCCAGCATCGAATGGAACCTGCAGGACGCACGCCACTTTGCCGGCATGCTGGGGCGCATCGAAGGCTGCGCCAAGCCGACGTTGGCGCGCATACAGGGCGCGGCGCTGGGTGGTGGCGTGGGCCTGGCCTGCGCCTGCGACATCGCCATTGCGGCAGACAACGCCAGCTTCTCGGTCAGCGAAGCCCGCTTTGGCATCCTGCCCGCCGTCATCGGCCCTTATGTGGTCAACGCTGTGGGCAAACGGCAGGCAAGGCGGCTGGCACTGACCACCGAACGCATCGGCGCCGCTGAAGCCCTGTCATTGGGCTTGGTGCAGCAGACGGCCGCGCTGGCCGACCTGGATGCGGCGGTGGACAAGACCGTGGCGCAATTGCTGGCCGGCGGCCCGCAGGCGCAGCGCGAGATCAAGGCGCTGTTGGCGCAACTGCACGCCGGCCCCATCACGCCCGCGGTGCGCGATCTCAGCGCCAGTACCATAGCCAGGGTGCGCGGCACCGACGAAGCGCGCGAAGGCTTTGCCGCCTTCCTGGAAAAACGCCCCGCCAACTGGATTCCCAAACCATGACTGCATCGCTTGAACACGCCCCCACCCTCGTTGTGGGCGCCGGCATCATGGGCGCGGGTATCGCGCAGGTCGCCGC
The DNA here is from genome assembly GCA_024641925.1 of Betaproteobacteria bacterium. GTDB lineage: Bacteria > Pseudomonadota > Gammaproteobacteria > Burkholderiales > Burkholderiaceae_C > Rubrivivax. Next base: position 4,575 of record JAHECB010000225.1, read on the forward strand.
GCAAGCGGGTCACCCGGTGTTTTTGTTCGACCTGACCGAAGGGGCCGCGGCCAAGGCTAAGGTCAAGCTGGGCACTACGCTGGACGGCCTGGTGGCCAAGGGCCGCATCGCGCCGGAAGACGCTGCGGCCACGCTGGCCCGCATTGAGCCGGTGGCCAGCCTGCAAGCGGCTGCTGGTGCACAGCTGGTGGTTGAAGCCATCGTCGAGAACCTGGATGCCAAACGCAGCCTGTTCCAACAATTGGAAGCCTTGCTCAGCGACACCACCGTGCTGGCCACCAACACCAGCAGCATCAGCGTCACGGCCATTGCCAACGGCCTGAAACACCCGGGCCGCCTGGTGGGCATGCATTTTTTCAACCCCGTGCCGCTGATGAAGCTGGTGGAGGTGGTGTCCGGCCTGCAGACCAACCCAGACGTGGCGCAGGCCATCTTTGCGCTCAGCAAGGTCTGGGGCAAGGTGCCGGTGCACGCCACCAGCACGCCCGGTTTCATCGTCAACCGCATCGCCCGGCCGTATTACGCCGAGGCGTTGGCGCTGTTGCAGGAACAGTCGCTGACGCCGCAGGTGCTGGACGCCTGCCTGAAGGCCGCCGGTTTCCGCATGGGCCCCTGCGAGCTGATGGACCTGATTGGCCACGACACCAACTTTGCGGTCACCAACTCGGTCTACGCCGCCAACTTCTACGACAAGCGCTACACGCCCAGCAGCCTGCAGGCTGAAATGGTGGCCGGTGGGTTGCTGGGGCGCAAGAGCGGACGCGGTTTCTTCAGCTACCCGGCAGGCGCGCCCTCGCTGCCGGTGGCGGTGCACGAAGCGCCGGCCACGGCCAAGGAGGTGACCGTGCACGGTTCCGGCGATCTGGCCGACCACCTGGAACACGCCGCCACAGCCGCCTTATCCCCCCAAGGCTGGGGACCCGCCCGTGAACACCGCAGCGACTGGGTGGGCTTGACCATTGACGGCGCCCGCCTGGTGCAAACCGACGGCCGACGGGCCGGCGAGTTGACCCGTGCCCTGGGCACCGCTGATGTGGCGGTGTTTGACCGCACCACCACGCACCCGGTGGCGCCAGGCACCGCGCTGGCGTTTGCCGTTGCGCCTTCGGCCTCGGCCTACTGGCAGGCGCAGGCGCCGGCCTGGTTGTCGGCGCTGGGCTTCAGCCCCTTGCCCATGGCCGACGCGCCAGGCCTGGTGGTGGCACGCACCGTGGCCATGCTGATCAACGAAGCGGCCGACGCCGTGCAGCAAGGTGTGTGCAGCCCCGAAGGGGCAGACGCCGCCATGAAGATGGGTGTGGCCTACCCCGCCGGCCCCTTCGAATGGCTGGCCCGCTGGAACGTGCCCGGCGTGAAAGCCGTTCTTCAGGCGCTGGACCATGAGTACCGCGGTGAACGCTACCGCGTCAGCCCCTGGCTGCTGCGCCAGGCCTGAAGCAGCACCCCACCGAATCTGAGGAGACTTGCCATGAGCACCACCGAAGCTTTCATCTGCGACGCCATTCGCACACCGTTTGGCCGTTATGGCGGGGCGTTGTCATCGGTACGCACCGACGACCTGGGCGCATGGCCCATCAAGGCGCTGATGGCACGCAACTCCGGTGTGAACTGGGACGCGCTGGACGACGTGCTTTACGGCTGCGCCAACCAGGCCGGCGAAGACAACCGCAACGTGGCGCGCATGTCGGCATTGCTGGCGGGGCTGCCCGTCGGCGTGCCGGGCGCCACCATCAACCGCCTGTGCGGCAGCGGCATGGACGCGGTGGGCACGGCGGCACGCGCCATCAAGTCGGGCGAAATGCAGATGCTCATCGCCGGCGGGGTGGAAAGCATGAGCCGCGCGCCCTTTGTCATGCCCAAGGCCGAAACGGCTTTTGGCCGCAACAACGCGGTGTACGACACCACCATCGGCTGGCGCTTCATCAACAAGCGCATGAAAGAGCTGTACGGCGTGGACAGCATGCCCGAGACGGCGGAAAACGTGGCCACGGACTTCAAGATCGAGCGCGTTGCCCAGGACCGCATGGCGCTGCGCAGCCAGCTCAACGCCGTGGCGGCGCAGAAGGCCGGCCATCTGGCAGCCGAGATCACACCTGTCAGCGTGGCGCAGAAAAAGGGCGATCCGGTGGTGGTCGATACCGACGAACACCCGCGTGCCACCAGCCTGGAATCGCTGGCAAAACTGAAAGGCGTGGTGCGCCCCGACGGCTCGGTGACGGCCGGTAACGCCAGCGGTGTCAACGACGGCGCCTGCGCCTTGATCGTGGCCAGCGAAGCGGCGGCACGACGCCACGGCCTGACACCACGGGCGCGTGTGGTCGGCATGGCCACTGCAGGTCTGGCGCCACGCGTCATGGGCTTCGGCCCCGCGCCTGCCACCCGCAAGGTGCTGGAATTGACCGGCCTGAGCCTGGCGCAGATGGATGTCATCGAACTCAATGAAGCGTTTGCCGCGCAGGGCCTGGCGGTACTGCGTGACCTGGGCGTGGCCGACGACGACGCCCGCTTCAACCGCTGGGGCGGCGCCATCGCCCTGGGCCACCCGCTTGGCGCCAGCGGCGCCAGGCTGGTGACCACGGCCGTCAGCCAGTTGCACCGACTGGGTGGGCGCTACGCGCTGTGCACCATGTGCATTGGCGTCGGGCAAGGCATTGCGCTGGTGGTTGAAAAGGTCTGATCCGGTTGCGGCGCTGCCCTGGCGGCCGCGTTTATTGCGACACGAAAGGTCTGTATGCGTACCCTAAAGCGTTGGACCTTCTTGCGCGGCATCGGCTGCGCGGGCTTGTTGTCCCTGGCCAGCATGGGGGCGCTGGCGCTGGACCTGCAGGGCCACCGCGGTGCACGCGGGCTGGCGCCTGAAAACTCGATTGCGGGTTTTGAACGCGCCATACGGCTGGGCGTCAGCCGGCTGGAAACCGACGCCGCCGTCACGCGCGATGGCGTCATCGTGCTGCACCACGACCTGACGCTGAACCCCAACCACACCCGCGACGCACAGGGGCGTTGGCTGGACCAGCCGTCAAAGCCCTTGCACCACATGGACTGGGCCGACATCGCCACCTACGACATCGGCCAGATCAAACCCGGCAGCCGCTACGCCAGCCAGTTTCCAGACCAAAAGCCCGTCGACGGCACCCGTGTGCCACGCCTGAGTGCGCTGTTTGAGTTGATCCAGCGCCCGGGCCATCAACACGTGCACCTGGCCATCGAGACGAAGCTGGACCCGCGCCGTCCGCAAGACACCTTGGAGCCCCTGCCCTTTGCCACACAGTTGGTCGACGCCATCCGCAAGGCCGGCTTGCAGCAACGCGTGCAGATCATGTCGTTTGACTGGCGCACGCTGCAAGTGGTGCAGCGCATCGCGCCCGAAATCCCCACGGTGTATTTGACGGCCCAGCAGAAGTTTTTGGACAACATCGCTGCCGCCGACCCCGCCGGGTCCATCTGGACTGCGGGGTTTCAGTTTCGACAACACGGCTCGTCAGTGCCCCGAATGATCAAGGCTGCGGGCGGCACGATCTGGTCGGTTTTCCACGGCGACCTGGACGAAGCCCAGCTGAAGGAAGCGCAGGCGCTGGGCCTGAAGGTGCTGGTCTGGACCGTCAACGACACCGCCGGCATGAGCCGCTGGCTGGACCTGAAGGTTGACGGGCTGATCACCGACAGGCCCGACCTGGCGCACCCGTTGGTCCTCGAACGCGGTCTGGTCATTCAACCCTGAAGTCGACCCCACGCAGTCGCGC
>JAHECB010000226.1 GCA_024641925.1 Betaproteobacteria bacterium
CCACCACGTCCTTCATCAGGTGGTCCCGGCCCAGGTTCAAGCCGCCCACCCCGCCCGTCTGCACACGTTGCAGGTAGCGGTCGTTGCCGGCCGAACCTGAAGGCAAGGATGCAAAGCCAGCGGCGTGTTCGGCCTCTTCCAGTTCCACCACGCCATCGGCCGAAGCCAGGCGGTTGATGCGCTGGGTGGTGAAGGCGCTGATCAGCCGTTCGGTGGCGCGCAATTGGTCCGGTGTGGCGCCATGGGCGGCCAGCGAGGACACCAGGTCGTCGTCGTGCTGGCCCAGGGCCACCTGCAGCTGCGACGCGGCCGGCCTGCGGTCTTTCAGCACCGCGCCCGTGACGGGCACGCCATACACCGTGCCGTGCAGCAGGCTGGCGCGCAGCTGCCAGGGGTTGGCCGTCACGTGCAGCAAGGCGTCGTTGGAGAAGATGGAGTTCATGCCTTTGGCCTTGACCTGCAACAGCGTCTTGTCGGCTGGGGTGAAGGCGGCGCTGGTCTTGGCGGCAACTGCTCGGCTGACGGCTTGTGGCGCAGCGCGCGGCGTGTTGGGTGCCAGAACGGGCGCGGGGCGCTTGCTCATCCAGGTGTCGTCGGTGGTCAGGCCCAGTGCTTTCTTGAGCTGGAATTCTTCGTACTGCCGGGCCAGTTCGCCGGCTTCGCTGCCCCATTCGTGCAGCGGATGCCAACGCAGGCGGTCCAGCAGTTCGTCCAGGCTGTCGTTGTTGCGGGCGGCATCCAGCGGGTCCAGCCGCGGGTCACTCCACCAGCCGCAAACCGTGTAGCTGGCGCAGTCTTCATCCACCCCGGCGGGTGCCAGGCCGGCCAGATCGGTCAGCGGGTCGTGCAATGCAAAGCGGTTCAACACGGCGTCATACGCACCCGACCAGGTCAGTCCGCCGCCGGCAGTGCCAATCAGTGCCTCACGCGCCAACGCGCTGCCCGCTGGCGTGGCCGCAGCCGAGGCCGATCCGCCTTCGGTCCAGCTGCCCAGCGGCACGGCCACGGCGCGGTCGGCTTCCAGCACCCAGCCGGTGGTGATGACGCTGCGGCCGCCCTTGGGCAGCGCGATGCGCAGCACCAGCCAGCGGTCGGGCAGCACGGGCAGGCCCAGGCGGTTGCTGCTGCTGGTTTCGGTCAGGCGGCCGCGCAGCAGGGCATCGGGCATGGCCCAGTGCAGGTGTACACCGGCCGGCCGGGGTTTGCCGGCATCAAACAGCGGCGGCATGGCCCCTTCAGGTGTGGCTGCAACAGCGCCGTTAGCCCCGGCCACCAGCATCGGCAGGCGCACCATGGGTTCTGGATGGCCTTTGGGCACGTACAGCGCCTGCACGTCCACCGGCACCAGCAGCCGGTGTTCACGCAACAGGTAGCGGTCCCAGGTCCGGATCTCGCTGACCGATACCTTGGCGCGGTCGGCCGCCAGGTAGCGCTTGCTGTAGAGCAGCTCGCGCGTTTGTGAGGGCGCCAGCAAGGGTTTGGTGGCGCGGGTTTTCACAGGCCGGGCTCCGCAATGTTTTTCACAACCTGGTTTTGCCAGTCGGGCAGGGCCAGGCTGACGACAAACTTGTCAAAGTTGTAGTACCGCAGGTTCTGCGTGTTGTCGGGGTCGCCAAACACCTGTCGGAACGGGAAGCGCAACAGCTGCAGCGCAAACTCGTTGGGCGCCATGGGGTTCTTGTTGGCCTTGGGCATGGCCTGCAGGCGGTCGCGCAGGGCCGTCACGTTCAGCACCCCAGGCGCGCCGGGCCTGAAGGGCACATTGACCGAGTTGTCGGCCACAAAGTCGTCCTTGGGCGGCACCGGCAGGCTGGTGTTGTTGTCGCGAATCTTGACCTTGGCGCGGTAGCTGCCGGCGGCCGGGTCCTCCGGGTCCAGTCGCACGCCGAACTGGATGCCCTGGCGCGGTTCTTCGATGTGCACCACGGCCGGCACACCATCGACGATGACCAGCAGCACGGCCGGTGCCAGGCGCTCCATGCGCAGCACTTTCATGCGTTCAGGCGCGCTTTCGGCCAGGTTGGTGAGCTCGTCGTCTTCCATCTTGTCCAGCGCGTACGCGCGCACGTGCAGGTTGGGCCAGCCCGAAACAACGCGCGAGCGCAGGATGAAGCCGGTGAGCGTGCCGCTGCCGTCTTTCAGCTTGCCTTCGCTGCGCGGCTTGCGAATCAGCCGCTCGGCTTCGTCCACTTCTTGCTGGATGTGCGGGTAGACACTTTCAAGCTGGGTGCGGTCTGCGGTGGAAATGGTGCCCACGCTCAAGGCGCCCTGGGTCAGCGCGTCGGTCCACGCGCGGTCGATGTAGAAAAAGCGGATCGATTCCACCGGCAGCAGCTGCGCGTCGGGCACCAGGTAGCTGAAGGGCACGCCGTGCAGCAGGCGCAAACGGGCCAGGAAGTGACGCAGTTCGGCGGGCACCACAAAGTTGCCTTCATCGGGGTCGCGTTCGGTGGCGTAATCCGCATAGTTCAGCGCGGCAGCGCTCAGCGCCTGCATGGTCATCAGGGACTTGATGGTCTTGGTCATGGGGTGGGGTCCGTGTCGTCGTCGCCTTCACCTGCGCCCGCCGGCGCACTGGACATCAAGTCGTCCAGAGCGTCCCGCGCGGGTCGGGCCGGTGTCCTGCCGTCGCGGCTGCGAACCACGCGCGGCGGCCTGGCCACGGCCAGGGTCTGGTTGAGCTCCGCCGTCAGTGCATCGGCCAGCGCCGCCTTTTCAAGATCGCCGAACTTGGCGCTGCCGACGCGGCCTACCACCGGTGCCTCGGTGCGGGTCAAGGCGGCCAGCAGGCCGATCTCGTCGCTGCGTTTCATCAGCACGTCCAGATCCAGGCCCAGGCCACTGGCGATGAGGCGGTCGATGTCACCGTCGACCTTGATCTCGCGCCCGGGGTCGGCCAGCGGGCGCTGCGGCCCCAGCATGCGTTCGCGGTTTTGGGCCAGCACCTCCACCACCTGCACGGCCACAAAGCGCCCCAGGTCCACCGACTTCGGGCCCGCGTTGGAAAACGCCTTGGGCAGGTTAAACGGCACCAGGAGCTTCAGCATCTCGCGCACACGGCCGGCGCCATATTGCTCGGCACGGAATCGCAGCAAGGCCGACACCACCGACAACTGCGACAGCGCCAGCAGGCGGCCGATTTCGAAGGCCGACGCCAGGGTCAGGTCTTCACGGCCATCGGGGATGACGCGGCGCAACTGGTCAGCCGAATGCGCCAGCGGCAACGGTTTGGCCGTGCCTTCGCCGTCACGTGCCGTGGCCACGGGCACGCAGGGGCCGCGGTACCACGCGCGCAGCGCATCGCCGCGCCTTGAACGCTGGGCCAGACCGACGTGCCCCGTGGCCACGACTTCGGGCAGTGTGTCGGGGCGCGGTGCGGGTTCAGGCTTGCCGGCTTCGGCCTTGGGTGGCGGTGGCAAGGTGCCCAGCAGGCCGACGTCCAGGTGCTGCATCAGCGTTTCAAACGTGGCGCCTTCGCTGGTGGTGAAGGACCAGTGCGCCAGCACCGGGAAACGCAGCACTTTCTCCTGGGCGTACCGGCTGATCGGCAGGTGAAACCCCAGGCGCATGGTGTCGCGCACCAGGCGTTTGGCATCGGGGTCGGCAGCCGCCGCCGTGATCCTGGCGGTGGTGGCGCGCCACTGGTCGGCCACGGCGGGCTTGGCCACGGACTTGCCGCCGTCCAGCGCCTGCTGCGCCGCGGGCTGCGTGGCCTGGAAGACCGGGACCGCGGCTGCGGCCGCGGCTGAGCCCACGGCGCGGGGTTGGTTCAAGATCAGGGGCAAGGGCAACTTGTCACGTGTCACGCCCAGCTGGCCCATGGTCATGGCGTCGACATGGCCTGAAGACTGCACGGCGCTCAGTACCCGCCAGTCCTGCGCCCGGTCCCAGGTGAACTTGTCCACCGCTGCCTTGGGTTTGGGCAGCGACGTCAGCTGGCCTTCCACATTCACCAGGCAGGCCATGTAACGCACGGGTTTGCCACCCGCGGTGTCGAACACGGGCAGCCGGTTGGCCAGCACCACGGCCACCCAGCCGTCGTCGTCGCCGCCCACCAGTTCGGTGTCGTCCACGTCCACTTCACGCACGTGGGTCAGCAGGGGCAGGTCCTGGGTGGTGGGGAAAATCTTCTGCACCACCGATTCCGTCACCGCCAGGTAAACCCCTTGCTGCACGTCCTGGTCCTGCGGCTGGTGCAATACCGTACCTTCGGTGGTGCACTGGGCAACGGGCGCGGCGCTGGACAGCTCGGCCTCGCCTTCGGCCACCACCACCAAGGCCAGCCAGGGCGTACCCTGTGGGTTGACGTCGCCACCGCCAGCGGGGTTGCGTTCCCAGGGCAGGGTGCGGCGCTTCAGGCAGATCTGCGGCAGGCGGTCGCCAAAGGCGCCGTCGGCGTTGGCCGGCGGAAAGCTGGACAGGATCTGGTCTGTGGGCATCACGTAGCGCGGCGCGGCCACGTGCAGGTGTGTGGTCTCGGGCTCCACACCAAAGGGCAGGTTCTTCTGCTCGGTCTTCAGCTCGTACAGGCCCGCGGTGATCTGGGGCGTGAACTGGCTGTGCAGCACGAAGTGGCCGATGGTGGGCATCTCAGGGGCTCCTGCGGGTCAAGGCTTTGGGGGCCGCCGGCAGGGCCAGGCCGGTGGCGCGTGCGCGGGCTGTGCGTTGCTGCTGGGGGCTGCGAACCGGCCCTATCCAGTCCAGACGCGACACACCGCCGCCGTCGGCTGCCGTGGCGCTGCGCGGTGCCAGCGGCGCCAGCGCCGCCTGCAGGCCGCGCGCAGCGATCAGGTTCAGCGCGGCCTGCGGGTCCAGCGCGCTGGATGCCAGCACGCCCACCAGTGACCAGCCTTCGTCACTGGCCACCGACACCTGCACGGCGCCCGGCGTAAGGCTGCCCCGTTCGGCCACCACGGCATAGGCCAGCAGACTGCGGTTGTCCATGGTCATCAGCACCGGCGCCTGTTCGATGCCGGCGGTATCGGTGGCGCGGTCGGCACCCTCCAGGCCCATCAGCAACTGGCGTTCGCCCACCGGGCGGCCGGTCACGGCCGGGTCGTCCACCACCACGATCACGGTGCACGGCATCACGGCAAAACGGGTGCTGACAGTGGTGACACCGCGTGCCAGCTCCGCCCCGGTCACCCAACCGGCGGCACCACGTTCGGCATGGCTGTGGATGCGGTCGCTGGTGCTGCGCACCACACAGCCGGGGCCGATGGCGTTGCCGCGGCCGGCGTAGGGCATGCGCAAGCCGGCGTGCCAGCCGGCCAGACCCACACGGGCCGCCTGCGCGGTGACGCTGGCAGCCGGCTGGCCTTGCCCGACGGCCACGATGCATTCGGTGGCGCGCGGGATGGTCAGCTGATCCATCGTCGAGCCGCTGCCGCTGCCGCTGCCGCTGCTGTCAGCATCGGCTTTGCCGACGACCACATCGGCCACAGTCTGGCCCGCGATGTCCAACAGCACCACACGCGCCGGCGCACCGTACACCGCCAACTGCGGCCTGGCGTCGGCACCTGCCGCGTCGGCCCTGGCGTTGGGCAACTTCAGCACCACACATTCACCCGCAGACAGCGGCGCGCCGCCCGAAATGGCGCGGCTGTTGCGACTGCGGGTTCTGGGGCTGGCGGCGTTGGCGCTGAGCGCGGTGTTGAAGGCCGCCAGTGGCGCTGCCAGCGGCGCGCCAGTGCGGGCCACCACCGCCGTCGGCGCGTGCGCCATGGCGGTCATGGGCACTTCGCCGGCGCCGAGCAGCGTGGCGGCCTGGCGCCGTGTGGCGCTGGTGGCCACAGCGGATGCGCCCACCACCAGCAACCGGGCCGGCACCGAGCGGCTGCGTTCGGCCAGTACCGCGGCCAGCGTGGGCGGCGCCACGCGCCAGGCCTTGGCCGAGCCTTTGACCGTGGTGCGCGCCTTGGCCGCCACGCTCAGGTCCACGGTAGCCGCTGCAAACAGGCCGATGGCCCGCGGCGCGTCGACCACGTGGTCGTAGACCTTGCCCGGCACCTTGGTCATCAGCTTGGGTGCCACGGTCTTGGTGGGCGCCTGCAGGCCTTCGGCCAGCGTGCCCAGACGGGGTGGTGCCTGGCGCTCGCCGCGCAGTGATGCCAGCGCGGTGGGGGAGGCGGTGCGCGACAGGTACAGGTGGGCGTCGCCAAAGGCGGCATCCACCGTGGCCGGTTCGTTGACCAGCGCCGCGATTTTTTTCGCCGACAAGCGCATGGCCTGTACGGCGGCGGCCTCACGCGCAAAGGGCAGCGGCAGGCGCTTGCCGATCTCCACCTGGAAGTACGGGATCTCAGGCCCACCACCGGTGGGTGTGGCGGTGCAGGCCAGGTCCAGTTCACTCAGCGCCTCGACCATGTCGGCCTTGGGCACCTTGCGGTTGTTCAGGTCGCCCGCAGGTCCCCACACGCCCACCGGGAAGCGGCTGAAGGGCCGTGCAGTGACCTTGAACGGGAAGGGCCGGATGACACCGTCCTGCAGCCAGGTGATGACGATTTCGGGCTCGATCGCGCCTTCGCCCATCGGGCCCACGGCCAGCGCACGGCTGGGGTCGTGGCGGGTGGTGGGTGCCGCCGCGCTGCTGCGCGTGACCAGCACGGCCGGCACCGTGGTCGTGAAGGTCAGGCCAAACTCCACCACCACTACGAAGGGGCGTGACGAAGAGCCGTCGGGTGTTGAATCTTCGCCCTTGGAAGGCAGGGCGCCAAACGAGGTCATCAGCGCATGGGCGCGCGCCGTGGCGCTGGCCGCGCGTTCCAGGTACTTGGTGACAAATTCGTCGGCGCTGATGGAGACCTTGCCGGCCTTGTCGCTGCCACCAAAGTCGAAGGTCAGCTCCAGCGGTCCGATCTCGAAGGTGACACTGCCGCGGAATTCAGGCCCTTCCACCTGCATACGCGCGCCCAGGCTGATGGAGAAGGTGATGTCGCCCAGAAAACCGAGGTCGATGGTGACGCCCGCGGCGATGCGCGCATAGGCGCTGACGCTGTAGCTGAAGGGGTCGAAGTAGACGATGCCGTGTGCGCCCCATTTCACCTCGGCCCAGGCGGGCCCCAGTTTGGCGCTGGCTTCAAAGTCGCCACCGGCCATCAGCGCTTCGCTGGTCAGCGCAAAGTAGCTGCCGGCCTTGATGACGATGGTGCTGCCGATGCTCCAGCGCAGGCCCAGGCGCGGCACCACGGGGTAACCGGGGCGGTTGAAGTCGGGGTGGTAACCGCCCAGCGTGAGCACAAATTCGCCAGCCCGTTCGCCCTTGAACCAGATGACGTACGCAAAACCGCCGGTGAGCTTGATGTCTTCGTACAGCAGCCAGGAGTTGTCGGTGAGCTGCCCCTGCACCCACATCACCCCTTCGCTGGACGAAAAGCGCACCAGCAAGGCCACCTCGATGGACACCAGCGCCACCTGCGGCCGCGGCAGTGCCATGCGCGCCAGGCCCAGCAGATTGATGTCCAGCCCGTCGCCGATCTGCACACCCACCACGGCAATGCCGTCCACCAGCGCAAAGCTGTTGAAGCTCAGTCCGGCGGCGAACCAGAAGGTGCCCTTGGACATGGGGAAGTAGCTGCCCAGCGCACGCAGTTGCTGCATGGGGTCGCTGGGCGAAGCGGCGATGTCCAGCGCCTGGATCAGCGGGTAGTCACCGAAGGTGGACAGGTCGGTGGGCAGCTTCATCTGGCGGTTGATGCCAAAGCCGCCGCCGATGCCAGTCAGGAAAAACGCCGGCGGGCCACCGATGGGGCCGTTGACCGCGCCGATGGCAAAGAACGCCGTGAACTTGTTGCCCTGTGTGTCGACGCCTTCACCGTAGCCGCCGTAGATGGTCAGGCCGTAGACAGCAAAACGGCCCAGCAGCATGCCCAGGTATTCGGTCTGCATGGCGCCCTGGGCGTTGGTGGTTTCCTGCTTCAGCAGGCCACCGGCAATCGACAAACCGGCCAATTCGGCCGACACCGCCAGCCCCGCCAGATCGACCTTCCAGTTGTTGGCGTTCAGGAAGTCGCCGTCGGCGGTGAAATAGGTGACCTGCAGGTCGTCCACCGCACAGGTCAGCCCAAACAGGCTGACCGAGCCGTCCATCAGCACCGACACGCGTTCCAGCTTGCCGTTGGCCAGCAAACGTGCGTCAAAGCCCACCTGCTCCAGGTACAGCGGGCCAAATCCTTTCTGGATGGCGATCCACCAGGGGCCCGGCGGGTCGCCGGCACGCAGCGACACGGCCACGTTGCCGTTGCCATGTTTCTGCACGGCCA
>JAHECB010000227.1 GCA_024641925.1 Betaproteobacteria bacterium
TCGTCATGCCCGCCCAGTGGAGCGGCGTGCTGGTCGTGCACGCGCACGGCGGGCCCACGCTGGGCCCGACCAGTACCCAGCGCAACGACGCGGACATCAAGCGCTGGGCTGTCACCGTTCGTGAAGGTCATGCCTGGGCCGGGTCCGTGTTCCGCCAGGGCGGCTTTGCCGTCACCACTGCCGCCGAAGACACCGAGCGTGTGCGCCGCATCTTTGTCGAGCACGTGGCCAAGCCGCGCCGCACGCTGCTGCACGGGCAGTCCTGGGGTGGCATGGTGGCCACGCGTGCCGCGGAGATGTTTCCCAAGTCCTGGGACGGCATCCTGCTGACCAGCGCCGTAGTGGCCGGCCCGGCGACCTACGACTTTCGGGTTGACCTGCGCGCCATCTACCAGTATCTGTGCAACAACCACCCGCGGGCCGATGAGCCGGCTTACGCGCTGCCCATCGGCTTGCCCGCCGACAGCACACTCACCAGCGCCGACGTGGCGCGGCGCGCCGACGAATGCCTGGGTACGGGCAAGCCGGCGGCGCAGCGCACACCGGAACAAGCGCAGAAGCTCAAGACCATCGCCACCGTGTTGAAGATCCCGGAGCGCTCGGTCGCGGGCCACCTCAACTACGCGACCTTCACGTTTCGCGACATCACCCAGAAAAACGGGGGTGTCAGCCCGTTTGGCAATGAGCGGGTGCGTTATGTCGGATCACCTGACGATGCGGCGCTCAATGCCGGCGTCCCGCGTTTCAGGGCCGACCCTGAGGCCGTGACCCGTTTTGCCGCTGAAGCCGACCACAGCGGACGTTTCGCCGCGCCGGTGCTGACGGCACACGGCATCAACGATTCGACCGTTTTCGTCGAAGGCAGCGACACTCTGCGCCAGCGCATGACCGCGGCCGGCAACGGCGATCGCCTGGTGCAGACCTTCGTGAATTCCGGCGAACACAGCTACTGGGGCGATGCCTACTACCCGCCGCTGTTCGAGGCGCTGCTGAACTGGGTGGAAAAGGGACAGAAGCCCACACCAGCCGGTGTTGCCGAGCGCTGCGGTCAATTGCGCGCGGCGCAGTCGGCCGACTGTCAATTCCTGGTGGACTACGCGCCCAAGCCGCTGGCATCGCGCATCTCACCGCGCTGAATGGCGGTTGCGCCAGGCCGCGCCAACGGCTTGAATCAGTGGGGGCTGGCCCCTGGCGCGCCCTGCAACAGCCAAGCTTGCGCTGCTTCGTACACCGGATCGGCCTGGCTGCGCAGCGCGTCCAGCGTCACGGGTATCGGCTGATCCGGGACCACACCCACGCCTTCGATGCGCTTGCCCGGCGGGTTGCCGATGCGCATGTCGAACAGGCTGACCTGCAGTCGCCCACCGCCCGGCAAGACTTCGCCGGCCACACGCACGCCCAGCAGGCAGCCGCAACTGGTGTTGCCAAAAACCCGTGCGCGGCCGTGGTCCTGCAGCACGGCGGCCAGCAGTTCGGCGGCGCTGGCGCTGTTTTCGTCCACCAGCACGGCCATGGGCATGGTCAGGGGTCTGGCCTGCAGGGTTACCTGCAGGTCGGGTGTGATGTCCTTGTCGCTGCCCGCCGCGGTCAAGCGTTTGTGGTCGCGCGTGATCACGGTGCCCACCGGGCCGCCGCTGCGCAGCAGCCAGCCCATCAGCTGCACCGCCATCTTGAACGAACCGCCCGGGTTGCCGCGCAGGTCCAGTACCAGGCCCTGGGTGCTGGACAGCCGTTGCAGTGTGTCGGCCATCTCCGGCATCAGCGGCTCCAGAAACGCCACAAAGCGCAGGTAGCCCAGGTTGGACGCCAGCTGATGGCTGCGCAGCAGCGACTGCACGCGGCTTTGGGGGTCTTGCCGCAGGGTGACGCTGTAGAGGCTGCCGTCCGGACGCTGCAGGCCCAGCGTCAAGGTGCTGCCCACCGGGCGCTGGTTCAGTTCACGGCTGACCAGGGTGAAGTTGGACCGGTCGGTGGAACTGCCGCGCACCTGGGCTGACGTGGCCTGCCACCAGGCCTGCGTGGGCTGGCCGTCGATGCTGAGCACGCGGTGCCCGGGCCGCACACCCAACAGCGCTGCCTGACTGGCGCCGGACAGTCCGCGCACCACCCAGTGGCCGTCCAGCGGCATCAGCGACAGCCCGAAGTTGCCGCGCTGCTGGGTGATGGCATTCACTTCCAGCGGGCTGCGCACGCTGGTGTGCGCGTCTTTCAGTTCGCCGGCCATGCGGTTCAGGCCGCGCCAGAACTGCGTTTCGCCGACACCGCCGCGCAGCAGTTCGGCGCGGTAGCGTGCACCCACCGCCACCCAGTCCACGCCGTTGTGGTTCGGGTCGAAGTACTGCGCCTGGATGGTGTTGAACACCTGCTCAAACGCCGCCTGTCGCTGCTCGGGGCTGAGCTGCTTCTGCACAAACGGCACCGGCTTGGTGGTGGCGCGTGGCGCCCCTGAAGGCCCCGCACAGCCGACCAACAGCAGTGCGGCCGACAGCAGCAGCGCCGCGCCGCGCAGAGGCCCCTGCAGGGTCATGCCGACAGCGGCAGCGTGATGTCGTCGATGCGCTGGACCACCTCGGGTGTCAGGCGTTCCAGCAGCGCCATCGCGCCCAGGTTGTCCTGCAACTGCGACAGCCTGGACGCACCGGTGATGACGGTGCTGACACGGGGGTTGTGCGCGACCCAGGCCAGCGCCAGCTGGGCCACGTTGCCGCCCAGGTCGGCAGCGATGCCGGCCAGTTTGCCCACGGCGTCGTTCTTGTCGCGGTTGAGCAGTTCGTCGCGCAGGAAGGCCATGTTGTCCATGGCGCCGCGGCTGCCGTCGGGCACGCCCTGACGGTACTTGCCGGTGAGCAGGCCGCTGGCCAGCGGGCTCCAGGTGGTCAGGCCCAGGCCGGTGTCCTGGTACAGGCGGGCGTAGTCCTTTTCCACGCGCTGGCGGTGGAACAGGTTGTATTGCGGCTGTTCCATCACCGGCTTGTGCAGGTGGTGGCGTTCGGCCAGTTCCCAGGCGGTGCGAATGTCGTCCGCAGGCCACTCGCTGGTGCCCCAGTACAGCGCCTTGCCCTGCGTGATCAGGTCGCTCATCGCGCGCACGGTTTCTTCAATGGGCGTGTGCGGGTCGGGTCGGTGGCAGTAGATCAGGTCGATGTGGTCCAGCTGCATGCGCTTGAGCGAGCCGTCCATGGCCTGCATCAGGTACTTGCGGTTCAGCGTGTCCTTGCGGTTGATGGCCTCACTCGTGCGGTCCAGGCCCCAGAAAAACTTGGTGCTGACCACGTAGTTCAGCCGCGGCCAGGCCAGTGTTTTCAGCGCCGCACCCATGATTTCTTCGCTGCGCCCGCCGGCGTAGGCCTCGGCGTTGTCGAAGAAGTTGATGCCGCCGTCATAGGCGGCAGCCATCATCTCGACGGCGCTGCCGGTGTCGACCTGGTTGTGATAAGTCACCCATGACCCGAGTGACAGGGTGCTCAGGCGCAGGCCGCTGCGGCCCAGGTGGCGGTATTGCATGGTGGATCCGTTCTGCTTGGACAAGAGGGTTGTGCAGCGTACCGCAAGCTGCGTGCCGCGCCATGCGTCATGGACTTGCGGGGATGCGCGTCGCGTGCGCGACGCTGGGCGGCGCGTTGCGGCGCAACAATCGGCGTCATGGGAACCCTCTACCTTGTGCGACACGGACAGGCCAGCTTCGGTGCGGCCGATTACGACCAGCTCAGTCCGCTGGGCCATCAGCAATGCCAGGCGCTGGGCACTTTTCTGGCCGAACAAGGCTTGCAAGTCGACGCTGTGCTGCGGGGCAGTCTGCGGCGGCATGTGCAGTCACTGGATGCGCTGACGGCGGCCCATGGCCGGGTACCCGAGGCGGTGGAGTGGCCGGCCCTGAATGAATACGACGGTGAGGCGCTGGTGCGCGCCTTGGAGCCCGGCCCCATGCCGCCGACCGACACGCCCGACGGTTACCGCGAACACTTCCGCCTGTTGCGCCGAGGCTTCCTGGCCTGGACCGAAGGCCGCACCCAGCCCCAGGGCATGCCGCCTTATGCCGAATGGGTGGCGGGCATCGTCTCGGCGCTGGACCATGTGCGAAACCACTGCAGCGGCAATGTGCTGGTGGTCAGCAGCGGCGGCCCCATCAGCACCGCGGTGGCCCATGTACTGGGTGCGTCGCCGGCCACCAGCATCGAGCTGAACCTGCGCATGCGCAACAGCGCCGTGACCGAGATGGCGTTCACGCCCAAGCGGCACAGCCTGGTGGTTTTCAACCACCTGCCGCACCTGCAAGCGCCCGAGCGCAAGGGCTGGATCACCGCGGCCTGAGGCAACGCCTTACGCCGGCGCGCTGGATCAGTGTGCCGTGCGCGCCTTGCGTGCAAGCTTGCCGCCGACCCGGGCGGTGGAGTCTCGCACCACCAGCTCGACCTCGATTTCGCGTTGCACAGCGCTCGACACGCTGCCGTCGATGCGGGCGATCAGGTGCTCTGCAGCCAAGGTCCACATCTGTTCGGTGGGCACGTGCACCGTGGTCAGGCCGGGCCGCCATTGGCGCGCCATTTCCAGGTCGTCGAAGCCCACGACCGACACGTCGCGTGGCACGTCCAGGTCCAGCGCGGCACATTCCAGCATCGCGCCAAAGGCCAGCACATCGTTGCCGCACAGCAAGGCGGTGGGTCGTGTGCTGGCGGAACCCGCCTGCAGCACGTGGCGTGTGGCTGCCCGCGCCTGCGCCAGGGTGTAGGCCGACTCCACCAGGTGGCCCGGCGCCAGACGCAGCCCGGCCTGGGCCAGGGCGTCGTGCACGCCGGCCACGCGGTCCAGCGCGCGGTCGTTGTGTGCGGTGATGCCGGCGACCATGCCAATGCGGCGGTGCCCCAGGTCGACCAGGTAGTGCACGGCGCGCGCCATGGCCGTGCGGTTTCTGAAGCCCACACAAGCGGCGCCGCCGGGCGCCGGAAACGAGCCGATGTGCGTCCAGGGCAGGCCGCGCTGCGCCAGGCGTGCCAGCAGCTCCGGGCGCTGGCTGATGCCGGTCAATGCCAGCGCGTCCACGCCACGCGCCAGCAAGGCCTGCACTTGCGCTTCTTCCTGCGCCGGGTCATAGCCACTGAAGGCCAGCAGCGCGACATGGCCCGCCTGCGCCATGCGGGTCTGGAAGGCTTGCAGGCCGCTGGCGAAGATGGCGTTGTCGATGGTGGGCACCACCACACCCACGGTGCCGCTGCGGCGCAGGCTGAGCGCACGTGCGCCGGCGTGGGCGACGTAGCCCAGCCGGTCCACCGCCGCCAGCACCTGTTGGCGCAAAGCGGGGCGTACCGTGTCGGGCAGGTTCAGCGCGCGCGACACCGTGGCGGTGGACACGCCAGCGGCCCATGCAACGTCTTGCACAGTGGGCGTGGCGGTGGGCGTGCGCTTGTCGGACTTCATGCGGATCGCATCTTGGGGTGCGAGACGGTGAATCGATTCTAGGCAGCTGCTGTTCAATGCCGGCTCAACGTTGCATGCGCGATCGATGCTGCTTTCCAAGGGTAAGCCCCCAGCGATTCAGCCCTTGAGCGCCTTGACAGCCGCGACTGACGGGGCAATCATCTGTAAGCGCTTACAACTCAAGGCTCTTCGAACAACATGACTGCCCAACGATTGCGTCAACTGGCCTACCGCCTGGCTGCTGCCTTGGCGCTGGTTTATGCGGTGTATGTCGTGGCCCTGAAGCTGGCGCACCGCGTCACCGGTGGGCCGCTGGGCGAGCTGGGCGAATTTGCGCTGGTGCTGGCGGCGGTCACGGCCTTTGCCGTGGGCCTGTTTGCCGACGAGACTGCCTGTGAATCAAACCGTGTTCGCAGCGGTTCCGCGCCAGAGCGCTGATGACTGATCTTCACACCCACAAGGAGACACCATGACCCGTCAACATCACAGCCACCAAACCCTGTCCGACGTCAGTCCGGCCGGCACCGCCCGCCGCGAATTCCTGCTGGCCGCACGCCGCTATGGCACGACGGCGGCCGTGATGGGCCTGGCCGGTGGTTACCTGTTCGACAGCCGCGCCATGGCGCAAACGGCTGCCGAAGAAGAGGCCAAGCAAAAGGCCGCCAAGGTGACGATGATGTTCGCCACCGAGTACAAGATCGAGGACTACGTGAAGTACCCGATCATGCAGGCCAAGTACAAGGCCAACGTCGAGACACAGAGCAAGGGCCAGATCTACACCAAGCTGTACCCGGCCGGGCAACTGGGCGTCGGCGCAGCGCTGGCGCAGAAGGTGCAAGCCGGCACGGTGCAAGGTGGCGCGGTGTCGCTGTCCAATTTCAGCCCCTTCACGCCAGTGGTGGACCTGATCAACATCCCCTATTGGTGCGGCGACAACCAGCGTTTTGCCAATCTGGTCACCAGCAAGGCCTGGAATGACGAGATCACGCCCAAGGTCATGGCCAAAGGCTACAAGCCGCTGTTCTATTTCACGGTGGACCCGCGCACCGTGGCCAGCCGCAAGGGCTACAAGGTCATCAAGACGCCTTCAGACATGCAGGGCATGAAGATGCGCGTGCCGCCCAGCAAGCTGCTGCAGACTTTCTACCGCCTGGCCGGCGCCAACCCCACGGTGGTGCCATGGGGCGAAACCGCAACGGCCATCAAGCAGGGTGTGGCCGACGGACTGGATCCGGCCATCGCCGCCTTGGCCACCTTTGGTTTCCAGGACCTGTTGAGCAACATCAGCTACATCCGGTCAGTGCCCGACGCGCAGATGTTTGCTGCCAACGCCGCCTGGTACCAGCAACTGCCGGCCGATCTGCGCACCGCGTTCGATGCCGCCAACGAGCAGACCCAGGTCGAGACCTTTGCGCAGATCGAGAAAGCCCGTGCCGAAGCGATGCGCCTGCTCACTGCCGGGGGTTGCCAGTTCTACAACCCCAACGAAGCCGAGATGAAGCAGTGGATGGACACCTGCGGAGAGCAACGCAAGGAATACGACGAGTTCAAGATGCAGTTTGCGGGCTCGATGGCGGCGTTTGACAACTTCAAGAAGGCGGCCAATACCAAGGGGCCCATCACCGTCGCCGACTTCAAGCTTTGAAGGGCTGATCTTGCTGCTGCGTCCGCCGATCTCGCGCCTGTGTTGCTCGCCGCACGGGTGTGCGGCTGCGCTACTCGACGCGACCTCGGCGCGCTCGCGACGCGATCTCAACCCTTCAAGGCGCATTTCCTGCTGCGCGACCCGATCTGAGGCCTGTGCTGCCAACCGCCTGCAGGCGGGTCGGCGTTCGCCAGGCACAAGCCAGCACGCAGGTGCTGGCTTGTGTCCGGTCTCACCTCGCCGTACGGGTGTACGGCTGCGCTGCTCGACCTCACCTCAGGGCGCTCGCGACGGAAATCGCAGGCATCACGGGCCAACGTGGGGTCGCCATTGAATTCAGTTTTGCGCGCCCTGGACGAAAACGCCGAACGCTGGGCGATGCTGGTGTTTTACGCGTTCTGCTGCATCGTCATCGTGCAAGAGGTGGTGCGGCGCTTCGGGCTGAATTTTTCGTCGGCCTGGGGAGAAGAGGCGGCGCGTTACGCCTTCATCTACCTGGGCTGGATCGGGGCGGCCTATGCGGTGCGTGAGCGGGCGCACATCCGCTTTGACTTTGTGCTGGTCACCCTGAACCCGCGCGCCAAGGCGGCGTTGTTCATCTTCACCGAACTGTGCACCATCGCCTTTGCCTGCGTGGCCATGTACTGGAGCCTGCACACCATCGGCACGCTGCTGAAATTCGGGGGCACCACGCCCGTGCTGCAGGTCAACAAGACCTGGGCCGAAGCGGCCGTGCCCATCGGCTTTGCGCTGGTGATCATGCGCAGCCTGCAGGGCATCTGGCGCGACTGGGCCGACCTGCGCGCCGGGCGCGAGCCCTTTGCCGGCAAGGCCATGTTTGAAGAATGAAAAAAACACCATGAAATTGCATTGCGGGGTCTGTCAAGCATGAACATGGTGGTGCTGTCGATCGTCGGCATGGTGCTGCTGTTGCTGGTGGGCGTGCCGTTCTGGGTGGCCATGGGGCTGGGTACGTTCACGATGTTGTGGACCACGCAGGCCTTGCCGCTCACGCTCATTGGCGAAGCCTTGTTCGAAGGTGTCGACTCCTTTGCGCTGATCGCCATTCCGCTGTTTGTGCTCACCGGCGATGCCATGGTCCGCACCGGGCTGGGGGGCAAGCTGCTGAATTTTGCCGAGGCCACCTTCGGCTCTCTGCGCTCGGGGTTTGGC
>JAHECB010000228.1 GCA_024641925.1 Betaproteobacteria bacterium
CTTGTCCATGGCCTTGCTGGCGCTGGCGCTGTTGGGCGCTTCCAGCAACGCCAGCGCCCGCCGGCGCCACTGAACGTCTCACGCCTGCAGGGCGGCCCTGGGGCATGCGATTGCCCCTGGCCGCCCGCGCCCGACCATCTTGGTGCAACATGTTGCCCATGATCGATCTCTCCGTACTTGACCTCGCCCCCATCGTCGAAGGCAGCACCGCCGCGCAGGCGCTGAAAAATACCGTGTCCCTGGCGCAGCATGCCGAAGCCTACGGCTGCAAACGCTACTGGCTGGCCGAACACCACAACATGGACGGCCTGGCCTGCAGCGCCACCGCAGTGCTGATCGGCCAGGTGGCGCAGGCCACGCAGCGCATCCGCGTGGGCAGCGGCGGCGTGATGCTGCCCAACCACGCGCCGCTGGTGGTGGCCGAACAGTTTGGCACCCTGGCCACACTGTTTCCCGACCGCATCGACCTGGGCCTGGGCCGTGCGCCCGGCACCGACCAGCCCACCATGCGCGCCTTGCGCCGCACCCTGGCCAGCGCCGACGAAGACGGTTTCCCGCAGGACGTGCTGGAACTGCAGTCCTACCTGGCCCCAGCCGATACCAGCCGCGGCGCTGCCGCGGTGCGCGCCATTCCGGGCCAGGGCACCGAGGTGCCTATCTGGCTGCTGGGCAGCAGCCTGTACAGCGCGCAGCTGGCGTCTTACCTGGGTTTGCCGTTTGCCTTTGCGTCGCACTTTGCGCCCGACATGCTGCTGCAGGCACTGCACCTGTACCGCGCCAACTACCGCCCCAGCGCGCGCTGGCCCAAGCCCCATGCCATGGTGGCGGTCAACGTGCTGGTGGCCGACACCGACGACGAGGCGGCCTACCACTTCACGTCGGTGCAGCAGCGTTTTCTGGGTATGCGGCGCGGCGTGCGCGGCCCGCTGCCGCCGCCCGTGAAAAACATGGACAGCCTGTGGAGCCCGGCCGAGCGCGCCGGCGTCGAGGCCATGCTGGCCGTCAGCGCCGTGGGCAGCCCCGACACCGTGGGCCGGCAACTGAACCGATTGCTGTCACAGACAAAGGTCGACGAACTGATCGTGGCCTGTGCCATGCACGACCACGCCAGCCGGCTGCACAGCTACGGCCTGCTCAGCAGGTTGCGGCCCCAGCTTACGGCCACCGCTGGCGGTTGACCAGCAGGCCCGGCCGGCCGAGCCCGCGCGGCTCAGCAAGGCATCAAGGCATCTGTACCGTCACCTCGACCCGCCGCGCCTCGGCTGCAGGCCCGGACCCCGTGGTTTCGGCAGGTTTTTGCATCACCACCCGTTCGACCGCGATGCCCAGTTGATCCAGACGGGTCCTCACCGCGCGCGCACGGTTCAGCGCCAATTCTTCGTTGGCAGCCTGGTTGCCTGACGGGTCGTGAAAGCCCGCCAGCGCGACCTTGCTATCAGGGTACCGTTTCAGGAAGCTGACCACCTCGGACAAGGCGCTGTCGACGTCGGCCGGCAGGGCCGTCCGGCTCAGCCCAAACAACACACGTGCCGCCGGCGGCACGGGCACCGACTTGGCAACCACAGGTTCGGGTGGAGGCACGGCAGCGGGCATCGTGGCCGGCGTGACGGCTGGCGCAGCGGCCGCCACGGGGGCTGGCGCCTCCACCGGTGGCACAGGTGCAACAGGCGCCAAGGCCGGTACGGCGGGCACAACGGATGCTGCGGCCACCGACATGGGCAGCTTGCAGGCCGCCCCCCCAGGGCCGTAACCCGACAGCCATAGCAAACCCAGCAGCAGCGCCAGCAAGGCGGCCACCCACAAATACCAGCGACGGAAGGTGCCCCACGACGGCGAGGCTTGCACAGTGGTGTCGTTCATATCTTGGATTCCGATCTACTCTGTTGTCAGCTGCGGTTGCCGGCGTTCAAGGCGTCCTGAAGCGTCTTCAGCGCGTCCCACTGGTTGCGGGCCGCCAGGCCGGCCTGTTCGGGCCAGGTGTCAGGGCGCGCCAGCTTGAAAGCGGGCCCTGCCGCATCCAGGATGGGCTGGATCTGCGCCGGTGTCATGGCGGCCAGCTGATGAAAGCGGGTAACGCCTGCCGCGTTGAGCAAACCTGCAATCTTCGGGCCGATGCCTTCCACCACTTCCAGGTCGTCGGCATCACCCTTGCCCTTCAAGCTGAAGCCGGCGGCCTTGGCCGCGGCGCGATCTGCGGGCGCGCCCTGGCGCAGGCGGACCAGCTCCGCATCACGTTCGGCCAATTGCCTTTTCAGCGCGGCCAGTTCGTCTGCGGCCTGTTGGGCCTTGGCGCTGCCATCCACACGCACACCCGCGTCCAGCACGTCTTGCAAGGCACGCAGGGATGTCCAACGGTTGCGCGCGGCCAGGTCGGCCTGCTCGGCCCAGGTGCCCGGATTGGCAATGCGGTAGGCGCTGCCACCCGCGTCCAGCACCGCCTGAATGCGGGCCGTGGGCGTTGCCGCCAGTTGCGCAAAGCTGCGGATACCGGCGTTGCGCAACATCTCGGCGATCTTCGGCCCGATGCCTTCGATCAGCTCCAGATCGTCGGCGCCTTTCAGTGAATAGCCCACAGCACGTGCCGCTGCCAGGTCCATCGCGGGCTCGGCAGACAGACGGCGGTACTCAGCTTCAAGCTCACCAAAGCGCTGGCGCCAGTCCGCCAGCTGACGATCGCGCTCTTCCAGGCCCCGGGTGTCGGGCACCAGCTTTTCGACGATCTTTTCGACGATGCGGTCCACCGGGCGGTCCACCAGCTTTTCGACGACTTTCTCGACGATGCGGTCGACGGGTTTTTCGACGATCTGCTGCACGATCTTCTCGACCGGCACTTCCACGACCTTCTCGACCACTTTTTCAACCACCTTGGGCGGTGCAGACTCCAGCTGGCTGATGCGGCTGCGCAAGCCCCCGATCACGGCCACCTCGGCCGTGAGCGCCGTGATGCGGGCGAGGTGCGCCGGGTTGTCGACGAGTTTTTCAACCGTCTTCTCGACGACACGGTCCACCGGGCGGTCGACGATCTTCTCGACGACACGGTCCACCGGCTTTTCAACTATTTTTTCGACGACGCGGTCGACAGGCTTCTCGACAATCTTCTCGACAACGCGGTCCACGGGCCGGTCGACCAATTTTTCAACGATGCGGTCCACCGGGCGGTCGACGATCTTTTCGACCACCTTTTCAACGATCTTTTCGACCGGCTTTTCGACGATCTTTTCCACCACCTTGGGCGGCGCGGACTCCAACTGCTGGATGCGGCTGCGCAGCCCGGCGATCAGTGCGACCTCGGTGGTCAGCGCGGCAATGCGGGACAGGTGCGCAGGGTTGTCGACCGGCTTTTCAACAATCTTCTCGACGATCTTTTCAACGGGTTTTTCGACAATCTTTTCAACGATGCGGTCCACCGGGCGATCGACGATTTTTTCAACCACGCGGTCGACCGGTTTTTCGACAATCTTCTCGACGATCCTGGTCACCGGCTTCTCGACGATCTTTTCGACGATGCGATCCACGGGCCTGTCGACGAGCTTCTCGACAATCTTCTCCACCACCTGCGGGGGTGCCGACTCCAACTGCTGCACACGACTCTTCAGGCCGGAGATCAGGGCCACCTCGGCCGACAATGCCGTGATGCGCGCCAGGTGGTTGGGGTTGTCGACCACCTTTTCGACCACGCGGTCCACCGGCCTTTCAATCAGTTTTTCAACCACGCGTTCAATGGGCCGGTCGACGATGCGCTCCACGATGCGTTCAACCGGGCGGTCCACAAACCGCTCGACCACACGGTCCACAGGCCGATCGACGAACTTCTCGACGACCTTTTCAACCACGCGGTCGACCGGTTTTTCAACCACCTTCTCGACGATCTTTTCCACCGGAGCGCGGGCTTGCAAGGCGCCCACCTCGCCCGTCAGGCGACGGATATGGCTGTCCTTGTCGGCCAACTGTGCGGACAGGTCGGGCCCGCGCAACAGGCGCCGCGCCAGCAGGCCACACAGCAACCAGCCGATGAGGCCGCCAAACAGCCAGGGCCAAATGGAACACAGAAAGCCAGCCATACAAATCCCCTCGAAACGGTCTTGTAGCGGCGCCACAGGGCGCACGGTGGTCATTCGGCCCGCACGGCATTCCCGAGTCTGGTTTGGCAAAACCAAGCCGATCAGAACCCGCCATCGGGAGCAATCGCATGTGATGCTGGCCATGAAGTTCTCACGACAACACCCACCGCGACCCTAAGGCCAGCGGGCGCAACAGCACCAATCACAAAGTCGGGCACGGGGGTTGTCCGCAGGGTCGGCAGCCGGCCGCGCATGCGCCACGCAGGCCCCTCCGGGTCCATCCGGCGCGCAAAACCAGACGCCGCGGCTCAGCCTTTCAAGGGCCCGTTCGGGGCGGCGCCAGGGGCGCTGCGGGCCACGTCCAGTCAGTCGGCCGCGACAAGATAGCTCTGGAAAAGACCCACGTGAACCTGCGCCGAGTCCGCCGCATCGGGCCACAGTTCAGCGCTTTCAAAACGCACGTCGAAGGTGGGCTCGTCGGCACTGGGCAGGCCATGTGCGTGGGCGTCGGGAAACGGATAGGGCGGCGACACCGCCACCACCACACCACACTTGCCGCGTACATAAGCGGGCATGCGCACATGGCCCGGCACATGGTCGCTGCGCACACAAACCCTGTCGCCGGGCTTGAATAGCGAGGTGCCTGCCACGTTGCTGCGTCCCGGGCCCAGCGGCAGCGCCAGCGGGAAAACGCCCTGGGCGCGCTGCTGCAAGTCATCAAGGCTGACGACACCCTTCTCGACACACAGCGTGGCCAGGCTGGTCAGGGTGCGCTCGTAATACCCAGCGGCCATGTAGTGGCGCGGCTCCATGCGCTCGATGGCATGGCGGTACTCGTCCATGTTGAAGATGCCCTGACGAACGGCCAGGCCATACAGCGCGTTGATGCGCCGCTCCCAGTTGGCGTGAAACACCGCCGCGTCGAGCGTGTGCCGCACCGGTCCAAAACCCTGCCTGCCGCCCAGATCGTGTGTGCCGTCCATGCCTGTTCTTGCCCCTACATCAGATGCTTCAGTGAGACCTCAGCGGTGCGACTACATGCCCTCAGATGCTCGCCACGCCGATCATGCCGTCCTTGGTCACCAACGCCGCCAGGCGCTCTTCGCTCCAGCCTTCGGTGCCCTCAGGACGCACCGGCAACACCATGTAACGGGTGTCAGCAGTGGTGTCCCAGACGCGAATCTGCACCTCGGCGGGCAGGTTCAGCCCCATGTCCTTGAGCACGCTGCGCGATTCGCGCACCACCCGCGCGCGGTATTCCAGGTCCTTGTACCAGTCGGGCGGCAAGCCAATCACGGTGAAGGCGGTGCAGGAACACAGCGTGCAGCAAATGACGTTGTGCACCGTGGGCGTGTTTTCCAGCGCCACCAGGTGGCGGTGGTGTCTGGGCATCTCGATGCCCAGTTCGGCCACCGCGGCCACGCCGTTGTCCAGCAGGCGTTGGCGAAAGGCGGGATCGGTCCAGGCCTTGGCCACCACGCGCGCACCACGCTGCGGCAGCCACACCTCCTCGGCCAGGTGCACGGATTGCTGGATGTGCTGCGCCGCCGGCAGACCTTGCGCTTGCAGCGCGGCTTCAATGGCCGCGGCACGCTGCTCCACCGTCGCTACCGCGGGCGGGTTTGAAGTGTGCTGTTCCGTCATGTCCGGGTCTCCTGGTCAAGCCCTTGCATCAAACTGGCCGCGGCTTCAGCCCAGCCAGCGCCGGGCGTTGATGAACATCTGCATCCAGGGGCTGGGCGCTGAGCGATCACCACTGGTCCAGCTCATCTGCACCTGGCGAAAAACCCGTTCCGGGTGCGGCATCAAAGCCGTGAAGCGGCCATCAGCGGTGGTCACCGCCGTCAGACCATCCGGGCTGCCGTTGGGGTTGGCAGGATAGGCTTCAGTGGCTTTTCCGTGGTTGTCCACGAATCGCATCGCACGGTGTACGGACTTCGTGTCACCCCGCTGACTGAAGTCGGCAAAACCTTCGCCGTGCGCCACGGCGATGGGCAGGCGGCTGCCGGCCATGCCGGTGAAAAAAAGGCTGGGCGACGGCAGTACTTCCACCAGCGACAGACGGGCTTCAAACTGCTCGCTGCGGTTGCGGGTGAAGCGCGGCCAGTCATGCGCGCCGGGAATGATGGGCGCCAGCGCAGCCATCATCTGGCAGCCGTTGCACACACCCAGCGCCAGGGTATCCTGGCGACCAAAAAATTGTGCAAACGACTCGGCCAGCGCCGGGTTGAACAACACACTGCGCGCCCAGCCCTCGCCGGCCCCCAGCGTGTCGCCGTAACTGAAACCGCCGCAGGCCACCAGGCCCTGGAAGTCCGCCAGGCGCGCACGGCCGGCCTGCAGGTCGGTCATGTGAACGTCGTAGGTCTCGAAGCCGGCCTGGTGCAGCGCATAGCTCATTTCCACGTGCGAGTTGACGCCCTGCTCACGCAGGATGGCCATCTTCGGTCGTGCCCCAAGCACAGCCGGCGCGGCCCACTCGGTGCGGGCATCAAAGCCCAGGTGCACGTGCAGGCCTGGGTCGGCGGGGTCTCCGGCTGCTGCATGTTCAGCATCGGCACAAGCCGGGTTGTCGCGCTGGCGTGCGATGCGCCAGCTGGTGTCATCCCAAGCCTGCTGCAGGTCCTGCAAGCTGGCGTTGTAGGCGCAGCGCGCGTCGCGCCAGACTTCCATCGTGCCACGGTCGTTGGGCTTGCCGATGACGTGGGCGTGTTGGCTCAGGCCGTGGCTGCGCAAGGTGGCAAACACCTCGTCACGCAAGGCCGTGGGCACCTGGATGACCACACCCGGCTCTTCGTTGAACAGCGCCTTCAGCGTGAGTTCGTTGCGCCGCTCACTCACCTGCCCGGCCCAGTTCTTGGAGTCGCCGTATTCGGCGCGGCTGTCGCCAATGCCGTCGCTCTCGGTCACCAGCATGTCCACGTTCAGGCTCACGCCCAGGCGCGACGCAAACGCCATTTCGCACACCGCCGCCCACAGGCCGCCGTCGCTGCGGTCGTGATAGGCCAGGATGCGACCTTGCGCGCGCAGCGTATTCACCGCCAGCACCAGCTGTTTCAGCTGCTGGGCGTCGTCCAGGTCGGGCACTTCGTCGCCGAAGCGGCCCAACACCTGCGCCAGCATGCTGCCGGCCATGCGTTTCTTGCCGTTGCCCAGGTCGATCAGCACCAGCGTCGTGTCGCCCGGCTGCAGCTGCGGCGTCAGCGTGCCCCGCACGTCGTCGATAGATGCAAACGCGGTGACGATCAAGGACACCGGCGCCGTCACCTGGCGCGTGGCACCGTCAGCCTGCCAGCGCGTGCGCATGGACAGCGAATCCTTGCCCACGGGGATGCCTACCCCCAGCGCCGGGCACAGTTCCAGGCCCACAGCCTTCACCGTGTCGAACAGCGCCGCGTCTTCTCCGGGCTCGCCGCAGGCGGCCATCCAGTTGGCGCTGAGCTTCACCCGCGACAGTTCAATGGGTGCCGCCAACAAGTTGGTGATGGCCTCGGCCACCGCCATGCGGCCGCTGGCGGGGCCCTGCAGCGCGGCCAGCGGCGTGCGTTCGCCCATGGCCATGGCCTCGCCAGCAAACCCGGCAAAGTCGGCCAGGGTGACGGCGCAGTCAGCCACCGGCACCTGCCACGGGCCCACCATCTGGTCGCGATGGCTCAGACCACCCACGGTGCGGTCGCCAATGGTCACCAGAAAGCGCTTGCTGGCCACCGTCGGGTGGCGCAGCACGTCCAGCGCCACCTGCTCCAGCTTCACGCCGGTCAGGTCCAGCGGCGCCTCGGCGCGCTGCACACGCAACACGTCGCGGTGGGTCTTGGGCGGCTTGCCCAGCAACACGTCCATGGGCATGTCGATGACACGTTCGCCGCCGGGGCCGTCTTCCAGCACCAGTTCGGCGGCATCGGTGGTCACGCCCACCACGGCATAAGGGCAGCGTTCACGCTCGCACATCTGCCTGAACAGCGGCATCAGGTCGGGGTTGACGGCCAGCACATAACGTTCCTGGCTTTCGTTGCACCACACCTCTTTGGGCGCCAGACCACTTTCTTCCAGCGGCACCTGGCGCAGGTCGAAGGTGGCGCCCTTGCCGGCGCCGTCCACCAGTTCAGGAAAGGCATTGCTGATGCCGCCGGCGCCCACGTCATGGATCGCCAGCACCGGG
>JAHECB010000229.1 GCA_024641925.1 Betaproteobacteria bacterium
GCCTGGCTGGACACCCGCATGGCGCGCGAACTGCGCATTGCGCATGTGCCCGAGGACCGCCACAAACGCGGCCTGGTGCTGCCCTTTGACGCCTGGGAGTCTGCGGTGCTGGGTTACCAGCACCGGCCGCGCTACAGCCGGGCGGGCTGGATGCGCCATCGCCGGATGCGCGAGGACACCGCTGCGATGATGGAGCGCTACGACGTCAGGCCACGCAACCCGGCCTTGCGCAGCAGCAAGTTCAGCGGCGGCAACCAGCAAAAGCTGGTGCTGGCACGCGAGGCGCAATTGCAGGACCGTGAACCCCAGGTGCTGCTGGTCGGCCAACCGACCCGGGGCGTCGACATCGGGGCCATCGAGTTCATCCACGGCCGACTGCGCGCCATGCGCGACGCCGGTGGCGCCGTGCTGGTGGTGTCGTCCGAACTCGACGAGATTCTGGCCCTCAGCGACCGGGTCATCGTCATGAACGCCGGCCGCATCAGCGGTGAATTGCCCATCGATGAGTGTTCCGAAGCAGCACTCGGGCGCCTGATGGGTGGTGCCGGGGTCAACCTGGCGCCAAAGGCGGACGCGGCATGAGCCAACCCGTGGAGCTCCCACGCTGGATGGACACGGCATTGTTGCCCGCCGTCAATCTGGCGTTTGCACTGCTGGTGGCGGGTGTGGTGGTCATGCTGGTGGGCTTCGAGCCCGGCCAGGTGCTGACGTTGCTGGTCAAGGGCGCGTTCGGCTCCAAGGCCGGCATCGGCTACACCTTGTACTACGCCACCACCTTCATCTTCACTGGGTTGGCGGTGGCGCTGGCGTTTCATGGCGGCCTGTTCAACATCGGCGGTGAGGGCCAGGCCATCATGGGTGGCCTGGGCGCCGGGGTGGCGGCGCTGGCCGCATCAAACCATCTGCCGGCCTTGCTGATGCTGCCGCTGATTGTTTTGAGCGCGGCGCTGTTTGGCGCGCTGTGGGGCGCGATACCGGGTTTGTTGCAGGCCTATCGCGGCAGCCACACGGTGATCACGACCATCATGTTCAACTTCATCGCCGCGGCCTTGCTGAGTTACCTGCTGGTCAACACGCTGAAGGAACCGGGCAACATGACGCCCGAGAGCCGGTCCTTTGCCGAATCGGCCCATGTGCCCGGCATGCACGAGGCCTTGGCCTGGGTGGGCATCGAGTGGCCGCGCACGCCCTTGAACCTGAGTGTGCTGCTGGCCCTTGCCGCGGCCATCGCCACCTGGTTGGTGCTGTGGAAGACGCAGACCGGGTATGCATTGCGCGCGGTCGGTTTTGCGCCCGATGCTTCGCGTTATGCGGGCATTCGGCCCAAGCGCCTGATCGTGCTGTCGATGGCGGCGTCGGGTGCGCTGGCCGGCCTGGTCGGCGTCAACGAAATCGCCGGTGTGCACGGCCGGCTGCTACCTGATTTTGTTGCTGGCGCAGGATTTGCCGGCATCGCCGTGTGCCTGATCGGCCGCAACCATCCGCTGGGCATCGTGCTGGCCTCGGTGTTGTTTGGTGCGCTGTACCAGGGGGGCTCGGAACTGGCCTTCGAGATCAACGGCTTCAGCCGCGACATGGTGTTCATGTTCCAGGGGCTGATCGTGCTGTTTGCCGGCGCCATGTCGCAGATTGCAGCGCCCGCACTGTTCAAGCTGTGGCGCGCCTGCGGTGGCGGCCGTGTGGCCGAGGACACCCCGCGTGGATGAGGTCCTGATCGGCACCATCGTGGCCAGTACGCTGCGGGTGTCCGTGCCGCTCATCCTGTGCGCGCTGGCTGGTGTGCTGTGCGAACGCTCCGGCGTCATCGACCTGGGGCTTGAAGGCAAGATGCTGCTCACCGCCTTCACCACAGCGGCCGTGGGCGTGAGCACCGGTTCACTGATGTTGGCGCTGCTGGCGGCCGTGACCGTGGGCGTGATGCTGTCGATGCTGCACGGTTATGCCTGCGTCTCGCATGGCGGCGACCAGGTGGTGCTGGGCGTGGCCATCACCATGACCGCCGCGGGGCTGACCGTGGTGCTGGGCATTGCCTGGTTTGCGCAGGGCGGGCAGACGCCGCCCGTGCCCGAGAGTGTGCGCCTGTCCGGTTGGTTTACCGGTGTGGGTGAAGCCCTGACCCTACTGCCCTGGGTGGGCAAGGCCTTGTCGCTGGCCTTTTTTGGTCACAACCCCATGGTCTACATCGCATTGCTGCTGGTGGCTGCCGTGTGGTGGCTGCTGTACCGCACGCGGTTTGGGCTGCGACTGCGGGCGGCGGGCGAAAACCCGAACATGGTCGACGCCGCCGGGGTGTCGGTCAAGGCGCTGCGCTACCAGGCGCTGGCCCTGAACGGCGTCTTGTCGTCGCTGGCCGGTGCCTACCTGGTGCTGGCGCAGAACCCGAGCTTCATTCCGCACATGACGGCGGGTCGCGGCTACATGGCGTTGGCCGCGCTGATCTTTGGCAAATGGCATCCTGTCGGCGCGCTATGGGCCTGTCTGCTGTTCGGTTTTCTGGACGCGGTGTCGATACGCCTGCAGGGCGTGTCGCTGCCGTTGCTGGGCCAGGTGCCCGTGCAGGCCATCCAGGCCTTGCCCTATGTCCTGACCGTGGTGTTGCTGGCCGGTTTCATCGGCAACGCCGTCGCCCCCGCAGCCCTTGGAAAACCGTATGTCAAAGAACGTTGAAGCCGCTCGCGACGGCCTGATCGCCGCCGCCCGTGCAGTGCGCAGCCATGCACACGCACCGTATTCCGGCTTTGCCGTCGGTGCCGCGGTGTTGGATGAACAAGGCCGCATCCACGCCGGCTGCAATGTCGAAAATGCCTCCTACCCGCAAGGTTGGTGCGCCGAGGCCTCGGCGCTGGCCGTGATGGTGGCAGCTGGCGGCAAGCGCGTGCAGGCCATGGCGGTGTGCGCCGTCGCCGACGCGCCAGTCACGCCTTGCGGCGGCTGCCGGCAGAAGCTGCGCGAGTTTGCGGCCGACGACTGCCCCGTGTGGGTGGCCGACGCGGTTGAACTGCGTGCATCGCACAGCCTGGGCAACTTGCTACCCCACAGCTTCGGGCCCCAACATCTGCTGCCATGAATTCAAACAACGATCGGGTTGACACCAGTGTCGCCACGCTGCGACATCACCTGGGTGCGCGCCAGCCGCGTGTGGCGGTGCTGCTGGGTTCGGGCTGGGGACCGTTTGCGCAGCAGGTGCAGGATGCTGTTGATGTGCCCTATGCCGAGCTGCCCGCCTTCCCGGCGCTGGCCATTGGCGGCCATGCCGGTGTGCTGCGGGCCGGGCGCATGGGTGACACCGAGCTTGTTGTTTTGGCTGGCCGAAAGCACGCCTACGAAACCGGCGAACCCGATGGCATGAAAGGCGCTATCCGCAGCTTGGCTGCCATCGGCATCCAGGTGCTGGTGCAGACCAATGCCGCGGGCAGCATGGACGCTGCCATGCGGCCCGGCGAGCTGATGCTCATCACCGACCATCTCAATGTGGTGCAGCGTTCGCCATTGGTCGGCGAACCCGGTGACCAGCGTTTTGTCGACATGTCGGCCGCCTACTGCCCGTTGCTGCGCAGCCAGGCACTGGCCGCCGCTGCAGCAGCCGGCATCACCCTGCATGAAGGTGTCTACGCCTGGGTACTGGGCCCGCAGTTCGAGACGCCGGCCGAGATCCGCATGTTGCGCACGCTGGGCGCGCAGGCGGTGGGCATGAGTACCGTGCCCGAAACCATCCTGGCGCGCCACGCCGGGCTGCGGGTGCTGGGACTGTCGATGCTGACCAACATGGCCGCCGGCATGGATACCCAGACACTCAGCCACGCCCACACCCTTTCCACGGCCAACGCCGGCAGTGTGCAGGCCGTGGCGTTGCTGTCGGCCGTGCTGCAAGCCATCGAACCCTGATCTGACCACACTGAACTGAAAAACGGAGCCACACCATGTTCAACCGCATCAGCTTCACCAGCCTGGCTGCCATCGCCGCTGTGCTGGCCGGCTGCACCACCCCGCTGCCCACGGAACCGGTCAAGGTTCGGGTGCTGGCTATCAACGACTTCCACGGCAACCTGCTGGCGCCGCGTGGCGGCATCCGCGTCAAGGACCCGGCCAACCCCGGCAAGACGATGAACGTCGATGCTGGCGGCGCAGAATATTTGGCCACCGCGGTGGCTGAGTTGCGCAAGTCCAACCCCAACCATGTGTTTGTCGCGGCAGGTGACCTGATTGGCGCCACACCGCTGCTCAGCGCCTTGTTTCGCGACGAGCCGACGATAGAGAGCATGAACCTGATGGGCCTGGAGATCTCGGCCGTGGGCAATCACGAGTTCGACAAGGGTGCCGCCGAGTTGCTGCGCATGCAAAACGGGGGCTGCAACCCCACTGACGGTTGCAAAGGGCCGGGCCCGTTCAAGGGAGCGAATTTTCAGTACCTGGCGGCCAGCACGGTCGATATCAAGACCGGCCAGACACTGTTGCCGGCCTACAAGGTCAAGACCTTTCAGGGCATTCCGGTGGCCTTCATCGGCCTGACCCTGGAGGCCACACCCAGCATCGTGGTGCCCGCCGGCGTCGCCGGCTTGAAGTTTCGTAACGAGGCCGAGACGGTCAATGAACTGGTGCCCATGCTGCAAAAACAGGGCATCGAGGCCATCGTGGTGCTGATCCACGAGGGCGGCGTGCCCACGGGCAACTACAACGAATGCCCCGGTATCAGCGGCCCCATCGTCGACACCGTCAAGAAGCTGGACAAGGCGGTGGATGTGGTGGTCAGCGGCCACACGCACCGCGCCTACAACTGCCGCATTGACGGCCGCCTGGTGACCAGCGCCGACAAGTACGGCACGGTGGTCAGCGCCATTGACCTGGTGCTGGACCCGCGAACGCGCGACATCGTCAGTTCGGTGGCCGACAACGTCCTGGTGCTGCCCAGCTTTGCCAAGGACGCGCAGCAGACGGCGCTGATCGCGCAGTACGAAGCCTTGGCCAAGCCCTTGGCCAAACGGGTGGTCGGCCGTATCGGCGCAGACTTGCCGCGCAACGCCAACCCGGCGGGTGAAAGTCCGCTGGGTCAGGTCATCGCCGACGCCCAACTGGCCGCCACCCAGGACGCCGGTGCGCAAGTGGCCTTCATGAACCCGGGCGGTATCCGTGCGCCGCTGCCCATGCCCGCCGACGGCCTGGTGCGCTACGACGACCTGTTTTCGGTACAGCCCTTCTACAACAACCTGGTGACCATGACGCTGACGGGCGCGCAGGTGCTGGAACTGCTGGAGCAGCAATGGGCGGGGCAGGGCGGTGGCGGGCGTGTGCTGCACGTCAGCCGCGGCTTCAGCTACAGCTGGGACAACAGCAAGCCGGCAGGCCAGCGTGTGGTGCCGGGCAGCGTGATGATCAACGGCCAGCCGCTGGACCTGCTGAGCGCTGTGCGCGTCACGGCCAATTCCTTCCTGGCTGGCGGCGGCGACAACTTCAAGGTCCTGCGGCAGGGTAAAAACGCGGTGACCGGCGTCATGGACGTCGATGCGCTTGAGGCCTTCGTGAAGAACAATCCGACGGTTGCGCCGGGTGCGCTGGACCGCATCACGCGATTGAACTGAAAGGCCGCTGGCGCAGCGCGTCGCGGCGGCCGCTGAGCAGGCCCTAGCCGATGCGACCGAGCAGCAGGTACTCCATGAGTGCCTTTTGCACGTGCATGCGGTTTTCCGCTTCGTCCCAGACCACACTTTGCGGGCCATCGATGACATCGCCGGTGACTTCCTCCCCGCGGTGGGCGGGCAGGCAGTGCATGAACAAGGCGTCGGGCTGCGCCACGGCCATCATCTCGTCGTCTACGCACCAGTCGACAAAGGCCTTGCGACGCTCTTCGTTTTGTGCCTCGTAGCCCATGCTGGTCCACACATCGGTGGTCACCAGATGGGCGCCTGCGCAGGCCTCCATCGGGTGGTTGAACACCTTGTAGCAGGCCTTGTTGCTGATGCCGGCCACGGCCGCGTCCACTTCGTAGCCGCTGGGCGTGCTGACGTGGACCGTGAAGCCCATCGCCTCGGCCGCCTGCAACCACGTGTTGGCCATGTTATTGCCGTCGCCCACCCAGGCCACCACTTTGCCGGCAATGCTGCCGCGGTGTTCGATGAAGGTGAAGATGTCGGCCAGGATCTGGCACGGGTGGTATTCGTTGGTCAGGCCGTTGATGACCGGCACGCGTGAATGCGCGGCAAAGGCCTCCAGCTTGGCCTGCTCATAGGTGCGGATCATCACGATGTCCACCATGCGGCTGATCACGCGCGCGGAGTCTTCCACCGGTTCGGCACGGCCCAGTTGGCTGTCGCCCGTGGTCAGGTGCACCACCGAGCCGCCCATCTGGTACATGCCCGCTTCGAAGCTGACACGGGTGCGTGTACTGGCCTTCTCGAAGATCATGGCCAGCGTGCGGTCCACCAGCGGCTGGTAACGCTCGTAGTTCTTGAAGCGCGCCTTGATGATGCGGGCGCGGTCGAACAGGTAATTCAGCTCTTCGCTACGCAGGTCCTTGAACTGCAGAAAATGGCGGCTCAGTGCGGATCCGGGTTTCATGATTCGGCCAGGAAAGTCTTGATCAAAGGACACAGGATGTCCACGATCTGTTGCGCTTCAGAAGCCGTCAGGATCAGCGGCGGCACCAGGCGGATGACGGAGTCGGCCGTCACGCTGAGCAACAGTCCGGCTTCGGCGGCGCGCGACAGCAGCACGCCACAGGGCCTGTCGAGTTCAATCCCCAGCATCAAGCCGGCACCGCGAATTTCTTTCACGCCGGCCACGCCAGCCAGCTCCCGCTGCAGGCCTTCACGCAACGCGGCGCCCACGGCAGCGGCGTTGGCCATCACGCCGTCTTCTTCCATGATGCGCAGCGTTTCCACACCGGCACGCATCGACAACGGGTTGCCGCCAAAAGTGGTGCCATGATTACCGGGGCCGAACACGTTGACGGCCTTGTCACCGACCACCAGCGCGCCAATGGGCACGCCCGAACCCAGGCCTTTGGCCAGCGGCATCACGTCGGGTTTGATGCCGGCCCATTGGTGGGCAAACCATTGGCCGGTGCGACCGATGCCGCATTGCACCTCGTCCAGCATCAGCAGCCAGTTCTGCTGGTCGCACAGCTTGCGCAGGCCCTGCAGGTATTCCCAGCGTGAGGGGTTGATGCCGCCTTCGCCCTGGATGGTTTCCAGGAAAACGGCCACCACGTTGGGGTTGGTGCGGGCCACGTTTTCGATAGCGGCCATGTCGTTCAACGGTACGCGCACAAAACCTTCCACCAGCGGGCCGAAGCCGGCTTGAATCTTGGTGTTGCCCGTGGCCGACAGCGTGGCAATCGAGCGCCCGTGGAACGACTTTTCGTAGACCACGATTTCAGGCCGCGTGATGCCGCGGTCGTGGCCGAACTTGCGCGCGATCTTCAGCGCCGCTTCGTTGGCTTCCAGGCCGGTGCTGCAGAAAAACGCACCACTCAGGCCCGACAGTTCACACAGCTTGGCAGCCAGCTGTTCCTGCAGCGGCACTTCGTAGTAGTTGGAGCAGTGGATCATACGACCGATCTGCTCCTGCAGCGCCGGCACCAGCTTGGGGTGGGCATGGCCCAGCGTGTTCACGGCAATGCCGCCCAGGCCGTCCAGGTATTTTTTGCCGTTCGTGTCCCACACCCAGCAACCGCGGCCATGGCTCAGCGCGATCGGCAGTCGACCGTAGGTGTTCAACGTGTGCGGCATGGCGCGCGTGGCGGCTTTGGCAGGCATCGTGGACACGGCGGGCTCGGGTGCGTTCATGGTGTGTTCTCCTGGTACGGCGGACAAAAACCTGGAAAAAAATGGCCGGCGCTCCCTGCAAGAGGTCACAAACCGGCTGCTTGAATTCTAAAGCGGTGCGGGCATTGGCCGATAAAACGAGCTTCAGGCACTCCAGGCGCACCATATGCATGCTGCGATGCAGCAAAACCTTGGCACAATGCGGTCGGCGCCCATGCTGCAGCCGCCTTCGTCGGGACTTGGCGGCGTAGGCACGGCGGTATTGGCATCGTCCACCTGGCTGCACTTGTGCGCCCCAACTGTGCCCATGACGCCCTCCAAGCCGCGCCAGTACCTGATTCACGGTCGCACGCTCAGCGGTCAGACCTTCCGTCCCAGCGACTGGTCCGAGCGTCTTGCGGGCGCCATGTCCTCGTTCCGGCCCGGCGGCCCTAAG
>JAHECB010000230.1 GCA_024641925.1 Betaproteobacteria bacterium
GCGGACAGCCTTTCCAATGGCCCTGCGCGCCCGTGACCAACCGGGCGATGAAGGCCAGCACCTGACCCATGACGGCAGCCCATGACATGGGTGGATGCTAAGGCAAGGCCGAGGCCAGCCGGCCAACGGGGCCGTACCCGGACGCAGGCAGGCGGCGGCGCTTCAGTCCAGGGACAGCGACATCAGTTCGCGGCGGCGGCGGCCGCGGTCTATCCATTCGTGCAGGCGGTCACGCGCGGCTTTCGGCATGCCGTGCCAGGTGCAGCCCACCCGGGTGCTGCGCGCTTCGCGGCTGTGAATCGTGACGTGGTGCACCAGCAGGTCGCTGAAGATGATGATCTCTTCGTCGAGTTCAATCTCGACCCGTTTGAGCATCATGCCCAGGGGCAACGACAAGCCCTCGGCCACCCGCAACAGGGCGCACCCGGTACTGCTGACGTCCAGAACCTTCAGCTCGGTCGAGACATCGGGTGCCAGCGGATGGGAAAACCGAGCCAGCGGACGTTTGTGGCGCCGCACGCGCATGCCCTGTCGGCGCGGCAGGCTGTACATCAGTTCGGGCATCTCTGAAACCAGCAACTGCTGGTCGCCCTTGATGCCCACGGTGACATGGCCGAGTGGAAATTGCACCTTGGCGTCGTCCATGTAGGCCGCAGCCCACAACTCGCCGTCCAAGGACAGGGCATTGATGCCGCCGCGTGCGCCATCCAACTTGAAATGAAGCTGGCCGCTGACGTCATCCACGGACCACAGAACCGCCTGCAAAGTAGGGCCGCTGGCAATGCCCACCACCACCGGCGTGTCACCCCGACACAGGTCACGCAAGGTTGCCAGTTGCTGGCGTGGATTGTGGACCCGAAAGCGCGCCCACTGTGGCCCGGGGTTGCCGCGGCTGATGGCCGCAGGGGTTGTATCAAGAAAAGACATGCCTGGAATCCTTGCACGGCAGCCGTCGCCAACGCCGGTCCGGTCTGTTCGACTCCCCCTATATCGGCCTTGATCCGCGAGCGTTGAAGCCTGCTATCCGTGCGATTTCGCACAGTCGCCGCAGCCCCAGGCAAGCGACGCTGCGACACCGGTGTCAATGCCTGAAGTGCCGGGTCCCGGTCAGCACCATCACAACACCGCGCTCGTTGGCAGCCGCAATGACCTCGTCGTCGCGCATCGAGCCTCCGGGCTGGATGACACAGCTGGCGCCGGCATCGATCACCACATCCAGTCCGTCACGAAACGGGAAGAAGGCATCGCTGGCCACGGCTGAGCCCGCGAGCGTCAACCCGGCATTCCCGGCCTTGATGCTGGCCATGCGGGCGCTGTCGATCCGGCTCATCTGCCCGGCCCCCACGCCCAGCGTCATGCCGCTGCCGCAAAAGACGATGGCATTGCTCTTGACAAACTTGGCCACCTTCCAGGCAAACAGCAGGTCTTGCAACTGTTGCGCCGTGGGCGCCAGGCGCGTGACCACTTTCAGTTCGGCCGGCAACACGTTCTTGGCGTCCTGGGTCTGCACCAGCAGGCCGCCGCCCACACGCTTGAAGTCCAGCACATTCATGTTGCGCGCCAGCGGCACCTGCAACAGCCGCACATTCTGTTTGCTTGCAAAGACGGCACGCGCCTGCTCGGAAAAATCAGGCGCAATGATGACCTCGACAAACTGCTTGGCCACATGCTCTGCAGTGGCACCGTCCAGTGTCTGGTTGAACGCGATGATGCCGCCGAAGGCCGACGTGGGATCGGTCTGCAGCGCCTTGGCGTAGGCCTGGGCCGGCCTGTCGCCCAGCGCGACACCGCAAGGATTGGCGTGTTTGACGATGACACAAGCTGCGGTCGTGGCGTCAAAACTCTTGACACATTCCCAGGCAGCGTCGGCATCGGCGATGTTGTTGTACGACAGCGCCTTGCCCTGCAGTTGCTGCCAGCCCGACAGCGTGCCCGTTGCCGGTTGCGGGTCGCGGTAAAACGCCGCGTGCTGGTGCGGGTTCTCGCCGTAGCGCATGTCCTGCGTCTTGTGGACCTGGATGCTGAAGACATCGGGGAATGGCTGGCGCTCGGGCACAGCCGCCACTGCGTCGTGTGCCTGGGGTGCCAGCGCACTCAGGTAGTTGCTGATCAAGCCGTCGTAGGCGGCGGTGTGTGCAAACACCTTCTTGGCCAGCGCAAAGCGCGTGCCGCGCTGGATACCGCCATCGCGCAGTTCGGCCAACACCTGGGCATAGTCGGCCGGGTCGATGAGCACGGTGACGTCGGCCCAGTTCTTGGCCGCGGCGCGCAACATGGCCGGCCCGCCAATGTCGATGTTCTCGATGGCGTCTTCCAGCGTGCAGTCGGCACGCGCCGTAGCCTGGGCAAAGGGGTACAGGTTGACCACCAGCAGGTCGATGGTGCCGATGCCGTGGGTTTTCAGTGCGTCCATGTGGGCCGGCACATCGCGGCGCGCCAGCAAACCGCCATGGATCTTGGGGTGCAGCGTTTTCACCCGGCCGTCCAGCATCTCGGGCAGGCCGGTCACATCGGCCACTTCCGTCACCGCCAGGCCGGCGTCGGCCAGCAGGCGCGCCGTGCCGCCCGTGGACAGCAGGCGAACGCCCTGTGCCGCCAGCGCCTGCGCCAAGGCCAGGACGCCGGTTTTGTCAGATACCGACAGCAAGGCAGTCAAGGGCGGTGCGGCGGCGGCGTTGCGGGGTGCGGGGCTGTTCATGGCGTGGGGGCTTTCAATTCAAGCGGTCGAAGGAGTGGCGCGGCCGCTTCGAGTCTAAGAGTGTTCAAAACGGCACAGGCGCCGGCGCCTGCCTTGAGGCCGGTTCGCCACTCAAACAACCGCTTCTGCGGCGTCGGTGCAGGCGTAGGGGTCGGTGCTCCGGTGGTCGACCCCAGGATCAGCAACCAGGCCTGTCGCCGCGGTCGCCGCGCGGGGCGCTGTCGACAGCGCTGGCCATCGCAACTGGTGTTGCGCCAATTTCTGCAGAAAAACGGTCAGCGCCGCGACCTGCGCGGCGCTGCTGGTCAACCGGTTCATGTGGTCGCGGAAATCGCGACCACCGGGCAGTGCCGAGACAGCCCAGCCGATGTGCTTGCGCGCACTGAGCATGCCCACGTGTTCGCCATACAGCGCGTAGTGGTCATCCAGGTGCTCAAGCAGCCATTCCAGCACCTGCAGCACATGGGGCGGCGGTGGCGCCACGCCGTGGCGCAGTTCGTAGGCGATTTCTTGAAAGATCCAGGGTCGGCTCTGGGCCGCGCGACCGATCATCAGCGCATCAACGCCTGTTGTACGCAAGACCTCGCGCGCCTGAGCGGCGCTGTTGATGTCGCCATTGGCCACCACCGGAATGTGCAACGCGGCCTTTACCGCCGCCACGGTGTGGTGTTCGGCCTGGCCGCCATAACCTTGCTCACGGGTACGGCCGTGCACGGTGACCATGGCCACACCAGCTTCTTGCGCGGCCAGCGCCAGCGCAACGGCGTTGCGGTGTTCGGCATGCCAGCCGGTGCGCATCTTCAGCGTCACCGGCACGTCCAGCGCCGCGCAGGCGTCCACCACGGCACGCACGATGGCCAGCGCCAGCGGCTCGTTCTGCATCAGCGCCGAACCCGCCCAGACCTTGCACACCTTCTTGGCCGGGCAGCCCATGTTGATGTCGATGATCTGCGCACCGCGCTGCACGTTGTAGCGTGCCGCGTCGGCCATTTCCTGGGGGTCGACGCCGGCGATCTGCACCGCAATGGGCGCTGTTTCGCCCACATGGTCGGCGCGGCGAGAAGTCTTCAGACTGTCCCAGAGTTCGCGCTTGCTGGTCACCATCTCGCTGACGGCGTAGCCCGCACCCAGGCGCTTGCACAGCATGCGAAAGGGCCGGTCTGTGACGCCGGCCATGGGCGCTACAAACAGCGTGTTGTCCAGTTTGTAGGGGCCGATGCGCATGCGGTGACGAGGACGCAGCTGCGCTGCAAAAGGGCTCAAAAAGCGGAAGATAAGTATAGCGGCGGCCCGTCCAGGGCTGTGCTGCGCGGGCCCTGACTGCCGCGACCGGCAAGCGGCCTGGCACGCGGTCTGCACCCACACGAACCGGGGCCTTGAACTGGCGCCAGGTCGTTGCCGCATGGCGCACTGCCCATAATCCTTCCACTTGATGGACACATGGCTGCATTCCTCGATGGCCACCCTGGCCTTGCCTCAGGTGGGGCTGCTGACCGTCTTCATGGTGTCGCTGCTGTCGGCGACCCTGCTGCCCATGGCCAGCATGCCGGCGGTGTACGGCCTGATCAAGCTCAACCCCGAGCTGTTCTGGCCTGCATTGATCGTGGCCACGGCCGGCAACACAGCCGGCGGCGCTATCAGTTACTGGATGGGGCTGGGTGCCGAAAAGGCCTTTGAGCGACTCGCGCACCGCACGCCGACCCAATTGCGGGCGCTGGCCTGGCTGGAGCGTTTCGGACCCAAGGCCTGCCTGCTGGCCTGGCTGCCGTTTGTGGGCGACCCCTTGTGCGCGGTGGCGGGCTGGTTGCGCCTGCCGTTCTGGCCCTGCGTGGCCTACATGGCGGTGGGCAAGTTCCTCAGGTACCTGGTCTATGTGGGCGGCGCGTTGTGGGCTTTCCCGGGTATCTGGACACCATAGGCGCAAAGGGCCAAAAGACCGGTACCGGGATGGCCGTCGGAGGCCTGGTGCAAGAATCTGTTGTCTTGTTTCTTCGACCGCACCGCCATGAACGCCAGCACACCCAGCTACGACCAGCTCACCGCCACCTGGACACGTATGCACCATCTGAGCCATCTGCAGTCCATTGCGGGCTGGGACCAGGCCGCCAACATGCCGCCCAAGGGCAACGAAGCGCGCGCCAACGCGCTGGCCGAGATGGCC
Organism: Betaproteobacteria bacterium; assembly: GCA_024641925.1. GTDB lineage: Bacteria > Pseudomonadota > Gammaproteobacteria > Burkholderiales > Burkholderiaceae_C > Rubrivivax. The sequence goes on from JAHECB010000230.1 coordinate 4,860, forward strand.
GCGCTGCTGCACCGCATGCGCACCGACCCGCTGCTGCCCGACCAGCTGCAACGCGCTGAACAAGAACCGCTGACAGCGATGCAACGCGCCAACCTGCGCGAGATTCGCCGTCAATGGCAGGGCGCCAATGCTCTGCCCGAAGCCCTGGTGCAACGTCAGCGTCTGGCGACGTCGCGTTGCGAGCACGCCTGGCGCCAGCAGCGCCCCGCCAATGACTGGAAGGGTTTTGTCGCCAACTTCAAACCGGTATTGGCCGGTGCCCGCGAAGAGGCCGAGCTGTTGTCGCAGCGCATGGGTGTGCGCAAGTACGACGCGTTGATGGATCGGTTTGAGCCCGGCATGACCTGCGACAAGGTGGACCGCGTTTTTGGCCCCGTCCGCCAGTGGTTGCCCGGGCTGATCCAGCGTGTACTGGACAAACAGGCCCATGAGCCCGTGATGCAGCCCGTGGGGCCTTTTGCAGTGCAAGCCCAGCGCCAGTTGTGTGAACAGGTCATGCGGCTGTTGAGGTTCGATTTTGACGCCGGCCGGCTGGACGTCAGCACCCACCCGTTTTGCGGCGGCGTGCCCGAAGACGTGCGCATGACCACGCGTTTTCGAGAGGACGATTTCCTGGGCAGCCTGATGGGCACGGTGCACGAAACCGGCCACGGACGTTACGAACAGAACCTGCCACGCCAGTGGCTGGGACAGCCTGTGGCCGAAGCGCGCTCGATGGCCTTGCACGAAAGCCAGAGCTTGAGCTTCGAGATGCAGCTGGGCAGCCACCCCGGTTTTGTGCGGCAACTGGCACCGATGATCTCTGCCGCTTTGGGTGAGCAACCGGCGTTTGAACCCGACAACCTGCACCGGCTGATGACCCGGGTCCAGCGAGGCTTGATCCGGGTTGATGCCGACGAGGTGACCTACCCCGCCCACATCATCCTGCGCTACGAGATCGAACGTCCGTTGATCGAAGGTGACATCGAGCCCGAAGACATTCCCGGGCTGTGGGACACCAAGATGCAGGAGCTTCTGGGCCTGGACACACGCGGCAACTACAAGGACGGCCCGATGCAGGACGTGCACTGGCCCGAAGCGCTGTTTGGCTACTTCCCGTGTTATTCACTGGGTGCCATGTATGCCGCGCAATGGTTTGCCGCCATGCGCCGCGCCATGCCCGACCTGGACCAGCGCATCGACGCGGGCGACCTGGCACCGGTATTTGACTGGCTGCAAGCCCACATCTGGAGCCAGGCCAGCCTGTGGCCCACCGACGAGCTGGCGACACGGGCCAGTGGCGAAACGCTGAACCCGGCGCACCTGAAGGCGCACCTGGAGTCTCGGTACCTGTAGTCGATAAGGCTGGGGGCCTGAGCGCCAAGCCTGGTTCAGCTCATCCGCATGGGGCCTATGTACTGGGTACCGTAGGCCAACCCGGTGTAGAAACTGGTGCGGTCGATGGTGGCCAGCGTCTTGCCGCCGTGGAACCAGTTCAGCCACAGGCCACGCACGCCCAGTTCACGGCAGGGGCGCATCTTGTAGGCGGTTCGGGGCAACTGCGCCACCGGTCCCGTTCGGAAAACCATGCCTGTACGGTCAAAAGCCAGGCGGCCATCGATCCAGGTGCGCAATTCACCATCTTCCAGATAACCTGGCGTGGAATCGCTGATGGTGTTGAGTTTCAGCTCGGTCTCGACGCAGTACCAATTGTCGGCATACAGCACACCACCCGTTCCGCCGCGCTGCCCCCAGCGCTCGAACTGCGCCCCCGATCCTCTGCCGTAGTTGTGGGCAGGCGGATTCTGGTAGTAGTAGTCGAACAGGTGGTGACCGACGGTCCAGCCTCCCTCACTGGGCCCGCCCATTTCGGCGTCACATTCCATCCACGAACTGCGCATTTGCCAGCCGTAAGGCCCGCCCGACGATCCACTGACACCACCCCAGGATGTCGAGTGGTCGGGTCCGATGCCGAACTTGCCGCCCATCGTGGTCCATACCGCCTGCCCGGGCTGGTGCTGGACATGCTTGCGCGCCGCCTTGCTGACATTCAACGGCGTTCCCAACCGGAAGTAGTAGCGAATGAAGATGCGCCCCAGCCGGCCGAAGAGATGCTCGGGGAGAAAGATCATGGCATTGCCCGCCAGCGTTCCAGACGAGCCGACAACGCTGCCATCCATCACGCCGGGCTCCGCTGGCATCTGGATGCGCATGGCCCCCAGGCCGGGCGCCAGCGGCTTGAAGCCGTCGCCTCGGTAGCTCGATGACACCAGCGACCAATCCGAGCTGGTGTTGATCCACTTGCCCAGACCCCGGTGCGGCAGCAGCGTGAGGTCGGTGGGCCCGGCGTCGTAGACGGCCGGGTCGTACCGCATTTCATCGGCGATGTTCAGGGCCCCTGGCAGCACAAAGTCCTCCCAGGCCCTGCCGTCCAGGTAGCGATGCGCACCAATCACCCCGGGCTGGATTTCGATGCCTTGGTCCAGCACGCCGGCTGCGGCCGCAACGCCGGGCGCAATCGGATCGGTGTTGACCGGCGGGTCCAGCAAATAGCCGTCCACGGTGGGGTTGCGACCGCTCCAATGTTGCGTGACTACAAAAGCCAGTGTGGCCGACGCCACCGCAGCAGCCGGGCGGTCAAATTCGATGAAGGCCGGCAAACTGACTTCGGCATTCGTGGTGATTGGGCCGGAGGAACTTGCTGTGTTGCTGGCCAACACCCGGCAGTTCAGGCGCGCTTGTTGTCCATTCGAATACACGACGTCGATGGCGGGCGCAGGCTGGTCGGGATGAAAGGCACTGGCCAGTGCTCGCGGGGCATTGTTGGCAACCAGCAAAAATGCGCACCAACGGTTGGCTGAATGACAGTGCGAAACAGCATCGGTGACGTCTACCGTGTACGGCTTGACCAGCGTGGAGCCGCTGCCCACCACGGGCGCTGAAAACCAGGGCGTGGTTCCGTAGCGCACGAGGTTGGCGTCCAGCCAGTCGCCGCCGTCGCGGTCCCAGGGCCAGGCGCTTTGAAAATCGACAAATTTGAAGGTTGGCCCCCACACGTCGTGCAACATCGCATCGCCACCGGACAGGCGGGACGGCAGGTATTTCTGGTTCACGGGCTGTAACAGATACGGCTGTGTGCAGCGGTATTTGCCGGCAGGCAGCACGACTGCCGCCGCTGGTGGGGCTGGTGTTGGCGCTGGCGCTGGTGCTGGTGCTGGTGCTGGCGCTGGTGCTGGCGCTGGTGCTGGTGCCGGCGATGCAGCCGGTGCCGGCGCGGGCACAACCGGTGTCAGCGACACGGCCGAAGACGGCGCAGTCACGGCCGGTGTAAGGGGCACGGCTGGCGCCGCGCCCAGA
>JAHECB010000231.1 GCA_024641925.1 Betaproteobacteria bacterium
ATGACCAGGCCCAGGTGCTGCTGCAGCGATTCACACAAACGGTCTTCATACTGCAGGCTCAAACGGAAAAAGTACAAGCCGGCATCCGTGGGCTCGCTGGCGCCCAACAAGTCCAGTGTGGTTTCCAGGGTGTCTTGAAGGTAGGACCGCAGCGCAGCCACCGGGGGCACCACCCGCGCTTGACACCAGGCCTGAATGTCGGGCTCCACACTGGCCAGCCGCACGCCCGAGGCACTGGCTCCTTCGCCCTGCTGGCGCATCACATTGCGCGCGATCCAGTATTCCTGGAACCCGCCGGCGAGGGCCGCCTTGTGCAAGGCCTCGGGCGTTTCGCCCTGACCCAGCGCTTGCAGCAAATGGTTGCGGCTGTCGATCAAGGCCAGTGACAGCAGATCCGGCCCCGCATGCCGGATGGCCTGCGGGTTGTCGAGCGCACGGTCACTGGCAGCGAAGCTCATGCTGCGACGATCAGCCGCTTCGATTCAAAGCGCCTGCGCCCGCATCCGCACAAGCAGTTTCACTGGCCCACCAGACCATTGCGAATCGCGTACACGGTGAGCTCTGAATTGTTGGCCAGCTGCATCTTGTCCAGCACCCGGGCTCGGTACACCGACACCGTCTTCGGGCTCAGGCGCAGGTCTTCGGCAATGTCGGCCAGGCGTTTGCCGCTGGCAATCATCACCAGCGTCTGCAGTTCTCGGTCGCTGAGCTTCTGGTGCGGGTGTTCGCTGACGGGCGAGGTCAGGCTTTCCACCAGCATCTGGGCAATTTCCGGCGTCACGTACTTGCGACCCTGGGCGACCGTGCGCACGGCCTGCACCAGCAATTGCGGGTCGCCACCCTTGTTGACGTATCCGAAGGCGCCAGCACGCAACGCGCGGATGGCGTACTGGTCTTCGGGGTACATGCTGACCACCAGCACCTTCATGGGCGTGCCTTCGTCTTTCAGCACATGCAGCACGTCCAGGCCGCTGCGGCCCGGCAGGTTGATGTCCAGCACCAGCACATCGCAGGGCTGCACACCGTTGCCCGCCTGGGACAGGCTGCGCATCAGCGCGCGCAACTCACCGTAGTCGCCGGCTTCTCCCACCACGCGGATGTCGGCGGCGTCGGACAGCGTGTCGCGGATGCCACGCCGGATCAGCGCGTGGTCGTCACAAAGAATCACATCGATCATGTCAGCGTTCGGGCCCTGCGGGAGTATTGGCATGTTCTGCTGCCGTGGCGCCATCGGCCAGCGGTGCAGTCGTCGGGTTTTCGAGCGGTATGGACAGTATCAACGACGTGCCACTGCCGTTGCTGCTGAGGTCGACCCAGCCGCCCACGTGCGAGGCGCGCTCGTGCAGGCCGCGGATGCCAAAGCTGCGTGCCTTGGCCAGGTCGGCGTCGTCCAGGCCGCGCCCGTTGTCGCTGACTTCCAGCGACAACACGTCGTCGACCAGCGACAGGTCCACCACCACACGGGAGGCCTGCGCGTGTTTGCTGACGTTGGTCAGCGCCTCTTGCACGGTGCGGTAGGCCACCAGCGGCACGCCGGCGGGCAGCGCGGGCATTTCGCGGTGACTGCGAAACTCGCAGAGCACGCCGGTGCGTTTTTCAAAGGCGCCACACATCCATTGCACGGCCGCCACCAGGCCTTGTTCCAGAATGGCCGGGCGCAGGTTCTGCATGATGCGCTGGCTCACGTCCAGCGCGTTGCTCACGGTGTCCAGTGCGCCGGCGGCACGCGCGCGCACGCCTTCATCGACAGCGTGGCGGCGCATCCAGTCCAGGTCGAACTTCAGCGCCGTGAGTGAACCGCCCACTTCGTCGTGGATTTCGCGCGCGATGGCATGGCGCTCGGCTTCAACGCTGGTCTGCAGGTGCTGGGCCAGCGCCGACAGGCGTTCACGCGACAGCTGCAATTCAGCGTCGGCCGCCAGGCGCGCACGCTGTGTTTCAGCGGCCTCGATGGCATGTTCCACCGCAGGCGCCAGACGCGACAGGTTGTTTTTCAGCAGGTAGTCGGCGGCACCGTTGCGCATGGCTTCAACGGCCGTGTCCTCGCCGATCTGCCCCGACACCAGGATGAAGGGCACGGCGCGGCCGCCGGCGGCGATGTGGTCCTTCAGCACCTGCAGCGCCTGCACACCGGTGAAACCGGGCAGGTGGTAGTCGGACAGGATGATGTCCCAGCGGCTGCGCAACGCCTGCGCAAAGGCTTCACGCGTCTCGACACGCTGCTCCTGCACCGGCAGGCCCGAACGCTGCAACTGCCGCATCACCAGCAGGTGATCGGCCTCGCTGTCTTCAAGGTGCAGCAGGCGCACCGTCGCCCACGCGTGGGTTGGCGGGCTTGGCGTATCGGGCGCCTGAGGCTCAGGCACCGGGGCTGACGGGCCGGTCATGGGTGAAAGTATCGCAAAGCCACCAGGCCCGATCGACCGGGTTTGTCCCCCGCGCTACACCGCACCGGCGCGTCGCAAGGTTTGCAGCACCGGACTGCGCAGGACTTCACGCAATCCCCACCATCCTGCAGCCAGGGCCAGGAGCGCGCCAGCAGCCGTACCCCACAACGGCACCCAGGGCGAAGGGTTCCAGTTGAATTCAAAAACATACCGTGCCAAAAGCCAACCCACCACAACGGCCGCGGCAGAGGCCAGCAAGCCGGCCAATGCACCCACGCCCAGCAGTTCGGCACGCTGCACCTGCCCCAGCAGCCGGGCGCTGGCGCCCATGGCGCGCATCAGCGCAAATTCGCGTGCCCGCGCTTCGCGCGTGGCGGTGATGGCGGCAAACAGCACCACCAGACCGGTCAGCAGCGTGAAGCCAAACAGGAATTCCACCGCGCGAATCACCTGATCCAGCACGCGCTGCAGTTGCGCGATGCTGGCCGAGACATCGATGTTGGTGATGTTGGGGAATTCACGGCTCAGTGCATTGTCAAAGCCCGGTGACGCGGCGCGGTCGGGCGAACGGAAAGCGCTCATGTAGCTGACCGGCGCGTCGGGCATCTCGGCCTGCGTGAAGATGGCATAGAAGTTGGCACGCATCGAGCCCCAGTCCACCTTGCGCAGCGAGGTGACCCGGCCCTCCACCGCCTGCCCCGCCAGGTCAAAACGCAAGCGGTCGCCCAGCTTCAGGCCCAGTTCGTCAGCCAGGCCCTGTTCCAGCGAAATGCCCTCCGCTTCGTCGGCCACCCAGCGGCCGGCCACCACCTCGTTGTGCGGCGGCTGCACCGCTGTGTGGCTGAGGTTGAATTCACGCTCGACCAGGCGCCGCGCCCGGGTGTCACCGTAACGTTCAGGCGTCACCTCGGTGCCGTTGATGGCCGTCAGGCGACCCCGGAACATCGGGTACCAGTCGTAGTCGTGCACACCGGCCCCGTCCAGGCGCGCCCTGAAGGCCTGCGCCTGGTCGGGCTGCAGATTGACCACAAAACGGTTGGGTGCGTTGGGCGGCGTGGCCTGGCGCCAGCTGCTGATGAGGTCGGTACGCAGCAGCACCAGCAGCACCAGCGCCAGCAGGCCCACCGACAGCGCCGACACCTGCAGCACGGCAAAGGCCGGCCGGGCGGCAATCTGCCGCGTGGCCAGCACCAGCCAGCGGGGCGCGCGCGAATGGGGCACCACCGCGCGCAAGGCCATCACCGCCAGCCAGGCACCCAGCGCAAACAGTGCCGTGGCCGCGGCAAAACCACCCACGGCGATGGCACCCAGCTTGACGTCGGCCGACACCGCCATCAGCAGCGCCACAAAACCCGTGGCACCCGCCAGCAGCGCCCCCACCGAGGCCGGCTTGACACCGCCGATGTCACGGCGGATGACCCGCAGCGCCGGCACACGCGACAGCTGCAGCACCGGCGGCAGGCCAAAACCCAGCAGCAGCGTCATGCCCACACCCAGCCCCAGCAGCGCCGGCCACACACTGGGCGCGGGCAGGCGGGCATCTACCAGGCCTGCCAGCAACCAGACAAAGACGTTGTGCACCAGCAGTCCGATCAACACCCCCAGCACACTGGCCAGCAGGCCCACAAAGCCAAATTCCAAGGCATAGGCGCCGGCAATGCGCCGCTGCGACAGGCCCAGCACCCGCTGCATGGCGCAATCATCGAGATGCCGCTGCGCAAAGTCGCGCGCCGCAATACCCACCGCCACGGCCGCCAGCAGCGCCGCCAGCAAGGCCACCAGGTTCAGGAACTTTTCGGCGCGGTCCAGCGTCTGCTGCATCGCCGGGCGGCCGGTCTGGGCCGATTCAACCTGCACACCGCGCAGCGGCACATCCTTGACCTGGCGCTCCGCCCATTGCACAAATTCCGCGACCGTGCGGTCGCCACGCGCCAGGCCCCAGGCGTCTGGTGCGGCTACCGCCAGACGCCAGTTGATGCGGCTGGCGGGTTGGATCAGGCCCGTGGCAGCCAGGTCGGCTTCGGCCAGCATCACCCGGGGCGCCAGCGACGAAAAACCGGTGCCCCGGTCAGGCTCCAGCGTGATGATGCGGGTGATCTTCAGCGTGGCATCACCCAGCAGCAAGGGATCACCCAGTTTCAGCTGCAGGGCGTCCAGCAGCGCCAGGTCGACCCACACGGTGCCGGGCGCGGGGCCCGAGGACACCCATTGCGGCGTCGCGGTCGGCGCGTCCAGCACCTGCAACCGCCCGCGCAGGGGGTAGGCCGGGCTGACGGCCTTCACCGCCACCAGACGGCTGGCACCGCCCTGGTCGTCAGCGGCTCGGCCCATGCTGGAGAAGGTGGCACTGTGCGACACCTTCAGGCCCAGCGACTGCGCCTGGGCGGCCATTTCTGGCGGTGTCGGACGGTCGCTGCCGACCACCGCGTCGCCACCCATCAGCTGACGCGCGTCGCGCTGCAGGCCGCTGCTCAGCCGGTCGGCAAAGAAGCCCACAGCGGTCAGGGCCGCCACGGCCAGCATCACCGCCACCAGCAGCAAGCGCAATTCACCGGCGGCAAAGTCGCGCCGCGTCTGGCGCCAGGCCAGGGCGGTGATGCTGGGCGGGCGCAAAGGGGCAGCTGACACAGTGTTCATGCCAACACGGTAGCCGATCCGCCGAGCGCCGGCGCAAGGCTTTGAAATGTCCGTACAAAGCGGCTGAAGGCCCACCATCGAACGGCGTGCTGCAATGTCGATATGGATACCCTGCCTCCGCTCTACCTGTCCCATGGCTCACCGATGACGGCCTTGCAGCCTCGCGAAGCAGGCCATTTCATGCAACGGCTGGGACCGGCACTGGTCGAGCACTTCGGCACCCCCAAGGCCGTGCTGGCGGTGTCGGCGCACACGCTGACGCGTGAACCCGCGCTGCTGGGCGCGAGCCGCCAGCATGCGATGTACGACTTTGGCGGCTTTGACCCGGTGCTGAACCAACTGCGCTACGACGCCCCCGGCGCACCCGAACTGGCCGAACGCGTGGCCGCGCTGCTCCGCCAGGCTGCCCTACCCGTGCATGTGCTGTCCGATGGCGGCCTGGACCACGGCATCTGGACACCCCTGCGCTACATGTTCCCCGACGCCCAGGTGCCGGTGCTGCCCCTGGGTTGGCCGCCCAACTGGACACCGGCGCAGCTGTTTGCATTGGGCCAGGCGCTGTCGCCCCTGGCTGCAGAGGGCGTGCTGGTGATGGGCACCGGCAGCATCACCCACAACCTGCGCCGGGTGTTTGCCGGCGGCCTGAACGCCAACATCGACCGCGGTGCAACGCCGGAAAGCACGGCCTTCAGAAACTGGTTTGCCGACAAGACCGCCGCCGGTGACTGGTCCGCGCTGAAGGCCTATCGTCAGCAGGCTCCCCACGCGGTGCTGATGCACCCGACCGATGAACACCTGTTGCCGTTTTTTGTGGCGGCTGGTGCGGCAGCGGGTGGCCATGGCGGCTTGCGTATCCACCACAGCCTGACCTTCGGCGACCTGGGCATGGATGCCTATGCCTTTGGGCCCGGGGCGGCGACCCTGGCCGAAACTCTGCCGCATTGAGTTGGCGGGCCTGCCACTGGCTTGATCGGCGCCGGCTCAGCCCGGGTCAGCTGCTCGGCACACTCTCAAAACAGCGCTCCAGCCCCTGCAACCAGCGCGCCTTGTCCGCCTCGGGCGCAAAGCTGGCCTGCAGGCTGTTGCGCGCCAGTGCATAGGCGTCGGCCACACCCAGAGACGGCAGCGCGTCAAAACAGTCGGTGTAGTTCTGCAGCAGATAGCCGCCAAAGTAGGCCGGGTCGTCGCTGTTCAAGGTCACACACAAGCCCGCGGCCAGCAGTGCCGGCAGCGGGTGCTGGCCCAGAGTGGGGCTCACACACAGCTTGACGTTGGACAGTGGGCACACCGTCAGTGGCATCTGCAGCGTCGCCAGCCGCTGCACCAGCGACGGGTCTTCCAGACAGCGCACGCCGTGGTCTATGCGCTGCACCTGCAACACGTCCAGTGCGCTCCAGATGTAGGCCGGCGGCCCTTCTTCGCCGGCGTGCGCCACCGCATGCAGGCCCAGGCTGCGCGCGCGCTCGAACACGCGGGCAAATTTCTCGGGCGGATGCCCGTCTTCGCTGCTGTCCAGGCCCACACCGATGAAGTGTTCGCGCCAGGGCAGCGCCGCTTCCAGGGTCTCGAGTGCCGACGCTTCGCTCAGGTGGCGCAGAAAACACAGGATCAACTGGGCGTGCACGCCCAGTTCCGCCCGCGCGCGCGCGCACGCCGTCGACAAGCCCTGGATGACCACGGCCATGGCCACGCCACGCTCGGTATGGGTCTGAGGATCGAAAAAAATCTCTGCACACACCACGCCGTCGGCCGCCGCACGTTTCAGATAGGCCCAGGCCATGTCGAAGAAGTCTTGTTCGTTCAACAACACACTGGCGCCGGCGTAGTAGATGTCCAGGAAGCTCTGCAAGTCGCTGAAGGCATAAGCCTTGCGCAGCGCCTGCACGCTGGCGTAAGGCAGCTTGACGCCATTGCGCTGCGCCATCGCAAAGATCATTTCAGGTTCCAGTGAGCCTTCGATGTGGATGTGCAGCTCGGCCTTGGGCATGGCCTTGAGCAAGGCGTGAACTTGTTCACGCGGTAGCCGGGTTGCGGGCATGGGCGGGTTCATGGCAATGCGCTCCTGAATCAACAGCCGCCATGTTCGCACGCCGGCCGGCCCACGTCGGCCAGGCGTCCGGCGACCCGGCACTTACAACCGGTATCGCCTCTGCCCCTCAAGACATCGTGTCGCGCTGCCGATATCCCCACCAGATCCCGTGTCCTTCGACAGCCTGCCCGCAGGCCTTCGGAGCCCGCCACCCCCGACGACCTGCGCTGCCCACACCATGTTCAACCGCCACGGCTTCCGTTTTTGCTTCACACCACGCACCGCCCGCGGCTTCACGCTGATCGAAGTGATGATCACCGTGGCCATCGTGGGCATCCTGGCCGCCGTGGCGTTTCCCAGCTATCGCGACTACATCACCCGGGGCCAGCTCACTGACGCCACCAACGGGCTGTCTGCCGTGCGCGCCGACATGGAGCGCTACTTCCAGGACAACCGCACTTACGCCTCGGTAACCGGGTTCACGACACCTTGCGCCAGCACGCCGGCCAGCGCCCGGACCTTCGGCCACTTTGTGGTCAGCTGTGTCGGCACGCCAACGGCTACAGCCTTCACCCTGCAGGCCGTGGGCAGTGGCCAGGTGGCCGGCTTCACCTACACCATCGATCAGATCGACTCGCGGGCCACGACGACGGCGCCCACGGGCTGGCGCACCTGTGCCACGCAATGGTTGACCAAGAAGAGTCAGACATGCTGACGTCTCAAAAACGGTGCCGGGGTCAACAACAGCATGGCGTCACCCTGATCGAGCTGATGGTGACGCTGGTGCTGCTGTCGATCCTGCTGGGTCTGGCAGCACCCAACTTCCGCACCTGGATTCGCAACACGCAGGTGCGCACCATCAGCGACGCGCTGCAAAACGGCATGCGCCTGGCCCAGACCGAGGCCGTGCGCCGCAGCCGCCAGGTGGTGTTTTTCCTGACCAACAACCCGGTTTGCAGCGCCAGTCAGACGGCAGACGCCAACGGCAAGTACTGGAGCATCCGCACAGTGCCGCTGGTGGCTGGCGCCGCCACTGAAACAGTGCAGTGCGGCGTGATCGCCGACCAGGCCGGCGGTGTGGCCATCACGGGGCCGACCGCCGTGTGTTTCAACTCGATGGGGCGGCAG
>JAHECB010000232.1 GCA_024641925.1 Betaproteobacteria bacterium
TCCACAATGTGGGCCTGATGGAAGACCGCGCCACGCTGCGCATCAGCAGCCAGCACATTGCCAACTGGCTGCTGCACGGCGTGGTCAGCAAGGCGCAAGTGCGGGCCACACTGAAGCGCATGGCGATGGTCGTCGACAGGCAAAACGCCGGCGACCCGGCCTACCGGCCGATGACCGGAAATCTTGACGGCGCCGCTTTCAAGGCTGCCAGCGACCTGGTGTTCAAAGCGCTGGCCCAGCCCAACGGATATACCGAACCGCTGCTGCACGCCTGGCGGCAGAAGGTCAAGGCCCGTCTGACCTGAAGCCGCCCAACGGCCACTTCAAACGTCGGCATCCAGCGAGGATTCCATAGCAGTGGCGTTGAATCCTCGCGCTGAAACCCGGCAGGTGGCAGGCAGGACCTGCCGCCACTGCGGCTGCCTACAATCTCGCCATGCTCAACAGCGCACTTCCAGCGACTTGTGACGTGCTCGTGGTGGGCGCCGGCCCTGCCGGCAGCGCCTGCGCACAGCGGCTGGCGGAACAAGGCAGCGATGTGCTGCTGGTGGACCAGCATGATTTTCCGCGCGACAAGGTCTGTGGCGATGGCCTGATTCCCGACAGCCACGCCGCGCTGCGGGCCTTGGGTGTGGCCGACGAGGTGGCGGCGCTGGCTACGCCGGTGTCCTGTGTGCGGTGTGTCAGCCCGCGTGGTGGCCAGGTCGATGTGCCCGGCACCTTGTCGGTGCTGCCCCGCAAGGTGCTGGACCATGTGCTGGTGCGCGCGGCGCAGCGCGCGGGCGCCCGGTTGTTCACACCCTGGCGTTTTGAGGCGCCGCTGCTGGCCAGCGACCGCGTCTGCGGCGCGCGCTTCAAGCGGGGCGATGAATGGGCCGAAGTTCGCGCCCGCTGGGTGGTGCTGGCCACGGGTGCGGTGCCGCAGGCGCTGCAGGCCGCCGGCTTGTGTGAACGCCACACGCCCAGCGGCGTGGCGCTGCGGGGCTATGTGCACAACCCGTCGATGGTGGGCCGCATCACTCAGCTGCAAATGATGTGGCACCCTCGCCTGCGCGGCGGCTACGGCTGGATCTTTCCGGCGCCCGGCGACCTGTTCAACATCGGTGCCGGGCTGACGGGCAGCCACATTCAACAACGCAGCGGCAAAGGCCAGATGCGGCCCAGCAACCTGCGCCAGATGTTTGACGCGTTTTGCGAGGTCTACCCGCCGGCCGGCGAGTTGATGAAGACGGGCAGCTTGCAAGGCGCGATCAAAGGCGCGCCGCTGCGCTGTGGCTTGCGGGGTGGCCGCTGGTCGCGCCCCGGCATGCTGGCCACGGGTGAAGCCGCAGGCAGCACCTATGCCTTCACGGGCGAAGGCATCGGCAAGGCCATGGAGACCGGCATGCTGGCCGCGGCGGTGCTGGCGCCAGGCAGCGCTGGCTCGGTTGACAAGGATGACACCGTGGTGCGCGGGCGTTACGAGGCCAGCCTGCGGGAACTCAAACCCCGCTTTGACCTCTACGAAACTGCCAGCCGTGTCAACCACCACCCCTGGCTGGCCGATCTGGTGGTGTGGCGCGCGAGCCGCAGCCCGCGTATCCGAAACCGGCTGTCGGGCATGCTGGAAGAAACGCAGAACCCGGGCCGTTTGTTCACCTTGCAGGGCATGACCAAACTCATGTTTGAATAGGCCTGATTCACGCTGAGAACATTGCACACCATGAAACACAATCCTTGTACACCTCGTGTCTTATCCCTGACCCTCACCATCCTGGGTCTGTCGCTGTTGACAGCCTGCGGCGGGGGCGGTGATGGCAGCATCGCGACACCGGTGCCAACACTGACATCGGGCAGCATCACCACACCGCGCTATGGCCAGGCGCTGGTCCTGACGCTCAACGGCAACGACCTGGACCGGTCCATGACGGTCAGTTCAGCGGGGTGTGCCGGGATCACGCGCAGCACGGCGGCGCCCTACATCAGCACGGCCACAACGGCGTACTACACCTGCAAGGTGACCGGCCAGGGAAGTCAGCAGTTCACCATCACACGGGGTCTGGATGGCAGCAATGCGGGCAGCCTGAGCTACACCGTGCCTGCGCCGCAGGTCACCATGACGGTCAGCGACGGCGCCGCCTTGGCCGGCAGTTTTGTCATCACGCTGGCGCCGCAGCAGGCGCCGGTCACCGTCGATAATTTCCTGGACTATGTGAACGCGGGTTTTTATGACGGCAGCATCTTCCACCGCAGCATTGCCAACTTCGTGATCCAGGGCGGAGGCTACGACGCACCCTTGGCGGCCAACGCCACGCCGACGCACAAAACGACTAACCCACCCATCACCCTGGAGGACAACGCGGGTCTGTCCAACACCCGGCTGACGGTGGCCATGGCGCGGCTGTCGACACCCGTGGATTCGGCGACCTCGGAGTTTTTCATCAACCTGGTCGACAACACCGGGCTCGATCGAAATGGCGCAGCGCGGGGTTACGCGGTGTTCGGCAGCGTTACGACCGGCGCCAGCCTCATCGACGCCATAGCGGCGGCACCTTGTGTTGCAGCGATTGTCAGCACCTGCTTGCCGGTACCCAATATCGTCATCAACTCGGCTGTGCAAACCCAGTAGCGCCAGGCGATGCTGCGGAAAAAGGGCGGGTCGCGACGAGACCCGCCCTTTTTTTGTTCAGCCCTGGCCGTCCGTTAGTATCGGCAGCGCCCGTGCCCCAAAGCAGTAACCCACGCCGCTCATGTCCGACATTCCCGTCCCGCGCTTTGACCAGTTCTACCGCTACCCGGAACTGACCCGCCTGCTGCAGGACTACGCCAGCGCCTTGCCGCAGTTGATCAGTCTGCGCAGCATCGGCAAGAGTTATGAAGGCCGGGACATCTGGCTGCTGACGCTGACCAACCGGGCCACCGGCATGGACACCGACAAGCCCGGTTTCTGGATCGACGGCAACATCCACGCCGCCGAGTTGACCGCCAGCACCGCGTGCCTGTACTGGTTGCACCAGTTGGCCCTGGGCTACAAGAGCGACGCGCAAGTCGCCGAGTTGCTGAACACCCGCGTGGTGTACATCGTGCCGCGCCTGAATCCCGACGGCGCCGAACTGGCCCTGGCCGACAAACCGCGGCACATTCGATCCAGCACACGGCGCTACCCGTTTGACGAAGACCCGGTCGAGGGCTTGACGGTGGAAGACGTGGACGGTGACGGCCGCATGCTGAGCATGCGCATCCCCGACCCGCACGGCACGTACAAAAAACACCCGAATGAACCTCGCCTGATGGTGGCGCGCGAACCCGGCGAGTTTGGGGGCGAGTACTTCCGCATCGTGCCCGAAGGCACCCTGAAAAACTTCGATGGCCTGCAGATCAAGGTCAACCCCGACCCCGAAGGCCTGGACCTGAACCGCAATTTCCCGTCGATGTGGCGGCAGGAATTCGAGCAGACCGGTGCCGGCCCCTATCCCGCCAGCGAACCCGAAGTGCGGGCCATGGTGGACTTCATCACCGGCCACCCCAACATCGGCGCTGCGGTCAGTTTCCACACCCACAGCGGCGTCATCCTGCGGCCCATGGGCACGGCCAGTGATGACGACATGGTCCCCGAAGACCTGTGGATGATCAAGCGTCTGTCGGAACTGGGCGCGAAGCTGACTGGCTACCCCGCGCTGAGCATCTGGCACGACTTCAAGTACCACCCCAAGCAGACCATCAGCGGCACGCAGGACTGGGTCTACGAACACCTGGGTGCGCTGTTCTGGACGGTCGAGATCTGGGCGCCCAACAAGGAAGCCGGCATCACCGACTACAAGTGGATCGACTGGTACCGCAACCACCCTGTGGAAGACGACCTGACGCTGCTGAAATGGAGCGATGAACACTGCGGCGGCAAGGCCCATGTGGACTGGTACCCGTTCCGCCACCCGCAGTTGGGCATGGTGGACCTGGGGGGCTGGGACCGCATGAATTATTGGCGCAACCCGCCGCCAGACTTGCGCGAACGTGAAGTGGCGCGTTTCCCGACCTGGCTGACGCAGCTTGCGCTGAGCCTGCCCAAGCTGGAAGTGCTGCGCACCGAAGTGCGTGCGCTGGGTGAAGACACCTGGCGCGTACGGCTGGCGGTGGCCAACAGCGGCTACCTGCCCGCCTATGTCACGCATCGCGCACTGCAGCGCAAGACCGTGCGCGGCACGGTCTTCCAGATTCATCTGCCGCCTGGCGCGTCCCTGACCAGCGGGCGTGAGCGGGTGGTGGCGGCGCACCTGGAAGGACATGCGCCCAAAAGCAGTTTGCAGGCGTTTTTGCCCAATCGCGACATCACCGCCGACCGTGCGGTGGTGGAGTGGGTGGTGCGGGGGGCTCGTGGCACGGTGATTTCACTCACCGCCACAGCGGACCGGGCTGGCACCGCGCGGGCGGAGGTCACACTGGATTGAGAATGGACATCAAACCTGGCCGATGCAGCGATGGACCCCGGCAACAACTTCAGCACGCTGTTTGAGTTTCTGCCCATCGGCGCTTACCGCAGCCGCGCCGATGGGCAGCTGCTGCGTGCCAACCCGGCGTTGGTTCGCATGGAGGGGTTTGAAAGCGAAGCGCAGTACCTGAGCGCGTCGCGCGCGTTCTGTGGCGACTGGTACGTCAAACCGGGTCGCCGCGCCGAGTTCCTGGGGTTGCTGGCGCGTGACGGTCGTGTCGTGGCTTTTGAGTCGCTGGTGCGCCGACGCGGCAGCGACGTGCCGTATTGGGTTCGAGAACATGCGCACCAGGTGCGTGACGCCAACGGCCAGACGCTTTACCACGAAGGTACGGTAGAGGACATCACGGCCGAGATGACCAATCGCCAAGAGCTGCAGATCAGCCGCGATCGGTTTGAGCAGATGGTGCAGATCGTGCCTGCGATCTTCTACCGCATGGAATACCAGGCGGACGGCAGTCGCGAGGTGACGTTTGTCAACGACCAGTCGATGCCCATTCTGGGTGTCGACATGCGGGCCTATGCCCATGATCTGAATGGCTGGATTGCACTCATCCATCCGGACGACCGTGCCCGGGTCAAGCAGGCCTGGTCCAGCGCCAAGCAGACACGCGGCAGCTTGCGCTACCAGTGCCGCCTGTGCCCGCCCGACGGATCGATCAAATGGGTGCAGCTGCACAGCGTGAGTGTCTCGGCACCCGACCAACCCGAGGTGCGGGTGGGCATGATCATCGACATCACGCGGCAGCACCAGGTCGAAGATGAGTTGCGAGAAAACAGCGAGTTGTGGAAGCGGGCCTTGCAGGCCAGTGGCGATGGTGTCTGGGATTGGCGTATCGACCATGACCAGCTGTGGCTGTCCCCCGAGTGCAAGGCGATGTATGGCTATGAGCCGCATGAATTGCTGGACGGCTCGGCCGCGTTGAACGCGATGAGCCATCCTGACGATCTGGAGCGGATCGCGGCTGATCGCAGCGCTCACTTGGAAGGGCTGACACCGACCTACATCAATGAGCGTCGTGTGCGTTGCAAGGACGGACGCTGGAAGACTGTGCTGTCGCGCGGCGTGGTCATTCAGCGCGACACCGAGGGGCGGCCCTTGCGCATGATCGGCACCCACACCGACGTGTCCGAAGCGCGCCAGGCCGACAGGCTGCGCCAGGAACGTGACCGCGCCGCCGCGGCAGACCTGGCGAAGTCGCAATTCCTGTCGCGTGTCAGCCATGAGCTGCGCACCCCCCTGAACGCCATCCTGGGCTTTTCACAGCTGCTGGACATGGATGCGAATCTGGCTGATCGCCACCGCGGCTGGGTACGCCATGTGCTGCAAAGTGGCGACCATCTGTTGGCGCTGGTCGAGGACGTGCTGGACCTGTCCAGCGTGCAAACCGGACAGCTGTCTTTCCGCATCGAGCCCGTTGACCTGTGGCCCTTGGTGGACGAGGTGTGTGCCATGTTGGCAGCCAGTGCCAAGGCGATGGGCGTGACACTGGGCATTCAGCGCGAGGCCTCGAGTTCGGTCGTGTTGCTGGCCGACCGCAAGCGCCTCAAGCAGGTTTTGATCAACCTGGTTTCCAACGCCATCAAGTTCAATCACCAGAACGGCTGGGTGCGCATTGACGCGCTTCGGCACGGTCAGGCTGTCGAGGTCAACGTCACCGACGGCGGCCCGGGCATCGCAAGCGACCAGCTTGATCGCCTGTTCCACCCGTTCGAACGTGCCAATGCGCAACAGCGCGGTATTACAGGCATTGGCTTGGGTCTGGCGCTGAGCCGCCAGCTGGCCGAGTCCATGGGCGGCGGCATTGGTGTCACCAGCGTGGCCGGCCAGGGTGCAAGGTTCTCGGTTCGCCTGCCTGGCGCGACCTTGGCCGGGCCAGGCGCTGAATGGGCGCCTGAATCAACTCGGGATGCGACGGTTCTTGCCCCATCGGGAGACACCAACCGCGGTACCGCCGGATCCGCTACGCCCGCTCGAATTTGAACACCGCCACATTGGCGCGCAAGTTGGGCAAGCGCCGGATGGCTTGGCCGTGCAGCAGCCCGAAGCTGTCGGTCACCGCCAGGCCGCAGCGCTGCGCCAGCACCTCGAAGTCGGCGTAGGTGCCTACACGGATGTTGGGTGTGTCGTACCACTCGTAGGGCAGCGTGCGTGTGACCGGCATGCGTCCGCTCAGCACACGCAGGCGGTTGGGCCAGTGCGCAAAGTTGGGAAACGACACAATGCCGATGCGCCCCACCCGGGCTGTTTCGCGCAGCATGCGTTCGGTGTTGCGCAGGTGTTGCAGTGTGTCCACCTGCAGCACCACGTCAAAACTGTGGTCGTCAAACAGGGCCAAGCCTTCTTCCAGGTTCAGCTGGATGACGTTGACGCCCCGTTGCACGCAGCCCAGCACATTGCTGTCGTCAATTTCGATGCCGTAGCCGCTGCAGCCCTTGTGCTGCTGCAGCCACGCCAGCAACTCCCCGTTGCCGCAGCCCAGATCCAGCACGCGGCTGCCGGCAGGCACCAGGCGCGCAATGGTCTCCATGTCCTTGCGCTCAGACATGGGTGTCGCCCCCGCTTGAAGCCACGCGTTCGAAGGTGGCCCGCATCAGGGCGTGGTAGCGGTTGTCGTCCAACAAAAAGGCATCATGTCCATGCGGCGCATCGATTTCGGCGTAGGCCACGTCGATGCGGTTGTCCACCAGGGCCTTGACGATTTCGCGGCTGCGCTCGGGCGCAAAACGCCAGTCGGTGCTGAAGCTGACCAGTGTGAAGCGCGGGCCCTGCGCACCGGCAAAGGCGGCCGTCAGGTCGCCGCCGTGTTCACGAGCCGGATCGAAGTAGTCCAGTGCCCGCGTGATCAACAAGTAGGTGTTGGCGTCAAAGTACTCGCTGAACTTGTCGCCCTGGTGGCGGAGGTAGCTTTCAATCTGGAATTCGATGTCCTGTGTGCTGTAGTTCAGCGCAGCGTTCTTGGTCTCGCGACCGAATTTGGCCTCCATCGCGTCGTCGCTGAGGTAGGTGATATGGCCGATCATGCGCGCTACCCGCAGACCCCGCTTGGGGACGGTGTCGTGCGCCAGGTAGTGGCCACCGTGGAAGTCGGGGTCGGTGATGATGGCGCGGCGCGCCACTTCGTTGAAGGCAATGTTCTGCGTGCTCAGGTTGGGCGCCGTGGCCACAGCCACGCAGTGGCGCAGGTGTTGGGGGTGACGCAGCGCCCAGTCCAGCGCCTGCATGCCGCCCAGGCTGCCCCCCAGCACGGCGGCCAACTGGTCAATGCCCATGCGCTGCACCAGGCGCATCTGGGCCTCGACCCAGTCTTCCACCGTGACCACCGGAAAGTCCGCACCGTAGCGGCGCCCGGTTTCGGGGTTGATCTCGGTAGGTCCTGTCGAGCCAAAACAGGAACCCAGATTGTTCACGCCAATGACAAAGAATCGGTCGGTGTCCAGCGGCTTGCCGGGGCCGACCAGGTTGTCCCACCAGCCGCGGCTGCCGTCGGCGTGGATGCCGGCCACGTGGTGGCTGGCGTTCAGGGCGTGGCAAACCAGCACGGCGTTGCTCTTGGCAGCATTCAGCGTGCCATAGGTCTCGTAGCGCAGGCTATAGGCACCCAGCACAGCGCCGCTTTTCAGCGGCAGCGGCTCGCTGAAATGCATGTCTTGTGGTGTTACCAAACCCAGAGTGGCCATGAAATGCAAACCTTGTGCCGCTGAACCCACGCGG
>JAHECB010000233.1 GCA_024641925.1 Betaproteobacteria bacterium
GATGTAGACAGCACCGGCCAGTGTCAGGCGGCCCAGGATACGGTCGATGTGTTTGGCGGTCTGCTCACCGGGGCGGATGCCGGGAATGAAAGCACCACTCTTCTTGAGGTTGTCAGCCGTCTCGCGGCTGTTGAACACCAGCGCCGTGTAGAAAAAGCAGAAGAAGATGATCATGGCCGCGTACAGCAGCACATAGATCGGCTGCCCGGGAGACAGGGCGCCCGACAGGTCTTTCAACCAGCGCATGCCTTCACCGGTGGCGAACCAACCCACCACGGTGGCAGGCAGCAAGATGATGGAGCTGGCGAAGATGGGCGGAATCACCCCCGACATGTTCAGCTTCAGGGGCAGGTGCGAGCTCTGTCCACCATAGACCTTGTTGCCGACCTGGCGCTTGGCGTAATTGACCAGGATCTTTCTTTGACCGCGTTCGACAAACACCACGGCAAAGGTGACGAACACCACCAGTGCCATGATGAACAGCAGTGCCGGGATGCTCATCGCACCCGTGCGCACCAGTTCAAACAAGCCACCCAAGGCACTGGGCAACCCCGCGACGATGCCGGCGAAGATCAGGATAGAGATGCCGTTGCCCAGGCCACGTTCAGTGATCTGCTCGCCCAGCCACATCAGGAACATCGTGCCCGCCACCAGGCTGACGACGGAGGTCATGCGAAAGCCGAAGCCCGGGGAGATGACCAGCCCTTGAGAACCTTCCAGCGCCAGGGCGATGCCCAGACTCTGGAAAATGGCCAGGAACAGCGTACCGTAACGGGTGTACTGCGTGATCTTGCGGCGCCCGGCTTCACCTTCTTTTTTCAGGGCCTCGAGCGTGGGCACGACGTAGGTCATCAACTGCATGATGATCGACGCGCTGATGTACGGCATGATGCCCAGGGCAAACACCGTGAAGCGCGACAAGGCGCCGCCACTGAACATGTTGAACATGTTCAGAATGCCGCCACTCTGGCTCTTGAACAGTTCGGTCAGTGCGTTGGAGTCGATGCCGGGCACGGGAATGTGCGCACCGATGCGATAGACCACCAGCGCCAGCAACAGGAAGACGATTCGGCGACGCAAGTCGCCGAATTTCCCGCTTTTGGCCAGTTGGTTCGCTGCAGTTGCCACAGTCTTGCTCAGTCCTTGAGTTGCTTAAACAGCCATCTGGCCGCCAGCGGCCTCGATGGCAGCCTTGGCGCCTGCAGTTGCCTTGATGCCCTTCAAAGACACCGTTCGCTTGATTTCACCCGACTTGATGACCTTGACGTACTTGACGTGCTGGCCTACCAGACCCACAGCCTTCAGCTGGAGCAGGTCGATTTCTGCGGACTCCATGGCCTGCAGATCGCTGAGGGTGATTTCACCATTCAGCTTCAGTTGAGCTGATTTGAAGCCACGCTTCGGCAGGCGACGCTGCAAAGGCATCTGACCGCCCTCAAAGCCCACCTTGTGGTAGCCACCGGCACGACTCTTCTGGCCCTTGTGGCCGCGACCCGCCGTCTTGCCCAGGCCTGAGCCGATACCACGACCGACACGGCGCCGCGCGGTCTTGGACCCGCCGGCTGGTTTGATTGTGTTCAGTTCCATCAGAGCACCTGCACCAGGTAGTCGACCTTGTTGATCATGCCGCGCACGGCCGGCGTGTCTTCCAGCACCTTGGTGCTGTTCAGCTTGCGCAGGCCCAGGCCACGCACGGTGTCGCGGTGCGACTGGCGTGTGCCGGCGACGCTGCGAACCAGCTTGACGGTGAGTGTTTTTTTCTCAGACATGTGATTCTCCGAAGGGGCGATCAACCGAAGATATCTTCGACCGACTTGCCGCGCTTGGCTGCGATTTCAGCCGGCGTGGTGGAGCGCTTCAGCGCGTCCAGCGTGGCACGAACCATGTTGTACGGATTGCTCGAGCCCAGGCTCTTGGCCACGATGTCCGTGACACCCATGACTTCGAAAACCGCGCGCATCGGTCCGCCGGCAATGATGCCGGTACCGGCAGCGGCCGGCGCCATCAGCACCTTGGCAGCGCCGTGCTCACCACGAACATGGTGGTGCAAGGTGCCGTTTTTCAGACTGACCTTGGTCATGTTGCGGCGGGCCGACTCCATGGCCTTCTGCACCGCCACAGGCACTTCCTTGGCCTTGCCCTTGCCCATGCCGACACGGCCGTCGCCGTCGCCAACCACGGTCAGCGCTGCGAAGCTCAGCGTGCGGCCACCCTTGACCACCTTGGTGACGCGGTTGACCGCGATCATCTTTTCCTTGAGCCCGTCGTCATTGGCTTCTGCCTGCGCGCGGGGGGTAAATTTTGCCATTTCAGATATTCCTTAGCTGCCGGTCATCAATCCGTTGACCGAAGTCAGTCGAGTGAGGTCCGTCGCTTGAAGTCAGTCAATTGAGACTAGAACTGGAGACCGGCTTCGCGTGCCGCATCGGCCAGCGCCTTGACGCGGCCGTGGTACGCAAAACCCGAGCGGTCGAAAGCCACCTTTTCGATACCCGCAGCCCTGGCCTTTTCGGCAATACGCTTGCCGATGAGGGCCGCAGCGCCGACGTTGCCACCCTTGTCGGCAGCACCCAGCAATTCGCGGACTTCTTTTTCGGCCGTGGATGCGGAAGCCAGTACCTTGTTGCCATCGTCGGAAACGATGGAAGCATAGATATGCAGATTCGAGCGGTGCACAGCCAGGCGCACAACGCGCTGGTTCAGGATGCGCTGCCGGGTTTGACGCGAACGGCGCTGGCGTTGCGCTTTTTTGGTGATGCTCATGGCTGCGGTCCTTACTTCTTCTTCGTCTCTTTGATCACGACACGCTCTTCGGCGTAACGAATGCCCTTGCCCTTGTAAGGCTCAGGCGGACGGAAGGCACGCACTTCTGCGGCCAGTTGGCCAACGGCCTGACGGTCGACGCCTGAAATCACGATCTCGGTCTGGGTGGGTGTCACCACCTTCACCCCAGCCGGCATTTCCTTCACCACAGGGTGGGAAAAGCCGATCTGCAGGTTCAGCTTCTGACCCTGCGCTTGGGCACGAAAACCCACACCGACGAGGTTGAGCTTGCGCTCGAAGCCCTTGCTGACGCCGTTGACCATGTTGGCGATGAGTGCACGCATGGTGCCGCTCATGGCGTCTGCCTGAGGCTTGCCCGCCACCGGGGCGACCATGATGCTGCCGCCTTCGATCTTCAACGTGACGAGCGGGTGGATGGGACGCACCAAGGTGCCGTTGGCACCCTTGATGGTGATTTGGTTGTTGCCGATTGACGCGTCCACACCCTTGGGCACGGCGATCGGCATTTTTCCTACGCGGGACATGTGTCTGCTCCGTTCTTCGTCAGGGTCAGGCGACGTAGCAAAGCACTTCGCCACCGACACCGGTTTGGCGAGCCTTGCGGTCGGTCATCACGCCACGCGGGGTGGTGACAATCGCCACGCCCATGCCGTTCATCACCTGCGGGATCGCGTCACGGCCCTTGTACACACGCAAGCCAGGCCGGCTGACGCGCTCGATGCGCTCGATGACGGGCTTGCCAGCGTAATACTTCAGCGTCAGCTCGAGTTCAGGCTTGCCGCCGTTTTCGTGCTGGGCAAAACCGTCGATGTAGCCCTCGTCTTGCAGAACCTGCGCGATGGCCACTTTCAACTTGGAAGAGGGCATCGTGACCGCAACCTTGGCAACGGCTTGTGCGTTGCGGATGCGTGTCAGCATGTCCGCGATGGGATCACTCATGCTCATGAAAAATCTCCTGGTCGGCTCGGATGGTCGGCGGCTGGATTACCAGCTGGCCTTGACCATGCCCGGGATGTCGCCCTTGAAGGCGAGTTCGCGGATCTTGTTGCGGCCCAGGCCGAACATGCGGAATGTGCCCCGACCACGCCCGGTAAGGGCGCAGCGGTTGCGCAAGCGCGTGGGGTTGGCATTTCGCGGCAGCTTTTGCAGCTCCAGACGGGCGGCATAACGCTCTTCGTCGCTGAGCTTGGCGTTGTTGCTGACAGCCTTGAGTTCGGCGTACTTCTTCGCGAACTTTGCAACCAGCTTTTCGCGCTTTTCTTCGCGCTGAATGACGGACAGTTTGGCCATGGGACTGTGCCTCAGTTCTTGAAGGGAAACTTGAATGCCGTCAACAGTGCCTTGCACTCGTCATCGGTTTTCGCGGTGGTGGTGATGCTGATGTTCATGCCTCGGATCGCGTCGATCTTGTCGTACTCGATCTCGGGGAAGATGATCTGCTCTTTGACACCGATGTTGTAGTTGCCGCGACCATCGAAGGCCCGGCCACTGATACCGCGGAAGTCGCGCACCCGGGGCAACGCCACGGTGACGAAGCGGTCCAGGAATTCGTACATGCGCACGCCACGCAGCGTGACCATGGTGCCGATGGGCACGCTGTCACGAATCTTGAAACCGGCGATGGCTTTCTTGCTCATCGTGACCACAGGCTTCTGGCCTGCGATCTTGGTCAGGTCGCTGACGGCGTGGTCCATGACTTTCTTGTCTGAAACCGCCTCGCTGACACCCATGTTCAGCGTGATCTTGGTCAGACGCGGCACCTGCATCACCGAAGTGAAGCCGAATTTCTCCATCAACGCAGGGGTGATGGTGTCGCGGAAGATGGCCTGGAGGCGCGGCACTTTGCCCGTGCCGGCTTGTGAGGTCGCTGCTGTTGCAGCTGCTTTGGTCTTTGCCATGTTGTGCTCAGTCGTGTGCCCGGTCAGGCCTTGATCTCAACGCCACTGGACTTGTAGACGCGAACTTTCTTGCCGTCGTCCAGCAGCTTGATGGCAACCCGGTCTGCCTTGCCCGTGCTGGCGTTGTAGATCGCCAGGTTGGACTGGTGAATCGGCATGGTCTTGTCAACGACGCCACCCGTGGTGCCCTTCATGGGGTTGGGCTTGACGTGCTTCTTGACTTGGTTGACACCGTCAACCACCAGCCGGTCTTCATCGACGCGCTGCGACACGGTGCCGCGCTTGCCTTTGTCGCGACCCGTGATCACGATGACCTGGTCGCCTTTGCGAATCTTGTTCATGTTGCTCTGTCCTTAGCGGGGGCAGCTCACAGCACTTCGGGTGCCAGTGACACGATCTTCATGAAGCGCTCGGTGCGCAGTTCACGCGTCACCGGACCGAAGATGCGGGTGCCAATCGGCTCGAGCTTGGCGTTCAGCAGCACGGCGGCGTTGCCGTCGAACTTGATCAGCGACCCATCCTGGCGGCGCACACCCTTGGCTGTACGCACAACCACGGCGCTGTAGACCTCACCCTTTTTGACGCGACCACGCGGCGCAGCTTCCTTGATGGTGACCTTGATCACGTCACCAATGGCTGCATAGCGACGCTTGGAGCCGCCCAGCACCTTGATACACATGACGGATTTAGCGCCCGTGTTATCGGCCACGTCGAGCCGCGATTGCATTTGGATCATGTTCAATCCCAACTTTGAAGCGTTGGTGCCGCACCGCGGGGATGCAGGCACCACACAACCAGTCTTGGGCCCGTTGTATGGGTTGATCCGAAAATTCAGCTGACCGCTTGATCGCACCCGGCGGCGGCAAAGGCTCAACTTGGTGAGAACCGTTGCGATCTTGGCGCGTCGGCCTGAACCGATGCAAGATCTTGCCTACCAGGCCGCGATGGGCCTTCTTCGTTTTCGGCGAAGCCTGCGAGTATGGCGCAGGTTGCTAGCCGCCGTCAAGACCCCTTTTGCATTTGGGGTACAAGATTCGGCGACGGGAATGTCAGGCCAGCAGCGCCTTGGCCTGCCCAAGCATGGTGGCAGCGTCGCTGACCTCGAACTTGCCGGGCGCCTCCCGGTTCAAGCTCTTCACCACGCCATCAACCACCAGCATCGAATAACGGTCGGCCCGCAGACCCATGCCGCGGGCGGTCAGGTCCAGCGTCAAACCGGTAGCCTGTGCAAACGCAGCGCTCCCATCCGCCATCATGCGAACCTTGCCCTGCGTCTTTTGATCACGACCCCAGGCGCCCATGACAAAGGCGTCGTTGACAGCCACGCACCACACTTCGTCGATACCGGCCGCGCGAAGGGCGGCGGCTTGTTCAACGTATCCCGGCACATGTTTGGCTGAGCAGGTGGGCGTGAACGCACCTGGCAGGCCAAAGATGGCGATCTTCTTGCCAGCGGTCAGCGCCGCAATGTCAAAACTGTTGGGGCCCAGGGAACAGCCATTACCCTCGACTTCGATGAATTCTTGCAGGCTGCCAGCTGGCAGTTTGTCTCCGACCTTCAACATGATGGATCTCCTGTTCGAGTTGCTTGGACATTTCCAGCGCCAGCTTGCGACACCGGAATGGAAAACGACCGGCACTGCCTTGGGCAGTCGCCGGCCGTGATGAATCAGGCTACAGCCCGAATCAGACCAGACGTGCTTTTTCGACGAGGCGTGTCACCGTCCAGCTTTTGGTCTTGCTGATGGGGCGCCCTTCGGCGATCTCCACCAAGTCGCCCATCTTGTACTCGCCGTTTTCGTCGTGGGCGTGGTACTTGCTGGATTTGGCAACGATCTTGCCGTAGAGCTCGTGCGGGGTGCGACGCTCAACCAGCACCGTGACGGTCTTGGACCGCTTGTCGCTGACGATACGACCCACCAGGGTGCGGGTGTTCTTGACCGGCGCTGCGGCAGCAGTCTGGGTAGCGGTGTCGGTCATTTCGTGGCCCCTTGAGCAGCTTGCGCCGCCTGGCGCTTCTTCTCTGCAATGACGGTCTTCGCACGGGCCACGTCGCGGCGGGTGTTGCCCAGCTGCGTGTGGTTCGTGAGTTGTTGCGTCGCGCGCTGCATGCGAAGCCCGAAGTGGGCTTTCAGCAAATCGGCGACTTCTTTTTCAAGCGCAGCAATGTCCTTGGTGCGCAGCTCTGATGCTTTCATGTTCTTTCTCCGCTTCAGGTGCCGACCTGGCGCGCCACGAAGGTGCAGCGAAGCGGCAGCTTGGCTGAAGCCAGCAAGAAGGCTTCACGCGCCAGTTGCTCGGGCACGCCGTTGATTTCGTACAGCACCTTGCCCGGCTGGATTTCAGCCACATAGTACTCGGGGTTGCCCTTGCCGTTACCCATGCGCACTTCGGCCGGCTTTTGCGAAATCGGCTTGTCCGGGAAGATGCGGATGAAGATCCGGCCGCCACGTTTGATGTGCCGGCTGATGGCACGACGAGCCGCTTCGATCTGGCGTGCCGTGATGCGGCCGCGCTCGGTGGCCTTCAGGCCGAATTCGCCGAACGAGACGTTGGCACCGCGCGTGGCGATGCCCGTGTTTCGGCCCTTGTGTTCCTTGCGGAACTTTCGACGTGCAGGTTGCAGCATCGTTATTCTCCTTTGGTCTCGCTGCCACCGGTCGCAGCTGGTGCGCCCGGCGTTGCCGGTGCGTCAGCGCTGGGTGCGCGGCGAACGCGTTTGACAGCCGGGCCCTTGGGACCATCTGCCGCGGCGCCGGGTGCCGGCGCAGCAGCGTCGGCGCGGGGCGCACGGTCAGCACCGGGCCGGCCACGGCCTGGCGCGCCACCAGGGCGGCCATCAGGACGGGGGCGACGGTCACGGCGCTCGTTGTCGTGTTCGGTTTTGGGCAGCTGCGGTGCGTCGCCGTTGGCGAGGCGGTCACCGCGGTAGACCCAGACCTTCACGCCAATGATGCCGTAGGTCGTCTTGGCTTCCGAGAAACCATAGTCGATGTCAGCCTTCAGGGTGTGCAGCGGCACACGGCCCTCGCGGTACCACTCGGTACGTGCAATTTCGATGCCGTTCAGGCGACCCGCGCTCATGATCTTGATGCCCTGGGCACCCAGACGCATGGCGTTCTGCATCGCGCGCTTCATGGCGCGGCGGAACATGATGCGCTTTTCCAGTTGCTGCGTGATGCTGTCCGCGATCAGCTGCGCATCGACTTCGGGCTTGCGCACCTCTTCGATGTTCACAGCCACCGGCACACCCAGGCGGCGCGCCAGCTCGGCTTTCAGGTTCTCGATGTCTTCGCCCTTCTTGCCGATGACCACGCCCGGACGTGCCGAGAAGATGGTGATGCGGGCATTCTTGGCGGGGCGCTCGATCAGGATGCGCGACACGGCGGCGCTTTTCAGCTTGGCCTTCAGATACTCACGCACCTTCAGATCTTCGGCCAGCATGCCCGCAAAGTTCTTGCGGCTTGCAAACCAGCGCGACTGCCAGGCACGGG
>JAHECB010000446.1 GCA_024641925.1 Betaproteobacteria bacterium
ACCTGCCGGTGGAACGCCTGGCGGCTGACCTGGGTTTTGGCAGCAGCAGCCATTTCAGCCGGTTTTTCAGCCGCTGGTCAGGCCTGCCGCCGGGCCGCTGGCGCGCGCAGGTGCGTGCGCTGGCGGGTGGCGCTGCCGGTCTGGCGCCACAAAGTTACGCCGACTGGCCCTGAACGGATCCGGGCGGCTCGCAAACGGGCGGTTCGCAAACGGGCGGTTGGAAAACGGGCGGTTCGCGCAGGGCGACCGCCCGTCGGCATCAAGCCGTGGGCAGCACGTGGTCCTTGAACTGCTCACGCAGCTTGATCTTCTGCATCTTGCCGGTGGCGCCCAGCGGAATGGCATCGACAAACACCACGTCGTCCGGTGTCCACCACTTGGCGATCTTGCCGTCGTAGAAGGCAATCAGCTCGTCACGTGTGACCGACGCACCGGGCTTCTTCACCACCACCAGCAGCGGCCGCTCGTCCCACTTCGGGTGCCGCGCCGCAATGCACGCGGCCATCGCCACGGCGGGGTGCGCCATGGCGATGTTTTCCAGGTCGATGCTGCCGATCCATTCGCCGCCGGACTTGATGACGTCCTTGCTGCGGTCGGTGATGGTCATGAAGCCATCGGGGCTGATCTTGGCCACGTCGCCGGTGGGGAACCAGCCGTCTTTCAGCGGGTTGCCCCCTTCGTTCTTGAAGTAGCCGCTGATGATCCAGGGGCCCTTCACGTACAGGTCGCCCGTGGTCTTGCCGTCCCAGGGCAGGTCCTTGCCGTCTTCCGAGACGATCTTCATGTCCGCGCCGAACACCGCGCGGCCCTGCGTGGCCATGATGGCGTAGCGCTCTTCCTGGCCCAGCGGGACTTGCGCCGCCTTGAAGGTGCACACAGTGCCCAGCGGCGACATCTCGGTCATGCCCCAGGCGTGCAGCACCTGCACGTCGTACTGTTCTGCAAAGGCGCGGATCATGGCCGGCGGGCAGGCCGAACCCCCGATGATGGTGCGGCGCATGGTGCTGAATTTGAGCTTGTTGGCTTCAACGTAACCCAGCAGACCCTGCCAGACGGTGGGCACTCCGGCTGACACGGTGACACCTTCGCTTTCAAACAGCTCGTACAGGTTCTTGCCATCCAGCCCCGGCCCCGGGAACACCAGCTTGGCGCCGGTCAGGCAGCCCACATACGGCAAACCCCAGGCGTTGACGTGGAACATGGGCACCACGGGCAGGATCACGTCGCGCTCGGAGCAGTTCAAGGCATCGGGCAAAGCCGCCGCCAGGCTGTGCAGCAGGGTGCTGCGGTGGCTGTACAAAACGCCCTTGGGGTTGCCCGTGGTGCCGCTGGTGTAACACAGGCTGCTGGCGCTGTTTTCGTCAAATTGCGGCCAGGTGAACGTGTCGTCCTGCGCGGCCATCAGCTCTTCAAAACACAGCAGCCCGGGCACCTTGGCGGCCTGGTCGGCAGCCGGCATGTGGGCGCGGTCCGTCATGGCCACCCAGTGTTTGACGGTTTTGGTGCGCGACGCGACCGCCTGCACGATGGGCAGGAAGGTGAGGTCAAAAAACACCACCTGGTCTTCTGCGTGGTCGGCGATGTAGACCACCTGGTCGGGGTGCAGACGCGGGTTCAGGGTGTGCAGCACGGCGCCAAAACCGCTGACGGCGTAGTACAGCTCCATGTGGCGGTGCGTGTTCCAGGCCAGTGTGGCGACCCGTTCGCCGGGTTGGATACCCAGCTTGATCAGGGCCTTGGCCATGCGGCGCGAGCGCGACGCCAGTTCCTTGTAGGTGGTGCGGTGGATGTCGCCTTCGACGCGGCGCGAAACGATTTCACGTTCGCCATGGTGGCGTTCGGCGTGGATCAACAGGGTCGAGATCAGCAGCGGCTGCTGCATCATGTGGCCAAGCATGGGGGTCTCCGGTAGGCGCGATGAAGCGGACGGCGCCATTGTGCGCGAGCGCCGTCAGCCGGTGTCACCGGGTCAGCCCTGCACCAGCTGCCGCGCCAGCCGCCGGTGCTGGTGCACCAGCTTTGTCAGGTCCAGCACCGTGATGCGGCCGTCCTGCACCAGCGGCCGGCCTTGCACCACCACATGCCGGGCGCTGTTCACCTGGCACAGCAGCAGCGCGGCCACGGGGTCGTGGTCGGCGCCCGCCAAAGCCAGTTCGTCCAAGGCATAACTGGCCAGGTCGCAGGCCATGCCGGGGGCCAGCGCGCCGATGTCGTCGCGGCCCAGCACCCGTGC
>JAHECB010000234.1 GCA_024641925.1 Betaproteobacteria bacterium
TCTGACGGTGCTGGTCGCACAGGCGCAGCAGCAGGTCTTCAAGCTGGAGTTTGGTCTGCGCGTCAAGCGCTCCAAAGGGCTCGTCCATGAGCAACAACGAGGCATCCATGCCGAAGGTGCGCGCCAGCGCGGTGCGCTGGCGCATGCCATGCGACAAGGCTTTGGGCAGATTGTTTTCGTAAGCGGCCAAACCCACCTCGGCGAGCATGGCTTTTGCGCGTGCCAAGCGGTCTGCAGCGGAGACACCGCGCACCTCCAGCCCAAAGGCCGCGTTTTCCAGCGCGGTGCGCCACGGCAACAGGCTGTCGCGCGCCAGCATGTAAGCCACTTTGGCGTTGCCCTCACTGGGCGGGTCACCCACGACGTGAATCGAGCCTGCGCCCGTGTGTGGCACCAGGCCGGCACACAGGTTGAGCAGCGTCGTCTTGCCGCAGCCGCTTGGCCCGACCAGCGAAACGAACTCGCCCTCCGCGACATGCAGCGAAACGCCTGACAACACCGGCTCCCCTCCACCGAAGCTGAGATGGAGCCCATCGACAGCGACTGCAGGCCTGGTGGGGGATGTGTCGGACATGGTCGCGAACGCGAAAGGGCGTTGGAGCGGGTTACTTGATCAGCAATTTGCTGGTGTCCACCAGCTTGTCGATCTGACCACCGCTGTGCATGTACGAGGCAATGTGCTGCAGGGCCTTGGCATCCACGTCGTACTTGAAGCCCTTCAAGGTGTTGCGCAGCGTAATTTCAAGAATTTTGTCGCCGCCGGGCGCGTTGATCTTGAAAGTGTCCTGCGCGATTTTGAACATCGCCGCACCGTTGGCCGGATTCTGGGCAATGGCTTCGGCTTCGCGCATGGCGCGCTCGAAAGCCTGGATCGTGGTCGCATTTTTGGCCGCATAGTCGGCACGTACGGCCATCACCACGCTGGCGCCTGATGCCTTGGTCACATTGGCTGGGCCTTCGCCATTGCGAGGGTCAACCACCACCCGGCATGCTTTGCTGACTTCGCAAAAACCGTCCATGGGCGCGAACAAAATCAGGCCATCAATCTGTTTGTTGGCGATGGCCGGGAAGGCGGTGTTGGGGGCGCCGACAGCCACAATGGTCACGTCGTCAGCGGACATGCCCGCGCCTTTGAGCATTTCGACCAGCTGAAATTCGGCACCACTGCCCCGAGCGGTCACACCCACTTTTTTGCCCTTGAAGTCCTGCATCACGGCCGGGTAGCCCTTGGCTGCGTTGGGCGTCTCAAGGCCCGCGCCAGCCATCAGGAAAAAAACCGGTTCACGAGCACCACTGCCAATCACCTTGAGGTCGGCGCCTTTGTTGACAGCCTGCACCAGCACTTCAGGCGGAGCAAAGGCCACCTCGATGTCACCCGACATCATGGTCTGTAGACCCAGTGGTGCCTGTGGAATGGTTTTCAATTCACATTTGAGGTTTTGCTTCTCGCACAAGCCATTGGCATTGGCCACGCGAACCAGGAAGTTGCCCAGTCCGGGGTAGTCCTGGATACGCAGATTGGTCTGGGCCCACGAAGAGGCGGAGACCGCCACGCCAACCACGGCGATGGCAAGTCGGTGCGAATAGTGCATGTTGACGTCCTCGAAGTTTGAGCCGCGTCAAAACACGCAGCGATCTTTCAGGCTATTTCCGACTTCGTATCTGAATTGCTGCATAGGTGACAATCTATGGGTGAATACCGACCAGAACGCGACATTCAGGCCAGACTCATCAACTTCCCGCCGGCTTGAACTGCTGAAAACCCTGCCACCGGAGACCGCTGAGTTGCTGCTGCGACTCGGGTCCCAGCGCCGATACCGTGACGGCGCAACGCTCATTCAGCGCAGTCACGCATTGAAGAACATCCTCATCCTGATTCGGGGCAGGCTGCGATCCATGACGACTTTGCCGGATGGCCACGAGCATCTGATCCGGTGGGTCGAGCCCGGTGAGGCCTTGGGCGTGGCGTCGGTCCTGACGGGGTTGCCGTTTCAGGTAGACCTCGTGGCCAGCGGCTCCTGCGAGGTTTGCGCCATTCCCGGCGATGCGTTCATCGATGTGATGCGCCGCGATGCCATGGTCGGCTTGGCGGTGTCCAGATTCCTGGCGACACGGCTCAGCGAAATCATCGATCACGTGGCCGCGCAGGCGCAAGGGCGGCTGCAGGACCGATTGCTCGTCACCCTTCATCACCTGGCCGCCGAGAACGGCGAAAAACTCGCCGATGGCCGGGTTCGGCTGCGGGTGACGCAGCAAGACATCTCGGACGCTGTCGGCGCGTCACGACAGCGTGTCAATGAGGCGCTGCACAGCCTGCAGCAAGCGGGCCAGGTGCAATTGGGCTACCGACAGATCGCGCTGACCTTGCCGTCACAGAAGCGAGACGGGGTGGGTCGCTGAATCACGGGGTACACGCAGGTGGGAAGGCCTGACCGAGCACCGGGACATGACAGCCGCAGCGGCACATGCCCGCCCGTAGCCGCCCATAGCCGCTCAAAGCCCCGCAACGGGCCGTGAGCGTTTGCTGGCTACAGGTCAGTTGTCACCGCTGCCGCGGAACAGCTTGAGGTCGATGGCATTGGCCATGGCCTGGTAGCCGGCGTCGTTGGGGTGCAAGTGATCCCCGCTGTCATATGCGGCGAGCATGCGGCCCGGGTTGGCCGGGTCCCGCAGGGCCTTGTCGAAGTCGATGACGGCGTCAAATTCACCACTGCCGCGTATCCACGCATTCACCGCCTGGCGCTTGGCCTCGCCGGCCGCCGTGTAGTAGCCGGGGAAAAGGGTGCCCTCAAAAGGCGTCAACGTCGCGCCGTAGATCTTCAGCCCGCGCTCATGCGCCCGGGCAATCAACTGGCGATGGCCCCCAATGATGTCGTCCGCACTCACCTGCTCACTGCCAAGGCCAAAGGCGCCCGGGATGCCGATGTTGTTGATGCCTTCCAGCAGGATCACCCAGCGTGCGCCGGGTGATCCGGACAGGTCCCGATCAAAACGCGCCAGCGCGTTGGGGCCGATGAAGTCATGCAGCGTGCGATTGCCGCTGATGCCGTGGTCCGCCACGGCAACGTGCCGCAGGTCCGAGCGCGCCTGAAGGCGTTCGGCCAGCAGGTTGGGCCAGCGGCGGTTGGCGTCCACGGTCGACGCATAGCCATCAGTGATGGAGTCGCCCACCGCCACGACCGCGGCGGCTCGTTTTTCGGCAAGAACGCTGAGGCCGCTCAGAAAGAACCACGAGGTGGTCGTGGCCGCCACGGGCGGTGTGACCGCAGCAGCAAAATTGCCCGGCGAGGTCACATAAGTCGTCTGCACGCCCAGAGAATGGAAGGTATGGGCCGGAACCGTATCGGGCAGGTACAGGCTCACAACCATGTTTGACAGCGGCGCCACCGCGATGTCGACGGGGTCGCTGAGCAGCGGCGCGCCAGCCGGGATCGTCACGCTGCTGCGGCCACCGAAGGTCACGGCTCTGTCACTGCCCGGCTCGATGGACGGCCCGGACAGTTGCTGCGCGATGCGTACCTCGCCCAGTTGCAACGGCGTTTTGCCAAATTCATTGCTCAGCCGCAGACGCACCCT
Organism: Betaproteobacteria bacterium; assembly: GCA_024641925.1. Taxonomy (GTDB): domain Bacteria; phylum Pseudomonadota; class Gammaproteobacteria; order Burkholderiales; family Burkholderiaceae_C; genus Rubrivivax. Next base: position 3,577 of record JAHECB010000234.1, read on the forward strand.
GGTGCCACCCAGGCTGACATGGACGATCTGGCGGATGGTCTGATTGGAAAACTGCGCTGGATTGGCGCCGATGGCCGGGGGCTCAGGTGCCTGCTGGCTGGCCGTCCAGGTCGTCACCCAATGGCGCCGGCTTTCTTCGCCATCGGCGCGACTGTTGGTCCAGCCGGTCGACAACGCCGCCAGCACCAGGGCCAAGGCCCAGGCCCGCACGCCCCCTCGTTCCAAGAAATGCTTCACGTAAGCTCCTTTTGCAGGCTCAAGTTTGGAGGCCGCTACGAGCCCCGCCCGCATTGCCGCAGCCCTTGATGGCGCCGCGCCACCAAGCCCGCAATCTAACGAGTCGATGCGGCACAGGCAAGCAAAAACTAGGGGTCTCAATTGACGCTGCGCTTCACGCGCCCGCGCGGGGCAGCCTGATGGCATGTTCTCGAAACCGGCGCGCTGCCCGCGGAGGCGCCAGCCTGCCGAAATGTCGTTCTCATCGGAGCAAGGGCATCGGTCTTGACCGCTGACCCGGCTGAGGCTTCCAAAAACTGCCGCTTGCAAGAACCCGCTCATGACCGGCTGTGCCCTCTGAAAGCGGCGCGACAAAGCTGACGCCGGATTTCCGCCTTCCGCAGGGCCTGCCCTTCTACCTGCTGATTGCCGACAATCCCTTGTAGGCTGGTGGGCGCGTTGAAGGCTGCGGACGTGAGCTGCAGGTGCCGGTAGCAACGGCCGATGCACCCGTCACAGGAATGAAGTGTCTGCGAACCAGGCGCTGATGCGGCAGCCGGAGGTCATGCCCCGTCGCCGTGGTTTTGCTGACTTGCCACTTGCACGCGCCCGGACATCCCATGGCCCCGCCCTGAGCCGGGTCAGCGTGAACGGCCCGCGGCACAAAAAGCTCACAATGTGTTGATGAAACGTTTTTTCATTGGTTTGAGCCTGCTGACCTTGACCTTGGCTGCCCATGCCGAACGGGTTGGCGAAGTCGACACTGTCTTCAAGCTGATCGGCCCTGACCACAAGATCGTCATTGACGCTTATGACGACCCCGAGGTCTTGGGTGTCACCTGCTACGTTTCGCGGGCCAAGACCGGCGGCATCAAGGGCGGACTGGGTCTGGCGGAAGACAAGGCAGAGGCGTCCATCGCTTGTCGACAGACGGGTGCCATTTCGTTTCCCAAGCCGATCAAGGTGCAGGACGAGATGTTCAGCGAGCGCATCTCGCTGGTCTTCAAACGACTGCGGGTGGTGCGCATGGTGGATGCGTCACGCAACACGCTGGTCTACCTGACCTACTCTGACCGGGTCATCGAAGGCTCGCCGCAAAACAGCATCACCGCCGTGCCCGTGGATCGAGCCACACCGATTCCGGTGCGCTGAAAGCCAAGCTGCTGGACCGCGCGAGCCCGTCGTCATCGCGTTGGCTGTGGCGGGTATCAAATCTCCGCGCTCCATCGCGGTGCCGCCAGCAGCCCCGCGCCCTTGGAACAACCCAGGCTCACCCGGATTGACAGCGCTTCGGCGCCAGTTCATATTAACCACCCGGTTAACACGATCGCGCGCCCTCGACTTCGGTTTCATCCCCCCTTCATCCAAGGAAGATCGCCATGCAAACACGCCGTTGCCTCTTTTTGAAGACCCTGCTGGCCGTGGCGGCCACGCTGCCGCTGGCCGGTACCGCCATGGCCCAGCAGTGGAAACCCACCCGGCCCATCAACATCATCGTGCCCTGGTCGCCCGGCGGCTCTACCGACCAGGTCACCCGCGTGACGGCGGCTGAACTTGAAAAGGCGCTGGGCCAGACCATTGTCATCATCAACCAGCCCGGCGCTTCGGGCTCCATCGGCACCAAGAGTGCACTGGACGCGCCCAAGGACGGCTACACCTGGACAGCCGGCGCGGCACAGGACCTGGGCGCCTATGAAACCCTGGGCTCGCTGAAAACCCGCATCACCGACTGGAACCTGTTCCTGAGCGTGGCCAACATCCAGGTCATCGGTGTCAACCCCGGCACGCCCTACAAGACGGCCAAGGACCTGCTGGACGCCATGAAGGCCAAGCCCGGCCAGATCAGCGTGGCCACGGCCGGTGTCACCTCGGCCGGCCACAACGCCATGGAGCTGATCAGCAAGGTCACGGGCGTCAAGTACCGCCACGTCACCTATGACGGCGGTAACCCGGCCGTGGTGGCCACGGTGGCCGGCGAAACCGAGGTCACGACCCAGCTGGCCGTGGAGCAGGCCGACATGATCCGCGGCAAGCGGCTGCGCCCGCTGGCCACCGTCAGCGACAAGGCCCTGGTGCTGGACGGCTACGGCAGCATCCCGCCGCTGTCCGACTCGATTCCCGGTTTCAGCGCCCCCACCAACTACTTCGGCATCTTCATCCCCAAGGGTGTGCCCGACGACGTGGTGGCCACGGTGCAGCGCATCTGGACCGAGAACATCAGCCAGAGCGAGGCCTTGAAGAAGTACGCCGCCAGCCGCGGCGCCCTGTTTGCGCCGCAGTCGGGCGACGCGGCGCAGAAGGCTGTGTTCCCGGCCATCCAGGCCAACGCCTGGCTGTTGTTCGAAGGTGGCAAGGCCAAGACCTCGCCGGACACGGTGGGCATTCCCAAGCCCTGATCGTTGAGCCGCGACGCTGCCGCTTGTTGACATGTCGTCACCCACGCCCGAACCGCACAGCCACAGCCCGCGCGCCGATCTGACCGACGGCCTGGGCTGGGTGGCGTTGGGCGTGGCAGTGCTGGCGGGTTCGCTGGTCATGGACCGCCTGGAAAGCCAGCACATCAACCCGGTGACCGTGCCGGGTTTGCTGCCTGGTTTGCTGGGCATCGCCATGGTGCTGCTGGGGCTGGTGCTGGCCTTGCGCAGTGTGGGGCGCGGCGCCTTGCAATCGGCGCCGGTGAAGACCGCACCGGCTGCGCTGGCCGATCTGAAAGAGCAGCGGCTGCGCCTGTGGGTGGTGATTGCCTTGTGTGTGTTGTATGGCGTGGTGCTGGTGGGCCACGGCCTGCCGTTCTGGCTGGCCTCGGCCGTGTACGTCACGGGTTCGGTGCTGATGCTGGAACGCATCGGCCGCACGCCGGTGCGCGCAGGCCTGACGGCCGGTGCCTGGTTGCAGGCCCTGGCCGTGGGCCTGGGCGCAGCCGTCATCACCCATCTGGTATTCCAGGAAATTTTCCTGGTGCGCCTGCCTTAAACCCGCCCGACCCGAAGGTTCCATGCAAGGTCTGTCCGATCTGGGCCATGCCTACCTCAGTTTCCTGGACCCGCTGACGTTGGCTTACGGGCTGGGCGGTGCGTTGGTGGGCATCGTCATGGGCATCCTGCCCGGGCTGTCTGCCACGCTGGCCATTGCGCTGCTGACCACGCTGACCATCAAGCTGCCGCCCAACACGGCCATCCTGGTGCTGATCTGTTCGTATGTGGGCGCGCTGTATGGCGGCTCGCGCACGGCCATCCTGCTGAACATCCCGGGCACCGCCGCCAACGCCGCGTCGTGTGCCGACGGCCACGCGCTGGCGCTGCGTGGCGAGGCCGGGCGTGCCATCGGCATCGCCACCTCGGGTGCCTTTGTGTCGACGCTGTTTGGTGTGCTGTGCCTGGCGGCCTTCACACCCACGCTGTCTGAACTGGCGTTGTCATTTGGCGCCTTTGAGTTTTTCTGGCTGGCGCTGTTTGGCGTCACCATGTCGGGCAGCATCGTCGGCAACGACCCGCTGAAGGGTTGGCTGATGGGGCTGCTGGGCCTGTTCCTGGCGCAGGTGGGACAGGAAGGCTTGTACGCCCACAACCGTTTCACCTTCGGCTGGGACGAACTGTCGGGCGGCATCGCGCTGATCCCCGCGCTGGTGGGTGCGTTTGGTCTGGCCGAGGTCCTGACCACGCTGGCCGACCCCGTGGAACGCAAGATCGTGGAGATGAAAGACTCGGTGCTGCCGCGTTTTCGCGAGGTGCTGCAGTACTGGCGCACGGTGCTGCGGTCCGGGATCATTGGCGTCACCACCGGCCTGTTGCCGGGTGTGGGCGAGGACGCCGGCGCCTGGATGTCGTACGCCGCAGCCAAGGCCGTCAGCAAGGAAAAAGAGCAGTTCGGCAAGGGCAGCATCGACGGCCTGATGGCCGCCGAAACCGGCGACATGGCGTCCATACCGGGCCACATCATTCCGTGCCTGGCGCTGGGCATTCCGGGTTCGGCGCCATCGGCCGTGCTGATGGCGGCCATGATCATCCACGGCATCCAGCCTGGTCCCATGCTGATGATCACGCACCCGCACTTCATCTACGAAGTGGTGGCCATGACCACGCTCGCGTCCATCGCCATCCTGTTTTTTGGACTCTTCGGTGTGCGGCCACTGCTGCACATCTTGCGCGTGCGCCGTGCGGTGCTGATGCCCATCGTGTTTTTGCTGTGCACCGTGGGCGCTTTTGCCAGTGCATCGCGGTTGTTTGACGTGTACGTGATGCTGGCCATCGGCATCGGCGCGTTTTTCCTGCGCCGGCGCGGTTACGAAATG
>JAHECB010000235.1 GCA_024641925.1 Betaproteobacteria bacterium
CATACAGGCCGAAGCTGGCCGGGAACGGCGGCTTGAAGCGCGGCTGGCCCTTTTTGCCTTCCAGGCTTTCGAGCAGCGCGGTTTCTTCGCCGCAGATGTAGGCGCCAAAGCCGTGAAAGGCGTGCAACTGGAAGCTGAAATCACTGCCCAGGATGTGGTCGCCCAGCAGCCCGGCGGCGCGCGCTTCTTCCAGCGCTTCTTCAAAGCGTTCGTAGACCTCGAAGATTTCGCCGTGGATGTAGTTGTAGCCGGTCTTGATGCCCATCGCAAAAGCGGCGATGGCCATGCCTTCGATGACGATGTGCGGGTTGTAGGCCAGGATGTCGCGGTCCTTGCAGGTACCGGGTTCACCCTCGTCGCTGTTGCACACCAGATACTTGTTGCCGGGAAATGCGCGCGGCATGAAGCTCCACTTCAGGCCGGTGGGAAAGCCCGCGCCACCGCGGCCGCGCAAGGCGCTGAGCTTGACCTCGGCAATCACCGCGTCCTGCGTCATGCCTTCGTTACCGGCGACGCCGTCCTTGCCCAGGATCTTTTTCAGCGCTGAATAACCGCCGCGCGCCAGGTAATCCTGCAAGCGCCAGTTGCTGCCGTTCAGGCCGGCGTAGATCTGCGGGTCGATGTGGCGGTCGTGAAAACAGGTTTCAGACCCCGTGGCCTGGAATTTGGACAGGTCAAGCATGGCTCTTCTCGCGGTTGGGCGCTGCGTTGGACTTCAGCAGTTCCAGCAATTCGTCGAGCCGCTCGTTCGTCATGAAACTGAGCATCTGGCGGTCGTTGACCAACATGACTGGAGCGTCGGCACAGGCCCCCAGGCATTCGCTGGGCTGTACGGTGAACACACCGTCGGCGGTGCTGCCGTAGGGCTCGACGCCCAACTTTTTGCAGACATGGGCCAGCGCCTTGTCACCGTCGCGCAGCTGGCACGGCAGGTTGGTGCAGATGTTCAGCTTGAACTGCCCCGTCGGCTGCTGGTTGTACATGTTGTAGAACGTGGTCACCTCGTGCACGGCAATCGGTGCCATACCCAGGTAGGCCGCGATGCCGTCTTCGGCCTCGGGCGACACATGACCCTGCTCTTGCTGCACGATGGACAAACAGGCCATCACCGCCGACACCTTCTGGTCGACCGGGTACTTGGCCACTTCCTTGGCAAAGCGTGCCAGCGTGGAAATCTTGAATTGCATCATCTGTCGATCTCGCCGAACACGATATCCATGGTGCCGATGATGGCCACGGCGTCGGCAATCATGTGGCCACGCGCCATTTCGTCCAGCGCCGCCAGGTGCGGGAAACCGGGGGGCCGGATCTTCAGCCGGTAGGGCTTGTTGGCACCGTCGCTGACCAGGTAGATGCCGAACTCACCCTTGGGGTGTTCCACCGCGGCATAGGCTTCGCCCTCGGGCACATGCATGCCTTCGGTGAACAGCTTGAAGTGGTGGATCAGCTCTTCCATGTTGGTCTTCATGTCCACCCGTGACGGTGGTGCGACCTTGTGGTTGTCGGTGATCACCGGGCCCGGGTTGTTGCGCAGCCAAGCCACGCATTGCTGGATGATGCGGTTGCTCTGGCGCATTTCTTCCACACGAACCAGGTAGCGGTCATAGGTGTCACCATTGACGCCCACGGCGACATCAAAATCCATCTTGCCGTACACGTCGTAGGGCTGCGACTTGCGCAAGTCCCAAGGCAGACCGCTGCCTCGCAGCATGGGGCCGGTGAAGCCCAGGTTCAGGGCACGCTCGGGCGACACAACACCAATGCCCACGGTGCGCTGTTTCCAGATGCGGTTGTCGGTGAGCAGCGTCTCGTACTCGTCCACCATCTTCGGGAAGCGCTGGGTGAAGTCTTCAATGAAATCCAGCAGGCTGCCGCTGCGGGTGGCGTTGAGTGCGTCGATGGCCTTCTGGTTCTTGATGCGGCTGACGCGATACTGCGGCATGCTGTCCGGCAGGTCGCGGTACACACCACCCGGCCGGAAGTAGGCCGCATGCATGCGCGCGCCCGACACCGCTTCGTACATGTCGAACAAGTCTTCACGCTCGCGGAAGCAGTAGATGAAGATATTCATCGCACCGCAGTCCAGCCCGTGCGCGCCCAGCCACATCAGGTGGTTCAGCAGGCGCGTGATTTCGCTGAACATCACGCGGATGTACTGCGCGCGCTCGGGCACCGGCAGGTCCAGCAGCTTTTCGATGGCCAGGCAGTAGGCGTGCTCATTGCACATCATCGACACGTAATCCAGCCGATCCATATAGGGCAGGCTCTGGATGAAGGTCTTGCTTTCAGCCAGCTTTTCGGTGGCGCGGTGCAACAGTCCGATGTGTGGGTCGGCACGCTGGATGACTTCGCCGTCCAGCTCGAGCACGAGACGCAGAACGCCGTGCGCCGCCGGGTGCTGGGGCCCGAAGTTCAAGGTGTAGTTTTTGATGTCAGCCATGGACTTTTTCTGCTCGACCGGTTTGCACCTGCATCAATGCATGCCCCCGTAATGGTCTTCACGCACGACACGCGGCACGATTTCGCGCGGGTCGATGGTCACGGGCTGGTAGATGACGCGTTTTTTCTCGGCGTCGTAACGCATTTCCACGTGGCCGGTGGTGGGAAAATCTTTGCGCATGGGGTGGCCGATGAACCCGTAGTCGGTCAGGATGCGGCGCAGGTCCAGGTGACCTTCAAAGATGATGCCGAACATGTCGAAGGCTTCGCGTTCGAACCAGTTGGCCGATGACCAGACGTCGGTCAGCGAGGCTACGGCAGGCAGATCGTCGTCGGGCGCAAACACTTTCAGGCGCACGCGCCAGTTGTGCGTCACCGACAACAGGTGCGACACCACGCAGTAACGCAGGCCGTCCCAGGCCTGGTTCTTGTAGTCGCTGAAGTCCAGGCCGCACAGGTCGATGAGTTGCTCAAAGCGCAGGCTGGCGTCGTCGCGCAGCATCATCGCCATTTCGGCATAGTCCGCTGCGGCCACGGTGATGCTGATTTCGCCGTTGGCGCGCACCAAGGTCTTGATCTTGTCGCCCAGCGCGGCGTGTAGCGCGGCTTGCAGGTTGTCGAGTTTCTGGGTCATGAGCTGCTGGCTTGCTTCAACGGGCGATGGTGTTTTCGCGCCGGATCTTGGATTGCAGCTGCAGGATGCCGTACAGCAGCGCTTCCGCCGTGGGCGGGCAACCCGGCACGTACACGTCCACGGGCACGATGCGGTCACAACCGCGCACCACCGAATAGCTGTAGTGGTAGTAGCCGCCGCCGTTGGCGCAGGAACCCATGCTCAGCACCCAGCGCGGCTCGGCCATCTGGTCGTAGACCTTGCGCAGCGCCGGCGCCATCTTGTTGCACAGCGTACCGGCCACGATCATCAGATCGCTCTGGCGCGGGCTGGGTCGGAACAACATGCCAAAGCGGTCTATGTCGTAGCGCGCGGCGCCGGCATGCATCATTTCAACGGCGCAGCAGGCCAAGCCAAAGGTCATGGGCCACAGCGAACCGGTCTTGGACCAGTTGATGAGCTTATCGACCGACGTGGTGACAAAACCCTCTTTCAGAACGCCATCAATGCCCATGCGGCACCTCAACTTGCGTGATTGACTGCATCACTCCCAATCGAGAGCACCTTTTTTCCACTCGTAGATGAAACCGACCACGAGCACCGTCAAGAAGATCATCATCGCCCAGAACCCCATCGGGCCGATTTCCTTGAGCGCAACAGCCCATGGAAACAGGAAGGCGATTTCCAGGTCGAACAGGATGAAAAGAATCGCCACCAGGTAGTAGCGCACGTCGAATTTCATGCGTGCGTCTTCGAAAGCCTCGAAGCCGCATTCGTAGGGACTGTTTTTTTCAACGTCGGGCCGGTTGGGGCCAAAGATGAAGCCCAGCACCTGCGGCGCAACGCCCACACCGACACCAACCAGAATGAACAGGATGACAGGCAGATAGGGTTGCAGTTCCATCGTTCGATTCAGTGGGTTGGGGGCTTGGCGGTTCGGAGCAGGTTCGAGCGGGTCAACGATGCGAGCGCAACCGGAAGGTAGCACTCGGGCAAAAGTTGCGCTGAACGGGCTTCGCTGTTGTTCTTTTTCCTGGTTGGACTCCGCCGCTTGCAGATCCTGGATTCAGGACCTGCCCTGTGGCGGTCGCCACGTGAACTGCCGAGCTTGGTGCCGACGACGAGACTCGAACTCGTACAGCTTTCGCCACTACCCCCTCAAGATAGCGTGTCTACCAATTTCACCACGTCGGCCTGACGGTTAACTTGCCTGCTGAATGCTTGATGCACCAGAGATGAATTGCACCGCAGACAGCCATAGATTCTAGCCAATAAATGGGGGCTTTCCCGGGCCGGACACGCAAGCGGGCGTGATCGACAACGCCCTGGCCATGGCCTACTTCGTGGCTTCAGAAGCCGCAGCAGCCGGGGTGGCCATGGGTGCGGGTACTGCGGGCGACGTTGTGACCGGCGCAGCGTCAGGCACCGCTGCGGATGCAGGCGCCGGCGCCGGAGCGGCACCGGGAATGACGCCGTTGCCCGGTGCGCTGGCCGCGATGGCCGGACGGTCCAGCACGCTGCCGCCCACGTTTCGCTGCGCGGCACCGTTGTGGCTGCTCAGGTAGGCCAGGCCCAGGGTGCAGATGAAAAACAGGGTGGCACAGCCCGCCGTGGCGCGTGACAGGAAGTTGGCACTGCCGGTGGCGCCAAACAGGCTGCCCGACGCGCCACTGCCAAACGACGCCCCCATGTCAGCACCTTTGCCATGCTGGATCAACACCAAACCAATCATGGCCAGGGCGGACAGCAGTTGCACGGCCAGGATCACGGTCATCCATACTTGCATGGTCAGAAAACTCCAGAATTGATGTTGGTGGTGCGGTCAGCCCGCAGCGCGACAAATGGCGATGAAGTCGACGGCCTTCAACGAGGCGCCCCCGATCAGTCCACCGTCGATGTCGGTTTGAGCAAACAGTTGGCTGGCGTTGTCAGCCTTGACGCTGCCGCCATAAAGAATCTTCATCTGCTCGGCGCGCCCGGTGGCCGCCTGCAGTTGTGCACGCAGCACGGCATGCACCGCCTGCGCCTGTTCGGGGCTGGCCGTGCGCCCGGTGCCGATGGCCCAGACGGGTTCGTAGGCCACCACCATTTCGGCCGCGCAATGGGCCAGGGTGTGGATCACCGCTGACAGCTGTCGCTTGACCACCGCTTCGGTCTGGCCCGCATCGCGCTCGGCCAGCGTTTCGCCCACACACACCACCGGTGTCACGCCACTGCCCAATGCGGCCTGCGCTTTTTGCGCCACAACCGCATCGGTTTCAGCGTGGTAGGCGCGGCGTTCAGAATGGCCCACCAGCGTGTAGCGGCAACCCAGTTCGTGCAGCATCGCGGCGGAAACCTCACCGGTGTAGGCGCCCTGGGCGTGCGCCGACACGTCTTGCGCACCCCAGCGGATGTCGCTGGAAGCCAGCGTGGCAGCCACTTCACTGAGAAACACGCTGGGCACACAGACGGCCACATCAGCTGCGTAAGGCCGCGCCGCCAGCACGGCCGACAGCAGTTCGGCATTGGCCGCACGCGTGCCATGCATCTTCCAGTTGCCGACGACCAGTTTTTTGCGCATGGTGGTCAGACCCCTTGCCAATCCAGAACGATCTTGCCCACGTGGGTGCTCGACTCCATCAGCGTGTGTGCGGCAGCAGCCTGCGTCGCCGGGAACACCTGGTGAATGATGGGTTTGACGGCGCCACTTTCCAGCAGCGGCCAAGCCTTGGCCAGCAGTTCCTGGGCAATCTCGGTCTTGTAGGCCACCGTGCGCGGGCGCAATGTCGAACCCGTGATGGCCAGCCGCTTGCGCAGGACCAAGCCTGAATCGATGTTGCTCTTCGTGCCACCCTGCACGGCGATGATGGCCAGCCGGCCGTCTTCGGCCAGGCATTCCAGTTCACGCGCCACGTAGTCGCCGGCCACCATGTCCAGCACCACGTTGACACCCCTGCCGCCGGTCTTGGCCTTGACCTCAGCCACGAAGTCCTGGGTGCGGTAGTTGATGGCGTGGTCGGCGCCGATGGTCACGCAGGCCGCGCACTTGTCGTCGCTGCCAGCTGTCACCAGCACCTGGCAACCCAAGGCCTTGGCCAGCTGAATGGCGGTGACACCGATACCGCTCGACCCGCCTTGCACCAGCAGCGTTTCGCCCGGCTGCAGCGCCGCAATCTTGAACACGTTTTGCCAGACGGTAAAAAACGTTTCCGGCAGGCTGGCCGCCTGCACCATGCTCAGGCCCTTGGGCACTGGCAGGCATTGCCCCACGGGCGCTACACAGTACTGCGCGTAACCCCCTCCGGCCACCAGGGCACACACCGGGTCGCCAATGGCCAGCCCAGCTGCCGCCAGATCAGCCGACGAACCGGCGGCCACCGTGCCGGCAATTTCCAGTCCGGGCAGGTCTGAAACTCCGGGCGGCATGGGATACAGCCCCTTGCGTTGCAGCACGTCGGGGCGGTTCACGCCCGACGCCATCACCGCAATCAGCAGTTCACCGGCCTTGGCCTCAGGCCTGGGCCGCTGGCACACCACCAGCACCTCGGGCGCACCCGGTTTGCTGATTTCGATGGCTTGCATCAGGGTCTGCATGGGCTGATTCCCTGCTCCCATCAGTCTTGCGGGCCTTGCGAGCCACCGTTGTCAGCCACCGGTGCGGCCACCACGTCGCTGCCACCTTCCGCTGGGGCGCTGCTGTCGCGGCGCGGCCGGTCTTCGCGATCACCACGGTCGCGACGCGGACGGTCGTCACGGTCGCGGCGCGGCGGGCGGTCGCCACGCGGCTCGTAACGCTCTTCAGGCATGCCTTCAGGCCGCTCCAGCAAGGCCTTCATGCTCAGCTTGATGCGGCCCTTTTCGTCGGTCTCCAGCACCTTCACCTGCACGACCTGGCCCTCTTTCAGAAAGTCTTCAACCTTCTCGACACGCTGGTGCGCGATCTGGCTGATGTGCAGCAGGCCGTCCTTGCCCGGCAGGATGTTGATCAGCGCGCCGAAGTCCAGGATCTTGGTGACCGGGCCTTCGTAGACCTTGCCCACTTCGGCTTCGGCCGTGATCTCGGTGATGCGCTGCTTGGCGTGCTCGGCCTTGTCGGCATCGGTGCTGGCGATGGTGATGGTGCCGTCTTCGCCGATGTCGATGGTGCAGCCGGTTTCTTCGGTCAGCGCACGGATGGTGGCGCCGCCCTTGCCGATCACGTCACGAATCTTCTCGGGGTTGATCTTCATCTTGATCATGCGCGGCGCGAAATCCGAAACTTCGGTACGTGCCTGAGGCATTGATTCCTTCATTAACTCCAGAATATGCATCCGGCCTTCACGCGCTTGCGTCAAAGCCGCCTGCATGATTTCACGAGTGATTCCGTTGATCTTGATGTCCATTTGCAGCGCAGTCACACCAGTTTCGGAACCTGCAACCTTGAAATCCATGTCGCCGAGATGATCCTCGTCACCGAGAATGTCGGTCAGCACCGCAAAGCGGTTGCCTTCCTTGATCAAGCCCATCGCAATACCTGCAACGTGCGCTTTGAGCGGCACGCCGGCATCCATCAACGACAAACATCCACCGCATACCGAAGCCATCGAACTGGAGCCGTTGGATTCCGTAATTTCAGATACGACACGCATCGCATAACCGAAATCTTCTTCACTGGGCAATACTGCAATAAGTGCACGCTTTGCCAGACGACCATGGCCAATTTCGCGACGCTTGGGCGTACCCACACGTCCGGTCTCACCGGTTGCATAAGGAGGGAAGTTGTAATGCAGCATAAAGCGATCGGTATACTCGCCCTGCAGTGCATCTATCTTCTGCGAATCGCGCATGCTGCCCAGCGTTGCCACCACGATGCCTTGTGTTTCACCACGGGTAAACAACGTCGATCCGTGTGCGCGTGGCAAGACACCGTTGCGTATCGTGATCGGACGTACTGTGCGCGTATCACGACCATCGATGCGCGGTTCTCCGCTCAGGATCTGGCCACGAACAATTTTTGCTTCAAGCGCACTGAAGA
>JAHECB010000447.1 GCA_024641925.1 Betaproteobacteria bacterium
CACGGTGGCGTGGCAAGGTGGTGGCAGCACCAGCGGCCGATTCGGCTGGGCAGCCGACGTTCAACTGGCCCCGGGCGGCGCCAGCGGCAGCGTCAACATCGGCCCCGATGTTGCCGTGCCCCTGGTGGGCGGATTGCAGCTGCGCCTGAATCTGCAGCCGTTCAGCGCTTCGCTGCTGTGGCAGCACGCGGGCGGCGGCAGCGACGCGGCCCCGCTGTGGCCCGCACCCGATGCGCAGGCCCTGGCCCGCATGCTGGCCCAGGCCGCGCCGGCGCTGGCCGCGCAGGTGGCGCTGGAAGGTCTGCGCCGCGCCGACGACACGGCCCGGCCCTTGATCGATGCCGTGCTGGACACGCTGGGTTTCCTGTCGGGCACCGCGGCCGATGCCACCCGCGCCTTGCGGCCGCTGGCCGGCTTCCTGCGCGATCCACGCGGCTGGCTGGGCAGCAGCGGCGCCCTGGCGTCACAGCCGGCCAGGCTTCAAGGACTGTTGGATGCTTTGCGTCCCTTGATGGGCTTGGGCGGCGCGGCGGGCTCACCCCTGCCCTTGGCGCCCGGTGTCAGTCTGTCGGCCACGGCCGAAAGTGCCGGCACACGCCTGGCGCTGTCGGTGGACCCCAGCCTGTGGGTGGCCGCCGATCCCGCTGCGGCGCGTTTGGCTGGTGGCATCAGCGCCAGCTTGGCGCTGCAGCCGGGCGTGGCGCCGGGCGTCGCCTTGGGGTTGAACCTGGGCTTGCCAGGTGCGCCTTCTGGACGGCAGGCCGTACATGTGTCCATCGGCACTGGCCTGAACAGCGGTGGTGTGGAGGTGTTCCTGCGGCCTTTGAGCGGCGCTGACATCTCGCTGGTGCCGTTTGGCGGCTTGGGCGCGTTGTCGTCCGCAGCCGCTGCGGCCCTGCCCTATCTGCTGGACCGCCTGGCCGAACGTCCTGCCCCGGTAGGCCCCCTGGTCGCCGCGCTGGGCGATGCGCTGTTGCTGCGCGAGGGCGTGCCTGACGCGACGTTCAGCGCCACGGCCTTGCAGGCCTGGGCCGTCAACCCGGTGCAAAGCCTGCGCAATGCGGCCACGCCCCTGGTGGCGTTTGGTCTGCAGCAACTGGCCGACGCGGCAGACGCCTTTGTGCCCGCCGACGTCAACATCACGTTTGTGGACGACGCCACCATCACCGTCACCCGCGGCGCCTTCACGCTCGGCTACACGCCCAACACCTACGCCGTCAGCCTGGCCTGCAACACCCTGCCCGTGCCGGGCATCGAAACACTGACGGCGGCCCTGGTCATCAACGACCTGGGCCTGCAGGAACTCAGCTTCACCGTGGGGCCTGCCGCCATCAACGCCGCCGGGGTGCTGGTGCGGCCCTTTGTCACCGTGGCCGCGGGCAACGCCCCGGCCGGCGGTGCGCGTGTGCTGGTGGGTCTGGCCGGCAGTGCGGGCAGCAGCGTGGCCGCACGCTGGTTGCTGTCGCCATCCAGTTTTGCCATCGTCGCCGACGACGGCCTGCCGGCCGATGCCGCCGACTTCGTGGCGGTCTTGATCGACTTGGCCGCCGCCGTGGCGCTGGCGCAACCCGCAGTCGACACGCTGCTGGACAGCACCGTCAGCGGCGCCTTGACCGTGCGCAACCTGTTGCGTGGCGTGGTGCTGGCCGACGTGGTCAACCCCGACGCCTTGATCAGCAACTTGTTTGTCCCGGCGCAGATTCCGGCGCGTGTGCAGCGGCTGTTCCGCAACCTGGCCGATGGCGCTGTGTCGGTGTCTGTCGAAGGCTTCACCGTCAGCTTCCTGACCCAGGCCGGCAGTATCGGCTTGCAGATCGGCCTGGCGTCGCGCCTGGCCGTACCGCTGGGCGAGGTGACGCTGTTCATCGAAAACGACGATTCCTGGATCACCCCCAACCCGCCGGGCAACGGCGGCCTGTTTGTCGGTTTCCTGAACGCCGCCGGCACGACCTTCCAGCCCAAGCTGGTGGTCAACGGTCTGGGGTTGCGGCTGGGCAAATCCAGCGGGCCGCTGATCGACGTGGGCCTGAGCATCGAGTCGGTGGCGCTGCATGTGTTTGCCGATATCGGCCCCGCCGGTGTGGCCGCCGCGGGTGTGCAACTACAGTTTGCCAACCTGGCCGTGCCGGCCGGCGGTGCGGGCGGCGACAACGGCATCGCACAAGGCCTGATGCGCGACACCGGGCCGACCC
>JAHECB010000015.1 GCA_024641925.1 Betaproteobacteria bacterium
GACACTGGGCTCGACGTTGTCGCCGATGAGCAGTTCCTCGTAGAGTTTCTCGCCCGGGCGCAGGCCTACAAACTCAATGGCGATGTCGCCCTGCTGGGCTGCTGTCTTTTCGGTCAATCCGGCCAGCCGGATCATCGACCGCGCCAAGTCCGTGATGCGAACCGGCTCGCCCATGTCAAGGACAAAGACCTCGCCGCCCTTGGCCATGGCCCCGGCCTGTATGACCAGTTGCGCCGCTTCGGGAATCAACATGAAGTAGCGAATGATGTCCGGGTGCGTGATGGTGATGGGCCCGCCCGCGTGGATCTGCTGCTTGAACAGTGGCACCACCGACCCCGACGACCCCAGCACGTTGCCGAAACGGACCATCGAAAACACGGGCTTGCCCCCTTCGCCTGCGCGCAGGGCGGCCGCCTGGAAGATCAACTCGGCAACCCGCTTGGTGGCGCCCATCACATTGGTGGGCCGCACGGCCTTGTCGGTCGAAATCAGAACACAGGACTCCACAGCAGCGTCCAGTGCGGCACGGGCCACGGCCAGGGAGCCCAGCACATTGTTTCGCAGCCCTTGCTGGACATTGCTTTCCACGATCGGTACATGCTTGTAGGCCGCCGCGTGGTAGATGGTCTGCACGTCGTTATCGCGTAGAACCTGAGCCAGCAGCTTTTCGTCAAGCACCGAGCCCAAGCAAGGCACCACAACCATGCCGGTTGCAAGTTTCTGCATTTCTTGGTCAATGGCGTACAGGCCGAACTCGGAGTGATCCAGCAGCACCAAGCGCGTTGGTCGCTGCGAAATGATCTGTCGGCACAACTCACTGCCAATAGAGCCGCCGGCGCCTGTAACCAAAACCACTTTGCCAGCGATGTTGTGGGCAAACAGCGCAGTATTTGGAGCGACGGGGTCGCGCCCCAATAGGTCAGCCACGTCCAGTTCACGGATGTCAGAGACGTTGGCGCTACCATTGACCAAGTCGACCAACCCTGGCATGATTTTAACGGGCAGACCGCTCGGCTCGAGTTTGGCGATCAGTCGGCGCTTCTGGGCGGCGGAGGCTGACGGAATGGCCATGACAATCTGTTCAACGTCATGGCGGAGCACGGCTTCGCTCAGTTCGCCCGGTCCGTAAACCCGGATGCCGGCGATCGTCTTGTCTTGCAACGCCGGGCGATCGTCCAGGAAACAGACGGCCTTGTATTCAGGGCTGAATTGCATTGTTTGGGCGAGTTGCACACCGGCATTGCCGGCGCCATAAATGGCTGTGCGGATGCGCGGGCGGCCTGGGCGCCGCATACCCTGCCGCAGCAATGCACGCGCGACGAAACGAGACGTCACGACGTAGGCAAAAGCGATGAACCAGAAAATGAGCAAAGCGGCTTGCGGTACCTTCGGGGCATCAAAGGTAATGGCAAGCCCAAACACCAACAAGACCGCCATCGCCAACGCGGCGCTGGCCGATGCAAGTACACCCAGATCAATATAGCGCACCACCGTTCTGTAGAGCCCCGCCAGCCACAGCACCGGCAAGGTCAGCAAGGCTAGACCGACTTGTACCAAGGGTGCCGATGCCAGCGCTGCTTCAACCGACCCCAATCGAAGCGTGACGGCCCACACCATACAGAAAGGCAAAAACAATGCATCGCCGCAAACCATGACCGCAACTTTTGCGCGCGGCGATAGACTGACTGCATAGCGAATGAAACGGAAACGGCTCAGCAGCATTGGAGTACGGAGGGGAGGGCTGACCGGGTTTTCGGAGGTCGAACGTCAAATGTCGACCTTGGGCAACTGCGTGTTTACCTTGAACGATGTCCCAGGAACATCTGAGCACCTCTGTTTAACTATAGCAAGACCGCCAATCGGGCGCCGCCGCTGTCTTGCGCCTAAGACTCATTGGAGAGCAGGTGCCTTCGCAAGTGACTGCTTGACCATGAGATAGCCGAAGACCAACGTTAACGCACCCAATGCGGCGAGGGCGGCGACCATTCCGCGCTGAGGCTTGGACTTTCGTTCTGGCGGCTGGGCAACGTCTACGACCTGAATCAGCGTTCCTTCACGACTTTCATCGACCCGCGCCAGTTCAAACTGTCGAGCGTACAGTTCGAAGAGTGTTTCCAAATACTTAAAGTCTCGATAGCGTCCGACATAGTCCGGACCGGATGCCGGTTGCGGCGATAAAGACGCACGCTCCACTTGCGTCAGTTGCTGTCTCAGAGCCAAAAGAATGGTCAACTGCTGCCGAACTTCGGGCGCTGCATCGGTCAGCGACCCTCTTAAGGCCTGAAGCTTGATTTCTGCCCCCTTGACTTCCGCCTTCAAATTCGCATAACTCTCGGCTGCAGCTTTGGGCTCAGCCTTCAGCGCGCCTGGATTGAAGCCGCTTGCCTGCAGTGCCTGTTGAGCGTCAGTCAGCTTGTGCCGTGTCTGTTCCATCAGTTGTTCAAAGAAGGCGCGACGTTGCTGTGCCTCGGTCACGGCCAAGCTGGAAGTCATGGTCCTGAGTTCTTCAACGTACTGATTGGCAATGTCCGCTGCCACCTGTGGGTTATGGTCGTCGACCTGCACGGTGATCAGACCGTCTTTCTTGCCCAAGCCAATGTGAACGTTTTCGCCGAGCTTCTTTCGAGCATCTTGGCGAAATTTGGCCTCGTAGCGTTTGATCAGGTCGAACTTGTCGATGATGCGGTCTGTTGCCGAGACACTTTGCATCAGGGCGACGTACTGGTCGCCGCTGCTCCGAATACCCGAAACTCCACCGGCCAAACTGGCCAGTGGTCCCAAGCTGGCAACCAGGGAGGCAGCCGAACTCTGCCCTTGCTGTGGCGGCAGAAATGTCGTGACTGCGGTAAAGGTCGGGGCGATGGCATAGGTGATGCCCGCTGCTGCCGCCGCCACCAGCAAAGGTACCGCCAGTACGAGTAGTGCATTCCGCTTCAGAATAAAGAGCATCTCTGCGAACGACATTCCGTCGTCGTCGACCTGGACGTCAAGAAGCTCGGCCTCCCTCGGTGTCTGCCCCTGCGCCATCAGCTGTATCTCCTAGCGCAGCGCATTCGTGATACCCGCAATGCCGATGCCAAACTGATACAGCACCTGGGTCCAGTCCTTGGCCGCTTGAAGGAACGTCGTCTTGTCCATTTCCTCTGGGACAAAAACCGTGTCGCCGGGTTCGGCTTGCACTTTGCCAATGTTGCTGGCGTGGCTGAACCAGGAATTGCCGCGGCTCTGCCGCTCGCTGATGACTTGACCGTTTGACCTCACGATAAAGATGCTGTCTTCATCGGCGCCTTTGGTGGGCCCGCCCGCCAGGCGCAGATAGTCGCCGATGGCACGACCATCACCGAACAGATAACTGCCGGAGTTGAAAACGCTGCCGAAAACACCCACGGTGGTCGGTGTCGGTGGCACGTACAGGTTGTCGCCATCTTCCAAGGTCAGGTCAGGCAATTTGTGGCTGTTTGGAGCGATCTGCAGCACAACTCGTCCGCTGGGCTTCAACGCGCGCAAGCGTTCTATCAACCTGGCAGCAGCGGCGCTTTGAAATTGCACCCGTGCCTCCTGCTCGCCGCTGGTGACAAGCTGGGTGCCCGCCGATCGCGCGAAGTCTGTTTCTAGGTCGCGTAGTGCGCGGTCGTAGTTTTCTTGCTGGGTCGCGCGCACACTCTGGCGCGTGAACTGGGTGCCGTACAAATAGGCGCTTTCGGAAAGGCCGCCCGCAGCCTTGATGGCGTCCTGCAAGGTGCTCTGCGGCGGAAGAATGTAGGCGCCTGGGCGAGCGACCTCGCCATCGATGCGCACGCGTTTGTTCTGAAGTACCGTCGAAACAACGGTGAGAGCGGCGCTGTACGCACGCAGCACGTCCCCGTCTTCCAATGGCATGTCGGCATTGGTAGGCAAAGTAATTTGCACAACCCGCTTCTCGGTTCGCGCGCGTATTCGCTCCAGGGTCAGTCGGTCGCGCTCGGCCAGCGCGGAAAAGCCACCCGCTGACCCCAGTGCTTGCTCAACCCCTTCATTGTCGGCAAGCTCCACCACGCTTGGACGATTGACGCTGCCAATGACCCCGACCTGCTTGCCGACGGGCCCGACATGAACCACATCGCCAGACTGCAACAGTCGGTCCGCCGTATTGTCGCCCTTCAGCAGGAGGTCATAAAGGTCAACGCGTGCGACGACAACGGCACCACGTTTCAATTCCAGCTTGCGGAAACTGCCCGAGGAGGTGGGTCCGCCAGCTCGCATCATTGCACCAAGCACGGTGGACAACGGGCTCACGCTGTATGTGCCTGGGTTGACGACATAGCCGGTGACAAAAACCCGAATGCCTCGCAGGCGACCCATCGAGACACTGACCTGGAAGTTTCGAAACACCTGCGCAAACTTACCCTCAACAACTGCGGCAAGCTGGTCGTATCGGACGCCACCGACCTGAATCACGCCAACCCGAGGGACGGTGATCCGTCCCCCGCGGTCGACGATGAGGCGCAGGTCGGCATCAACACTTCCCCACGCAACCACGAGAACCTCGTCGCCTGGGGCAACAACATAGTTCGGCGGCACGGTTGCAGTGGTCTCATCAGACTGAATGTCGCCAGAGGTGGTGACCAACTCTGCACCCAAGCGATGTACGTCTTGATTCGACAACGTTCTGAGAAAGCGTTCAAATTCACTGGTTACGTAGACTCGCCGACCTGATTCACTTGGATAACCACTTCCGACTGTGTCGGGGCCGCCGGTACCTTCGGCTGCCTCCCGGGACTTCAGTCGAAAGGGGCCGCCAGGGGCTACAGAGTTGGCATTGGCTTCGCCGGCTGTGTCGCCGCGGTCGCGGACGCTAATGGGCTGCCCCGTCGCGCCGCCCATGGCGATGACCAAGGCGCCGGCGACAACCAGCCGTGAAATCTGTGTCGCTGAAAAGGCCATGCGCGTCAAAATCTCCAGAAGTCTCATCGGGTTGGATTGGGCGGCCTGCACGGGGCTTCTTTGACGGATGGGCGAAACCGCGATCAACCTGAGATTCTATGTGCCTGCTCCCTGACTGGCCCTGCCCTATCGGTCGGTACCTGTCACCTGCGTGCCCTGTTTCAGGAGTTGATGCCGTCGAAGTGGGTCGCAGCGTCAGGACGGGATGCAGCACGGTCTTACCGTCCATGGCACTATTCTTTCGGTGTTTTCAGCAGCATCGCCATGCTGTAATTGTTGCTTTTTGGCAACGATCTCGCCATTGATAGCGCGCCCGGTTTCCGCCGGGCTAAGTGTTCGATTTTCAGATGGGTAGCGGTCCGTTCTTGGTGCCCTCCATTGACGGAGATGCTGCGCCAAAGCCTGCAAATTTCCGACCCGGGCGATAATCAGGATTCATGACCACGACTGACACCGACATCGTCGCCGCTCCCGAAGCCGCGCTCGCCCCGCTTTTCAACACCCTGCCGCTCGACCCCAAGCTGCTGCGTGCAGTGGCCGATTACGGCTATGTCGCTATGACGCCCATCCAGGCCAAGGCGATCCCGCTGGTGCTGGCCGGTCGCGACATCATGGGGGCCGCACAAACCGGCACGGGCAAGACCGCCGCGTTCACCATCCCCCTGCTGCAGAAGATGCTCCGGCACGAAAACGCCAGCATGTCTCCGGCCCGGCATCCCGTGCGCGCACTGGTGCTGGCGCCCACGCGGGAACTGGCCGATCAGGTGGCCGAAAGCGTCAAGAAGTACGCCCAGCATTCCAGCCTGCGCTCGATGGTGGTGTTTGGCGGCATCGACATGAAGCCGCAGACGCTGCAGCTCAAGGCCGGCGTCGAGGTGTTGATTGCCACGCCAGGCCGTTTGCTCGACCACATCGAAGCCAAGAACACCGTGCTCAACCAGGTTGAGTACGTGGTGCTGGACGAGGCCGATCGCATGCTGGACATCGGCTTTTTGCCGGACCTGCAGCGCATCCTGGCCTACCTGCCCAGGCAGCGCCAGACGCTGCTGTTTTCCGCGACCTTCTCGCCTGAAATCAAGAAGCTGGCCGCCAGTTACCTGCAAGACCCCTTGCTGGTGGAAGTGGCGCGCCCCAACGCCACAGCCACGAATGTGGAGCAGCGCTTTTACAGCGTCACCGACGACGACAAACGCGCCGTGGTGCGCCAGTTGTTGAAGCAGCGCGAACTGACCCAGGCCATCATCTTTGTCAACTCCAAGCTGGGTGCTGCGCGCCTGGCGCGTTCGTTCGAGCGCGACGGCCTGCGCACGCAAGCCCTGCACGGTGACAAGAGCCAGGACGAACGCCTGAAGGCCCTGGCTGCCTTCAAGGCTGGTGAAGTGGACTTGCTGGTGGCCACCGACGTGGCAGCGCGCGGCCTGGACATTGCTGACCTGCCGGCGGTGTTTAACTTTGATGTGCCCTTCAATGCCGAGGACTACGTTCACCGCATCGGGCGCACGGGCCGGGCCGGCGCATCCGGCCTGGCTGTCACCTTGGTCACGCGCAACGACGCGAGGCTGGTCGGTGACATTGAAAAGCTCATCAAGAAGCCGCTCGAGATTGAAGCCATCGAGCTGGAAGATGACCGCCCGCGCCGCGCGCCCCGCCGCGACGAGGAAGTGCGCAGCGAGCGACCGCGATCTGCCGCCCCCGGTGCCCCATCGCCTGGCACTGTTGCGCCGCGGTACTCACCACGTGCGGCCCCCAGCGACCCGTTTTTTGACAAGCCCTACGAGCCGTCAGGCGATGGTGGTGCGTCATGGGAAAAAACCAGCCGTTCGATGGGCACTGATGGCTTGGGGGCGGCCACGGCACCGGCTTCACGTGGGCTGTCGCCCAATATTCGGGCCAAGAAAAAGGTCGCCTCGCTGCTGGGCGGTTCCTAGGGCTTTTCATTCCATGCGGGCCTTTGAGTGGCCTGCCCTGAATTGTCCGGATCGTTGTTTGCTTGCCGCTGTCAGAAGATCAGTTGGCCAGCCAGCAAAAGACAGCCGGTGCGCTGTCGTCTACGCGCCCTGGCGATTTGCGCAGCTGGCTGACTGCACCCGTGTGCGACGTGGCGCCTGCCAATGTCAGGCCCTGACTGACACTCAAGCGTGTACCCGCTTGCAGGGTGTCCAGCAATGCTTGATAAACCGCCGCGTTTCGGTAAGGCGTTTCAATGCAGATTTGGGTCTGCACGTGCCGCCGGGACACCGTTTCGAGTTCTCGAATGCGTTGCGCGCGTGCCGTGGCCTCCTGCGGCAGGTAGCCCACAAACGCAAATTGCTGCCCGTTCAACCCACTGGCAGCCAAGGCCATCAACAGAGAGCTGGGGCCCGCCAAGGTCTGCACCTGCAGCCCTGCAGCATGGGCTTGCGCTACCAGTTCCGCTCCGGGGTCGGCCACCGCCGGCAGGCCCGCTTCCGACAACAGCCCCAGGTCATGCCCTGACAGTGCCGGCGCCAGCAGCGCCTGCCACTCTGCCGCTGATATCGCCTGACCGCTGCCCTTGCGGGCCCTCGGCAGCTCGTTGATCTGGATCTCCTGCAGCGGGCGTGCCAAGGGCACAACGGCATGCACCCGCTTCAGGAACGCGCGGGTGCTGCGTGCGTTTTCTGCTGCCCAATGCTGCAGGTTGGCAGCGCGGCGCAGCACACCCAACGGCAGCACGTCGCTGATCGGCACGCTGTCATTGCCCAGATCCAGGGTGTTCGGTACCAGCACCAGACGGCCTGGCTTCGCATGGCCCCCTGCGTCGCTCATGGATGGCCCTTCGTGGACGCCATCAGCGGGTTGATGCCGGCCTGGCGCAGCAACTCGCAGGTGCGGATCAGGGGCAAGCCGACCAAGGCCGTGGGGTCGTCGCTGGCGATGCGGCTGAGCAAGGCAATGCCCAGGGTCTCGCACTTGGCGCTGCCGGCACAGTCGTACGGCTGTTCAAGCTGCAGGTAGTGCTGGATTTCGGCTTCGTCCAGTGTCCGGAACGTCACCTCCACAGGCGCCAGCAAAGCCTGCGCAAAACCCTGGTCAGCGCAGACCACGGCCACCGCAGTCTGGAACACCACCCGGCGGCCGCTCAGCAATTGCAGTTGCGCTACCGCGCGGGCATGGCTGCCCGGTTTGCCCAGCGCCTGGCCGTCGACATCGGCTACCTGGTCTGAGCCGATCACCACCGCATTCGGGTGCAGCGCGGCCACCGCTTGCGCCTTGGCCATCGCCAGCCGCAAGGCCATCGCAGCCGGTGACTCGCTGGGCAGAGGTGTTTCGTCGGTCAGCGGCGGCACCACGGTAAAGGGCAGGCGCAGGCGGTCCAGCAGTTCGCGGCGGTAGGGCGACGTGGACGCCAGGATCAGGGCAGGGGCGGAAAGCATGGATACATTGTGCTGGCTGCGCGGCCTGCGGGCCAAGGCATTGTGTGGACGGGCCACTTTTCATGCGATCGCTACACTCGGCCGCATGTGGACCTTGTACGGATCGGTGGGCTCAGGCAGCGCTGCCATCGAATTGGCGCTGCGACGCTGTGGTGTGCCCTATCGCGAGGTGCGTGCCTCCACCTGGGAGGCCGATTCGGCACGTGACGAGTTGGCTGCGGCCAACCCGCTGTCGCAGATCCCCACCTTGGTGGACCCCAGCGGCATGGTCATGACCGAAAGCGCGGCCATGCTGATTCATCTGGGCCTGGTGTTCCCCGGCAGTGGTTTGTTGCCGGCAGACGAAAGTGCGCGGGCGCAGGCCATGCGAGGACTGGTCTACGTTGCGGCCAACTGCTATGCCGCCATCGGTGTGATCGACTACCCCGAACGCTGGCTGGGTGACGCCGACGACGCTGCGCTGCAGCAGCTGCGCCAAGGTGCGCGCTCACGCCTGCACGCGTGCTGGGACGTTTTTGCCGATCAGTTTGGTGGCGCCTTGCTGTCACCGGACGCACCCAGGCACTCACCGGCGGCCTGGCCAAGGCCGGCTGCGCTGGACATGCTGACCGCGGTGGTGTCGCGCTGGGCTGGTGCGCGAGCGCATCTGGCCCAGAGTCGCCCGTCACTGGCTGCGGCGCTGGCATCGCTGGACGCCCACCCCGAATTCCTGCCCGTTTTCAAACGGCATTGGCCTGAACTGTTTGCATCATGAAAACCCGAATCGGTGATGACCGGGCCTTGCCCGTGGCCTCGTTTTGCAGGGACGGCGCGACCCTGCAAGGGCAATGGCCTCTGTCGGGCATGACCCGTCTGGCGGCGGCTTTTGAAGCGGCAACAGACGCCAGCGTGGCCTGGCAGCTGGATGGCTCGCCAAAACCGCCGGCCGGCGGCCAGGCGGCGCCCGAAGTCAACCTGTGGCTGCACTTGCGCGCCCAGGCGACGGTGCCACTGCAATGTCAGCGTTGCCTGGGACCGGTGGCCCAGGTGTTACAGGTTGACCGGCTCATCGGCTTTGTCCGGGGCGAAGAGCTTGCGGCGCGCCTGGATGAAGAACTGGACGACGACGTGCTGGATTTGCCGGCGCGCCTGGACGTGCATGAACTGTTGCAGGATGAGCTGATTCTGGCGCTGCCCCTGGTGCCGCGCCACGATGGTGACTGCCCCCAGCCGCTGGCCGTGCCTGCATCCGACGAAAGTCCAGGGCAAGAGCCGGCAAACGAGCAGCCCCACCCGTTTGCGGCATTGGCGGCGTTGAAAACGGGCAACAAGACCTGAACGGGCCGGCTTGGCCGTCGTGGCGGCGGGCACTTTGGGGAGGGGGTGTTATACTTTCGGGCTTTGTCGGATTGACATGGCGTGCGAGCGAAAGCATCGCATGCCTTGCGGCCACGCTGCGGCGCCGGGTTTGCTACGGCTCGGTCGGTGGCCTGAAACAATCGCGTGGAACAATCTCGCGGTGCTCGCGCGTGATATCGCTGTCGACATCCCAGCATTCCGTAATCTTTTTGCCGACACCGGCTGGCTGCCAAGAACAGTTCGCGGCGCCGCCCTTTCAGGAGAACAACATGGCCGTTCAACAAAACAAGAAGTCGCCTTCCAAGCGCGGTATGCACCGTTCGCACAATGCCGTCGCCGCGCCCGGCACGGCCGTGGAAGCCACCACGGGTGAAGTGCATCTGCGCCACCACATCAGCCCCACCGGCTTTTACCGTGGTCGCAAGGTCCTGAAGACCAAGGCTGACGCCTGATTTCCGCTTGAACCCTGGTGCTGCAGCGGTCCGGGGGCCCTCAGCTACCCGCCGCCACCGCCGTGTCTGCTGACAACCCGCCCAACGCGTTGGCCTTGACGCGACTTGCCGTGGACTGCATGGGCGGTGACCACGGCCCTGCCGCCACGTTGCAGGCCTGCAGCGCATTCCTGGCCAAACATCCAGACGCCGAACTGGTGCTGGTCGGCACTGAGGCGGCGCTGGCACCCACCTTGAACTGGGCGCGCTGTCACCATGTCGTGGCCACTGAAGTGGTCACCATGGACGACGCCGTCGAGGTGGCCCTTCGCCGCAAGCGCGACTCGTCCATGCGTGTGGCCATCCAGCAGTTGAAGGACGGTGCGGTGCATCAGGCGCATGCCTGCGTGTCCGCCGGCAACACGGGTGCGTTGATGGCGGTGTCGCGCTTCACGCTGAAAACCCTCGACGGCATCGACCGGCCCGCCATTGCCACCGTCATGCCCAACCGCAAGGGCGGTTACACCACGGTGCTGGACCTGGGCGCCAACGTTGATTGCACACCAGAACACCTGCTGCAGTTTGCCGTGATGGGCAGCGCGCTGGTGGCGGCCGTGGACGGCAAGCCCGACCCCAGCGTCGGGTTGCTCAACATTGGCGAAGAGGCCATCAAGGGTAGCGAAGTGATCAAACGCGCCGGTGAATACCTGCGTGCCGCCGGGGCGGCCGGGCAGATCAACTTCAAAGGCAACGTCGAAGGCAACGACATCTACAAGGGCACGGTGGACGTGGTCGTCTGCGACGGCTTCGTGGGCAACGTGCTGCTCAAGACCAGTGAAGGCCTGGCCTCGATGCTGTCTGAAATGATCCGCGAAGAATTCACCCGTGGCATCTATTCGCGCGTGGCTGCCGTGGTGGCCTGGCCGGTGCTGCAGCGCTTCAAGCGCCGTGTGGACCCCCGCCGCTACAACGGCGCGGCATTGCTGGGCCTGAAGGGCCTGGTTTTCAAAAGCCACGGCTCGGCCGATGCCTACGCGTTCGAGCAAGCGCTGGCGCGCGCTTATGATGCAGCGAGAAACCGCTTGTTGACGCGTGTGCAGGACCGGCTGGGACCCACCTTGCAGGCCACTTCAGCAGGCGTCACGGGCTCCTCCGGGACTGCCACAGAAATAGCCGCATGAACCTTCAGCCCTCAGGCGCCCGGTACTCACGCATCACTGGCACCGGCAGTCATTTGCCACCGCGGCGCTTGTCCAACGCGGACATGGTGGACATGCTGGCCCAGCGGGACATCGAGACCAGCAACGAATGGATCGTTGAGCGCACGGGCATCCAGGCCCGCCACTTCGCCGCCGAAGGCGTCAACAGTTCCGACCTGGCGCTGATCGCTTCTCAGGCAGCGCTGGCGTCAGCGGGCCGCACGGCAGCCGATGTGGACCTGATCATCGTGGCCACGTCCACACCCGACATGGTGTTCCCGTCCACGGCCTGCATCCTGCAGCACAAGCTGGGCGTGCACGGTTGCCCGGCCTTTGACCTGCAGGCCGTGTGCTCGGGATTTGTCTACGCCTTGAGCGTGGCCGACGCCATGGTGCGTGGCGGCAGTGCGCGCTGCGCGCTGATCGTGGGCGCCGAGGTGTTTTCGCGCATCCTGGATTTCAACGACCGCACCACCTGCGTGCTGTTTGGTGATGGTGCGGGTGCCGTCATCCTGGAAGCCAGCGACGAGCCCGGCATCCTGGCCACCGACCTGCATGCCGACGGCCGCCATGTGGGCGTGCTGTGCACGCCGGGCACCGTGTCCGGCGGTCATGTGCTGGGCGACCCCCTGCTGAAAATGGACGGCCCTGCGGTGTTCAAGCTGGCTGTGGGTGTGCTGGACAGTGCGGCGCGCGCCGTGCTGGCCAAGGCCGGCCGCACCGAGGCCGATGTGGACTGGCTGATCCCGCACCAGGCCAACATCCGCATCATGCACAGCACGGCGCGCAAGCTGAAGCTGCCCCTGGAAAAGCTGATTGCCACGGTGCACGAACACGGCAACACTTCAGCCGCATCCGTGCCCTTGGCCCTGGACGAGGCCGTGCGCAGCGGTCGCGTCAAGCGTGGTGATACGGTGTTGCTGGAAGGTGTGGGCGGTGGGTTCACCTGGGGCGCTGCGCTGTTGGATTTCTGATTTCTCCGGGCCCAGAAGAACATGACCAGACCATTTGCATTTGTATTTCCCGGGCAGGGCTCGCAGGCCGTGGGCATGCTGGACGCCTGGGGTGACCACCCCGCGGTAACCCAGACCCTGGC
This sequence comes from Betaproteobacteria bacterium, assembly GCA_024641925.1. Classification (GTDB taxonomy): domain Bacteria; phylum Pseudomonadota; class Gammaproteobacteria; order Burkholderiales; family Burkholderiaceae_C; genus Rubrivivax. The sequence continues at coordinate 12,383 of JAHECB010000015.1, forward strand.
CGAAGCCTCGGACGCCCTGGGTCAGGACCTGCGCGTCCTCATCGCCCAGGGCCCCAAAGAAGCACTGGAGCTCACCACCAACACCCAGCCGGTGATGCTGACGGCCGCACTGGCCAACTACCGTGCCTGGCTGGCCGAAGGCGGCGCCGAACCGGCGGCAGTGGCCGGTCATTCACTGGGTGAATACACGGCGCTGGTGGCGGCCGGTGCCTTGACCCTGGCCGATGCCGTGCCGCTGGTTCGCCTTCGGGCCCAGGCCATGCAAGCCGCGGTGCCGTTGGGCGCGGGTGCGATGGCGGCCATCCTGGGGCTGGAAGCCGCGCAGGTGGCGGCAGGCTGCGCCGAAGTGGCAGCCGCCACCGGCGAAGCCGTGGCGCCAGCCAACTTCAACGATCCCAGGCAGACCGTCATTGCCGGCAGCAAGGCCGGTGTTGACCAGGCCTGCGACAAACTCAAGGCCATGGGCGCCAAGCGGGCCTTGCTGCTGCCGGTGTCCGCGCCGTTCCATTCGGCCTTGATGGAGCCCGCGGCCCGGGTATTGCAGGCACGTTTGCAGGGTGTCGCCATCGCAGTGCCCCGGATCCCGGTGGTGAACAACATCGACGTGGCCGTCTGCACCGACGCGGACCAGATTCGTGACGCCCTGGTTCGCCAGGCTTACGGCCCGGTGCGCTGGGTCGAGGTGGTGCAGGCGTTGAAGGCGCGCGGTCTGAGCACCATCATCGAGTGTGGTCCGGGCAAGGTGCTGGCGGGGCTGGTCAAGCGCATCGACGCAGACATCGCCACGCTGACCATCACCGACCCCGCCAGCCTGCAACAAGCGAAGGAGATGTTGGCATGAGCGCAGTGCCGGGCCGCCCCAGGCAAGCTCGCTCCCGCTTGACAGGAACGGCGGCGGGACAGGCCAAAGGCCGAAAGGTGCACCCATGAGCGAAACAAGCCCACAGGTGGCGCTGGTCACGGGTGCATCCCGCGGCATTGGCCGGGCCATTGCGCTGCGCCTGGCGCAAGACGGTTTTTCTGTGGTTGGCACCGCCACGACCGAAGCCGGTGCGGTCGGCATCGGCGAGGCCCTGGCGTCGTTTGGCGGTCAGGGCTGGGTGCTCAACGTCAACGACGGGCCGGCGCTGGACGCCTGTTTTGAGCGCCTGAACAAGGAAAAGGGTGGCCTGCATGTGCTGGTCAACAACGCTGGCATCACGCGCGACATGTTGTCCATGCGCCTGAAGGACGACGACTGGGACGCGGTGATCGACACCAACCTGAAGGCTGTCTTCCGCGCCAGCCGCGCGGCGACCAAGCCGATGATGCGCCAGCGTTTTGGCCGCATCATCAACATCACCTCGGTGGTGGGCGCCAGCGGCAATGCGGGGCAAGCCAACTATGCGGCGGCCAAGGCGGGCGTGGCCGGCCTGACCCGCGCCATGGCGCGTGAACTGGGTTCGCGCAACGTCACCGTCAACTGCGTCGCGCCGGGCTTCATCGCCACCGACATGACCGAGGGTCTGTCAGAAGCCGTCAAGTCAGCATTGCTGGCTAACATCCCGCTCGCGCGCCTGGGTGCGCCTGATGAGGTGGCACATGCCGTGGCCTTTCTGGCCAGTGCGCAAGCCGGCTACATCACCGGCACCGAATTGCACGTCAACGGGGGCATGTACATGGGCTGAAAGCCCTGTGCCCCATTTTTTAAATCCGGTACCTGCCCGGCCGGTAGAATCCCGGGCTGTTTTCCGATCCCACTCCTGGAGGAGTCATGAGCGATATTGAAGCGCGAGTTAAAAAAATCATTGCAGAGCAATTGGGCGTGCCCGAAGCCGACGTCAGCAACGAGAAGGCCTTTGTGGCCGACCTCGGTGCCGACTCGTTGGACACCGTGGAATTGGTGATGGCACTCGAAGACGAGTTCAGCATCGAGATCCCCGACGAAGAGGCCGAGAAGATCACCACCGTGCAGTTGGCGATCGACTACGCGGTCAACCACCAGAAGGCCTGATCGCCGATGTCAAGGCGTCGTGTGGTGGTTACCGGCCTGGGCTTGATCAGCCCGGTGGGCAACACCGTGGCCGACGGATGGGCACAACTGCTGGCCGGAAAATCCGGCATTGCACCCATCACGCGGTTCGACGCGACGGCCTTCGCCTGCAAGTTTGCAGGCGAAGTCAAGGGCTTTGACGTCGAAGCCTATATGCCGGGCAAAGAAGCCCGGCACATGGACACCTTCATCCACTTCGGCATGGCTGCGGCCATCCAGGCGGTGCAGGACGCGGGCATCACCACGGGCGACGCACTCAGCGAAGAACAGGCTGAACGCATCGGCGTGATGATCGGTTCGGGCATCGGCGGCTTGCCGATGATCGAGCACACCGACGGCGAATACCGCGAGCGCGGCCCACGCCGCATCTCGCCGTTTTTTGTGCCGGCCTCGATCATCAACATGATCTCGGGTCATGTGTCGATCAAGTACGGCTTCACCGGCCCCAACCTGGCCATCGTCACGGCCTGCACCACGGGCCTGCACTGCATCGGTCAGGCCGGGCGGCTGATCGAGTACGGCGACGCCGACATCATGTTGGCCGGTGGCGCTGAAAGCACCGTATCGCCTTTGGGCGTGGGTGGGTTTGCGGCCGCGCGTGCGCTGTCCACTCGCAATGACGACCCCACCACGGCGTCGCGGCCCTGGGACAAGGACCGTGACGGTTTTGTGCTGGGCGAGGGCGCAGGCGTGATGGTGCTGGAAGAGTACGAACACGCCAAACGCCGAGGCGCCAAGATTTACGCCGAACTGACTGGTTTTGGCATGGGTGCCGATGCGTACCACATGACTGCACCCAATGTCGACGGCCCCAAGCGGTCGATGAAGGCGGCGCTGCGCAATGCCGGCATCAATGCCGACCAGGTGCAGTACCTGAACGCCCATGGCACCAGCACGCCGCTGGGTGACCTGAACGAAACCAACGCCATCAAGCTGGCGTTTGGTGACCATGCCCGTTCACTGGTGGTCAATTCCACCAAGTCGATGACGGGCCACCTGCTGGGTGGTGCCGGCGGCATCGAGTCGGTGTTCACGGTGCTGGCGCTGCACCATCAGGTGTCGCCGCCCACCATCAACATCTTCAACCAGGATCCCGAGTGCGACCTGGACTACTGCGCCAACGTGGCGCGCGACATGAAGATGGATGTGGCTGTGAAAAACAACTTCGGTTTTGGTGGCACCAACGGCACCTTGGTGTTCAGCCGCAGTTGAAGCCCCTTGGGCCGCGCTGGGCCAGGCCTGGAGCATTTGAATGAGCTTGCGCAGCGCACCTGCCGTGCAGGTGTTCTGCACTGGCGGGCGTATTTGGCGCGCGGTGTGGGTGCTGCTGCCGACGCTGGCCTGCGGGGTGTTGGTGGCCTGGGCTTTGCTGCAGCTGGGGTTGGCGCCCCTGTTGTCCTGGGCTGCGGCTGCCGCTGCAGGTCTGCTGGCGATGGGGCTGCTTCACAAGCAGCACCCACCCGAGGCGCGCTTGTGCTGGGACGGTGCGCAATGGCTTTGTGATGACAGGCCCGTATCGCCCGAGGTTATGCTGGACCTGGATGGCTGGTTGCTGTTGCGATTGACCTGGACGGACCTGGCGCCCGGACAACGCCAGGGCCGGCGCTGGCTGGCGGTGGACGGTCGTGATGCAGGCCCGCACCTGCATGCCCTGCGGCTAGCACTTTTTGCGCGGCAACCGCACGGCGATGCGTCGGCCGGCTTGATGCCAGGGCCCTGAATGCAGGACCTGGACACCGATGCCCTGCTGGTCGAGCGTGTCAAGCAGGGCGACAAGCGGGCTTTCGAGATGCTGGTGGTCAAGTACCAGCGGCGGGTAGAGCGCCTGATTGCCCGCATGGTCCGCGACAACGACCTGGTGCAGGACATCGCACAGGAGGCCTTCATCCGCGCCTACCGCGCCCTGCACCAGTTCCGCGGCGACAGTGCCTTTTACACCTGGCTGTACCGCATCACAGTCAACACGGCCAAGAAGGCGCTGCTGGACATGAAGCGCGATCCACTGTCGCTGCAGGTGCTGCTGCCCGCCGATGCAGAAAATGAGGAAACTTCTCGGCCTGAAAGTGAACCAACCGACAGCGCAACGCCTGAAGCCCTGCTGGCCAGCAAGGAAATCGCGGCTGCCGTGAACGGCGCTGTCGAGGCCTTGTCGGACGATTTGCGGCAAGCGATCACCCTGCGCGAGATAGAAGGCTTGAGTTATGAAGAGATCGCCGAGATGATGAATTGCCCTATCGGAACCGTGCGCTCGCGCATCTACCGCGCCCGCGAAGCCATCGCAACACGTTTGCGGCCGTTGCTGGGCACCCGGGGTGGCGAGCGCTGGTAAGCCCTGCACAGCGCATTCATTCGCCTTTTGTTGCACCATTGAGCCTTGCTGAGCCTGCATTACCCATGACCACCTCAAGAACACCGGACACCATGCCTGAAGCCACAGAGCTTGAAGCGGATGCCCGCCTGGAAGCCCGGCGCCTTCAGTTGTCGGCACTGATGGATGGCGAGCCGTCGGCGCTGGCTGGTGCCCTGTCGGCCTGGCGCCAGCAGCCACAGGCGCGTGCCGACTGGCATGCCTACCACCTGGCCGGCGACGTGCTGCGCTCCGAAGACCTGGCCCAGAGCGCGGCACATGACGCCGACTTCCTGGCGCGCCTGCGCTCGCGGCTGGACAAAGAACCCGTGTTGATGGCGCCATCGTTGCCCGCCGGGCGTGCGCCTGCCGTGCGACGTCCCACCTGGACTTCTGGCGTTGCCGTGGCAGCCAGCGTGGCGGCCCTGGCCACCGTGCTGTGGCTGGGTCGTGCAGCCCTGCCGGGCAGTGGGGATGCGGCGCCTGGTCTGGCAACCGTTGGCGCCCCAGCCGCTGATGGCGCCTTGACTTTGGTACAGGCCAGCGCTGACGCGGGTGTTGTGCTGCGAGACCCCCGTCTTGACGAGTTCCTGCGCATGCATCAAATGGCCCGTGGCGGCATGCCGGTGAGTCTGCCGGGCAGCAGCCTGCGGCAAGCGGACTACCGCGTACAGGGCGCCGCAGGGCAGTGATCGGGCCCTTGCTGCTTTTGGCGGAGGGCGTACCGGTTGGCCGACGGCCTTGGTTGTTGCCACGGATGGCTGCATGCGCGGCCTTGCTGCTGGGGTTTGTAGCATCAGCGTTGGCGCAAGCCAACCCCACGGCCCTGGCGCCAACCGGGTCGGCAACCTCTGCAACCGAGGCCCAGGACTGGTTGGTGCGCATGCAGCGCGCGGCGGCCAGCAGCAACTTCCGCGGCACCATGGTTTTCAGCTCGGGCGGTGCGGTCAGCAGTTCCCGTGTCACGCACTACGCCGTCGACGGCCAGGTCTACGAAATGCTCGAAGCGCTGGATGGCCAGCAGCGCCGTGTGGCCCGGCACGACAATCTGGTGCACATGCTGTTGCCGCAGACCCGGGTCCTGGTGGTCGAAAACCGCCAGACGCTGGCGGCCTGGGGCACAACGCCGCAGCGCGTGGATCCCGCGGCGCTGGCGCAGTACGATCTTCGGCGCCAGGCTGACGATCGCGTGGCAGGCCGTGCGGCGGTGGTGTTCTGGCTGCAGCCGCGTGACGGCCTGCGCTACGCACAACGCTTCTGGGTCGACCGCGAAACCGCCTTGCTGCTGCGCGCTGACGTGCTCGCGCCTCAGGCCAGCCGCGCGGCTTCAACGGCATCTGGCGCTGCACCGAATGCGGGACTAGGCTGGCAGGTGCTGGAATCCACCGCTTTTTCCGCCCTGGAACTGGATGTGCAGGCCAAGCCACAGCAGGTGCTGCAGGCCATGCAGCCGGGGCCAGACTACCGTGTGGTGCGCCCCAGACAACAGACGGCGACGCCGGACGAACAGGGTTGGGTGCTGGCGCACCCGGTACCGGGATTCAAACTGGCAGCCAGCGCCTTGCGCGGCATGGACGGTGGCGGTGCGCGCGCACCGGTGCTGCACACCATGTTCACCGATGGCCTGACGCTGGTGTCCGTATTCATCGAGGCCTATGACGAACAGGTGCACCGCGCCGAGGCGCTGGGTCAGCAGGGCGCCACGGCCAGCCTGTCCAAGCGCCGCGGTGACCATTGGATTACCGTGGTCGGCGACGTGCCGCCCACCGCGTTGGGGCTGTTTGTGGCAGCCTTCGACCGTCGCGGGCCTTGATCCGTGGCTTGCGCGTACGCCAGGTTGCGTGCACGCATCGGGCTGGCAGCGCGTTAAACCATCTGTCGTTCAATTTTCTCTTTTCGGGCTCCTGACATGACCATTCGCTTGAAGACTTCCATCCTGGGCTGGGCAGCCAGCGCCGCACTGGGCGCCGTGGCGCTGATGCCTGCGACGCTGCTGACCGTGACGCCGGCGGTGGCGCAATCGGTGGTGCTGCCTGATTTCACTGAACTGGTGGAACGTGTGGGCCCGTCGGTGGTCAATATCCGCACCACCGAACGGCGCATGGCCAACCCGCTGTCGGGCGGTGAAGTGCCACAGGGCCTGGAAGAACTGTTCCGCCGCTTTGGCATTCCAATGCCACGCCCCGACCAGCGACAGGATCCGCGCCGCAACACACCCCGAGATGGTGAAGATGAACCGCAACAACGCGGCGTGGGCTCCGGCTTCATCCTCAGCGCCGATGGTTTCATCATGACCAATGCGCATGTGGTGGACGGTGCCGACGAGGTCATCGTCACGCTCACCGACAAGCGCGAATTCAAGGCCCGCATCATCGGCTTTGACAAGCGCACAGACGTGGCCGTGGTCAAGGTTGAAGCCTCAGGCTTGCCGTTTGTGAAGATCGGCGACGCCAACCGGTTGAAGGTGGGTGAATGGGTCATGGCCATCGGCTCGCCCTTTGGCCTGGACAACTCGGTAACGGCAGGCATCGTCAGCGCCAAGCAGCGTGACACCGGCGACTACCTGCCCTTCATCCAGACCGACGTCGCCATCAACCCCGGCAATTCTGGCGGGCCGCTGATCAACCTGCGTGGTGAAGTGGTGGGCATCAATTCGCAGATCTACAGCCGGTCCGGCGGCTTCATGGGCATCAGCTTTGCCATTCCCATCGATGAGGCCACCCGTGTGGCCGACCAGCTGCGGGTCAATGGTCGCGTCATCCGCGGCCGCATCGGCGTGACCATTGCGCCCGTCACCAAAGAGGTGGCCGAGTCCATCGAACTGGGTGCGCCGCGTGGTGCGCTGGTGCAGGGCGTTGAAAAGGACCAGGCGGCCGACAAGGCTGGCGTGGAAGCCGGCGACATCATCCTGAAGGTGGACGGCAAGGCGGTGGAGAAGTCGGCCGACCTGCCGCGCCTGATTGGCGGGCTCAAGCCCGGCAGCCGGGTGGCGCTGCAGGTGTTCAGGCGCGGCAGCCTGAAAGAGCTGAATACCGTCATCGGTGAATTTGAACCCGACCGACCGGTGCGCCGCGCAGCCGGTGAACCCAGTGTCACGCCGACCCCGGTGCCGGTGAAGAGTGCCCTGGGCATGACGGTGTCGGACCTCGGCGACGAGCAGAAAAAGGAACTGCGCGTCAAAGGTGGCGTGAAGGTGGATGCCGTGGACGGTGCCGCTGCGCGTGCAGGCATGCGCGAAGGCGACATCGTGCTGGCCCTGAACAAGGTCGACATCGTGGACAGCAAGCAATTCCAGGCGGTGGCCGCCAAGCTCGACAAGGCCAAGTCCACCACCGTGATGGTGCGCCGTGGTGAGTGGGTGAACTACGTCGTCATCAAGCCTGCCACCAGCCGCTGAGGTCTGCCGGGCCTTGTGGGCCCGCCGCGGCTCCCGGATGATGGCCTTGATCCGGCCGTTTCGACGCAGCTGCCGCAGCTTGGCCAGCCCCTGACAAGCCGACTGCGGCACCGGGTCTTTCCGATATATGAAATTTCGGAATCAGATGTAACGGCTGATCGGCCGTGGTGTCACCCGGATCTTGGGCGTCGAAAGTTAGTGACCTTTCACTTCAAATTTCCCAAAGGGGTGATTAGCCTGCGGGCCGTCTAGAATGCATGCCTTCGAGCCACTTTTTACCCCGCCTTGAGCCCTTTTCCGGCCGGCAGCTGTGGTGCCAAGGCGACGTCTGTGGGTAAGATCTGACTTGTGGATAAACTGTGAATAGATTGCGCCTGTCTGATCGCTGCAACGGCTGGAAATCAAGCAATGACGCGGGTTTCGGGCCGGTCGTTTTGGCTACAATGAACGCCCAACAAGCAGTTGCCAAACGTTCTGTTGGAAGGCGCGTCACTCACTTGGACGCGCCTTTTTTTTGGTTGTTGCGCGCGCTGGTCTCGGGCTGCGGACACGCCCCCTCAACAAGGCCCGCCACACGCTGAAAACAGCGTCTGTCGCGCATCAAAAAACATCGTTAGGCGCCCGTGATTGGCTTGTCTTCACGGCGCGCACCCTGACCCTCATGAAGCACATCCGTAACTTTTCAATCATTGCCCACATCGACCACGGCAAGAGCACGCTGGCCGATCGCATCATTCATCGCTGCGGCGGCCTGTCGGACCGCGAAATGGAAGCACAGGTTCTTGACTCGATGGATATCGAGCGTGAGCGTGGCATCACCATCAAGGCACAGACGGCCTCGCTTGAGTACAAGGCACAGGACGGCACGGTCTACAACCTGAACCTGATCGACACACCGGGGCATGTGGACTTCTCTTATGAAGTCAGCCGTTCGTTGAGTGCCTGCGAAGGTGCATTGCTGGTGGTGGATGCCTCACAAGGTGTTGAAGCGCAGACCGTGGCTAACTGCTACACCGCGCTGGACCTGGGTGTGGAAGTGGTGCCGGTGCTGAACAAGATGGACCTGCCGCAGGCCGACCCGGAAAACGCCAAGGCCGAGATCGAAGACGTGATCGGCATCGACGCCACCGACGCCATCCCTTGCAGTGCCAAGACCGGCATGGGCATCGACGAGATCCTGGAAGCTGTCATCAAGCGCATGCCGCCGCCGCGCGGCAACCCCGACGGCCCCGTGCGCGCCATGATCATCGACAGCTGGTTCGACAACTACGTCGGCGTGGTGATGCTGGTGCGCGTGGTCGACGGTGTGCTGAAAAAAGGTGATCGGATCCGCATGATGGCCAGCAACGCGGTCTATCCGCTGGAGCAGATCGGCGTGTTCACACCGCACAGCATGCCGCGCCAGATGCTTTCGGCTGGCGAGGTGGGTTTCCTCATCGCCGGCATCAAGGAATTGCAGGCGGCCAAGGTGGGCGATACCGTCACGCTGGAAAAGAAGTTGCCCAACAACGCCGGTGTGGCCACCGAGGCGCTGCCCGGCTTCAAGGAGATCCAGCCCCAGGTCTTTGCCGGCCTGTACCCCACCGAGGCCAGCGAATACGACCAGCTGCGCGACGCGCTGGAAAAATTGAAGCTCAACGACAGCAGCCTGCGGTACGAACCCGAAGTCAGCCAGGCGCTGGGCTTTGGCTTTCGCTGCGGCTTCCTGGGCCTTCTGCACATGGAGATCGTGCAAGAGCGACTGGAGCGCGAATTCAACCAGGATCTGGTGACCACCGCGCCCAGCGTGGTCTACGAGGTGGAGCTGAACGACGGCGAGGTGCTGGCCATTGAAAACCCCAGCAAGATGCCCGACCTGGGCCGCATCCGCGAAATCCGCGAGCCTATCGTCACCGTGCACCTGTACATGCCGCAAGACAGCGTGGGTCCGGTGATGACGCTGGCCAACGTCAAGCGCGGCGTGCAGATGAACATGGCCTATCACGGCAAGCAGGTCATGCTGACCTATGAGCTGCCGCTGGCAGAGATCGTGCTGGACTTCTTTGACAAGCTCAAGAGCGTGTCGCGCGGTTACGCCAGCATGGACTACGAGTTCAAGGAATACCGCGCGGCGGATGTCGTGAAGGTCGACATCATGATCAACGGTGAACGTGTCGACCCGCTGGCCATGATCGTGCACCGGGCGCAAAGCCAATACCGAGGGCGGGCTGTGGCGGCCAAGATGCGTGAACAGATTCCGCGCCAGATGTACGACGTGGCCATCCAGGCTGCCATCGGCGCCAACATCATCGCGCGTGAGAACATCAAGGCCCTGCGCAAGAACGTGCTGGCAAAATGCTACGGCGGTGACATCACCCGCAAGAAAAAGCTGCTTGAAAAGCAGAAGGCCGGCAAGAAGCGCATGAAGCAGATCGGCTCTGTCGAAGTGCCGCAAGAAGCCTTCCTGGCCATCCTACAGGTTGAAGATTAATGCAGACCCAAGCCATGAGCATCCTTACCGCGGCGCTGTACAGCGTGCTGATCGTCTATCTGGGCGGTTGGTTCCTGGGCCGCTGGACGGGTAACTTTTCACTGCTGCTGTTCATCCTGGCCGTGGTGACCTGCGTGTACTGGCTGGCCGAGACCTTTTTCTTCAAGCCGCAGCGCAAGGCGGCGGCTGCGCAGCTGCTGCAGCAGGATGCCAGCCGGCGCTCTGAACTGGCCAGCAAGGGCATCAGCAAGGTTGATGGTGATGTGGAGCAGGCGCGCGAGCGGCTGCTGATGCAGCCCTGGTGGCTGGACTGGACGGCTGGTCTGTTTCCGGTCATCGTGCTGGTTTTCCTGCTGCGCTCGTTCCTGTTCGAACCGTTCAAGATTCCGTCGGGTTCGATGGTGCCCACCTTGCTGGTGGGCGACCTGATCCTGGTCAACAAGTTTCACTACGGGGTGCGGCTGCCGGTGATCAACAAGAAGATCATGGACAACAACCCCGTTGAACGTGGCGATGTGATGGTGTTTCGCTACCCGGCCGACACCAGCCAGGACTACATCAAGCGCGTGGTGGGCTTGCCGGGTGACGAAGTGGCCTACCTGAACCAGAAGCTGAGCATCAACGGCAAACCGATCGAAACGGTGTCCAAGGGCGAGCACTACGACGAAGACAGCCTGAGCTACGCGCCACTGTTTGACGAGACCTTCGGCACCCAGACACACCAGATCCGTGTTGACCTGCGCCGGCAGAACTACTACGGCCCCGAACCCAAGCGGTTCCCGATGGCTGAAAATTGCCGCTACTCGCCCGAGGGCGTGGTGTGCAAAGTTCCGCAAGGTCACTATTTCATGATGGGTGACAACCGGGACAATTCACAGGATTCCAGGTTCTGGGGCTTTGTGCCCGATCAAAATATCGTGGGCAAGGCATTCTTCGTCTGGATGAATTTTGGCAACCTGGGGCGCATTGGCGCTTTCCATTAGGAGCAACAGCGTCATGATCAGCAGGACAGGGCAGAACATTCCAGGGCGTCGGCGACAGCGTGGCGTGACGCTGTTCGGCCTGTTGTTCTGGGCCATGCTGATTGGATTCTTCGGCTACATGCTGGTGCGCATCCTGCCCACCATCAACGAATACAGCACCATCCGGCGCACCGTTGATGTCATCGCCAAGTCGCAGCCCAGCACGGTGGCCGAAGCGCGGCAGGCCTTCGACAAGCAGAAGGACGTTGAATACTCCATCTCGTCCATCTCGGGCAAGGATCTGACGGTGACCAAGGAAAACGGCAACGTGGTCATTGGCTTCGATTACGACAGCATCATCCCGGTGTACGGTCCGGTGTTCATCCTGATCAAGTACTCCGGCAACACTCGCTGACGGTCGTGGCCATGGCGACAAGCGAGTCGCTGCAGCAGCGGCTAGGTTATCAGTTCAAGGCGCCTGAGCTGTTGCAGCGCGCATTGACGCACCGCAGCTTCGGTGCCGGTCACAACGAGCGGCTCGAGTTTCTGGGCGACTCGGTGCTCAGCGTGGCCATCTCCACGCTGCTGTACCGGCGCTTTGGTGACAGCGACGAAGGCGACCTGACCCGCGTGCGGGCCCACCTGGTGCGTGAAGACAGCCTGTACCGCGCCGCCCTGGCGTTGGGCTTGCCCGAAGCGCTGCGCTTGTCCGAGGGTGAAGCGCGTGGCGGTGGCGCCCAGCGCCCATCCATCCTGGCCGACGCGCTGGAAGCGGTCATCGGTGCGGCCTTTCTGGATGGTGGCTACGACGTGGCGCAGGACATCGTGCAGCGCGTCTTTGGCACCATCATCAGCGGTGCCGAGGCCGACAGCTGGAGCAAGGACGCCAAGACCGAATTGCAGGAATGGTTGCAGGCGCGTCGTGTGGCGGTGCCCTGTTACAGCATCACCGCCACCCGCGGCAAGGCGCACGCGCAGGTGTTTGAGGTCGAATGCGCCGTGCCGGCGCTGAGCATGACGGCACAAGGCGAAGGCCGATCGCGCCGCATGGCCGAACAGGCCGCAGCCAAGCGTATGCTGCAAGCCCTGTCAGCCCAGGACCGCCCGGGCGGCCCGTTGAGGTCTTGATGTCCATGTGGGGAAACCGCCTTTGAATGCCGAACACGAGCCGCCCGCGGCCGCCGAACCTGATGGCGCTGCAGACCCAGCACCCACGACCGCTGGGCAGCGCTGTGGCCTGGTGGCCATCGTGGGCCGGCCCAATGTGGGCAAAAGCACGCTGCTGAATGCGCTGGTGGGCCAGAAGATCAGCATCACCAGCAAGAAGGCGCAGACCACACGCCACCGCATCACCGGCATCGTCACGCAGGATGCGGCGCAGTTTGTGTTTGTCGACACGCCGGGCTTCCAGATGAAGCACATGAGCGGGCAGGGCGGGGCGCTGAACCGCACACTCAACCGCACCGTGCTGTCGTCCATGGGCGATGTCGACGTGGTGCTGTTCCTGGTCGAAGCGGGCCGCTTTTCGCTGCAGGACGCCAAGGTGCTGGCCCTGCTGCCGCCCGACAAGCCCGCCATGCTGGTGGCCAACAAGCTGGACGTGCTGCGACGTCGCCAGGACGTGCTGCCCTGGCTGAAGACCATGCAGGACCGCCACCCGTTTGCCGAATTTGTGCCCATGTCGGCCACCAAGCCCGACGACGTGCAGCGCCTGCTCAGCATCGTCAAGCCCTACCTGCCCGAGCAGCCCTGGCTGTACGAAGAAGACGCACTCACCGACCGCACCGACCGTTTTCTGGCCAGTGAACTGATCCGCGAAAAACTCTTCCGCCTGACCGGCGACGAGTTGCCCTACAACTGCACCGTGGTCATCGACAAGTTTGAAGAAGAGGGCAGGCTGCGCCGTATCGCCGCCACCATCGTGGTGGAGCGCGACGCGCACAAGGGCATGGTCATCGGCGACGGGGGCGAGCGGCTCAAGCGCATCGGCAGCGAAACGCGGCAGGAGCTTGAACGTTTGTGGGACGCCAAGGTGTTCCTGGAACTGTGGGTGAAGGTGCGTTCGGGCTGGGCCGACAACGAAGCGCATCTGCGCAGTTATGGCTACGAATGAAGCAGTGCCCGCTGCTGGCAGCGCTGCGGTCCGAAAACAAAAAACCGCCATGGCGAGAACGCGGGGCCGCAGCAAGGCGCAGCCGGCCCACCCGATGGTGGCGTATGTGCTGCACCAGTACGACTGGAGCGAAAGCAGCCTGATCGTCGAACTGTTCACGCGTGCGCAGGGCCGCGTGGTGGTGGTGGCCAAGGGTGCCAAGCGGCCGACGTCCAATTTCCGCGCGTTGCTGCTGCCTTTTCTGCCGCTGCAGGTGTTGCTGGGCAAGCCGCCCAGCGACGAGGCATCCGAGGTGATGCCGCTGCGCAGTGCCGAGTGGCTGGGCGGCGTGCCCCTGATGCCGCCACAGGCGCTGCTGGCGGGCTTTTACCTGAACGAATTGCTGATGCGTCTGCTGGCCCGGCAAGACCCGCATCCTGAGCTGTTTGACGCCTATGCCGATACCCTGGTGGCCTTGGCACAGGCCCACGACGACGCAGCCGTGCTGCGCGGCTTTGAACTGCAGCTGCTGCGCGAACTGGGTCTGCTGCCCGATCTGGGCGTGGTCACTCTCACGGCGCAGACGCTGAAGCCGGGTCTGAACTACAGCCTGCACCCCGAGGCCGGCCTGCAGCCCGATGCAGACGGTGGTGCACCGGGCGCCGTGTGGCTGGCGGCCGACGCTGCACTGGCTGGGGCTGACACGGCCGCGTTGCGCCAGGCCTGTGCGCCTGCGGCGCAGGCGCTGCGCGCGCCCTTGCGCGCGGTGCTTCACTATCATCTGGGTGCCAAGCCCCTGCGCACGCGCCAGGTCTGGCAAGGTGTGCAGCGGCTGGCCGACAACCGCCGCTGAACCACCGGTCTGTTGCCGGCGCCAAAGTCATGCCCAACCGCGAATATCCTGCATCCATGAACCCCCTTGTTGCCGCCGAATCACCCTCGCGTTCTCGCGACGGCCAGACCGCCTTGTCGGTCAACGTCAACAAGGTGGCCTTGCTGCGCAACACGCGCCACCTGGGTGTACCCAGCGTCGTGGATGCCGCTACCTGGTGTCTGCAGGCCGGTGCCCACGGCATCACCGTGCACCCGAGGCCCGATGAACGCCACATCAGGGGCGATGACGTGACAGCGTTGGCAAGCCTGCTGCAGCAGTGGCCGCAGGCGGAGTACAACGTCGAGGGCAATCCGTTCCAGAACCTGATGGGCTTTGCGCGCACGCTGGCGGCACAAGGCCGCGCGCCTCACCAGCTGACTTTTGTGCCCGACAGCGAAGGCCAGTTCACCAGCGACCACGGCTGGGACCTGGCGCTGGACGGCGAGAGGCTGCGCGGCTTGATTGCCGAATGCCATGACCTGGGCATCCGGGTCAGCCTGTTCATGGACGCCGCGCCCGGCGCCATGGCGCTGGCGCGTGGCGTGGGCGCTGACCGGGTGGAGCTGTATACCGAGCCCTATGCAGCGGCGCATGCGGCGGCTGCCGATGGCACGGCGGCCAGCGCCCACGCCCTGGCCGGCCAGATCGATGCGTTTGCACAGACCGCACACGCGGCACTGGCTGCCGGCCTGGGTGTCAACGCGGGCCACGACCTCAACCGCATCAACCTGACGCCGTTTCTGCGCGCCGTACCGGGTGTTCTGGAAGTGTCCATCGGCCACGCCTTGGTGGCTGATGCGCTGCAGCTGGGCTTGTCAACCACCGTGCAGGATTACCTGCGCTGCATTCGTGCCGCCTACGGCCCTGACGGCAGTGGACAAGGGCACACCGCATGATCTACGGCATCGGCACCGACATCTGCGACATCCGCCGCATGGCGTTGACGGTGCAGCGCCGCGGCGAACGGTTTTCGCAGCGTGTGCTGGGCCCTGACGAATTGCGTGTTTACCAGGCGCGGTCTGCGCGTGCGCCGGCCCGTGGGCTGCGGTACCTGGCCACCCGCTTTTCGGCCAAGGAAGCCTTTTCAAAAGCCATCGGGCTGGGCATTCGCACGCCCATGACCTGGCGCGCCTGCCAGATCCTGAACGAGCCCAGCGGCAAGCCGGTGCTGAAACTGTCGGGTGTGCTGGCGGCGTGGTTCGATGAGCGTGCGCTGGCAGGCCACGTGACGCTGACCGACGAATCCGATTACGCCGCCTCTTTTGTAGTTGTTGAAACCCGGAGCCCCACACCATGACCCTCAACATGCACAGCCCCGTGGTGCTGGACATCGCCGGCACACAGCTGACGTCGGCCGACCGCAAGCGCCTGAAGCACCCCTTGACCGGCGGCTTGATCCTGTTTGCGCGCAACTGGGAAAACCGCGCGCAGCTGACGGCATTGTGCGCGGACATCAAGAAACTGCGGCCCGACTTGCTGATCTGTGTGGATCACGAAGGCGACCGTGTGCAGCGTTTTCGCACCGACGGCTTCACCCACCTGCCCGCCATGCGGGTGCTGGGCGAACAGTGGATGCGCGACCCCCTGGGCGCCACCGATGCAGCCAGTGCGTTGGGCTTTGTGCTGGCCGCAGAACTGCGCGCCTGTGGCATCGATCTGAGCTTCACGCCCGTGCTGGACCTGGACTTCGGCGCCAGCAGCGTCATTGGCGATCGCAGCTTTCACCGCGACCCCCGGGTGGTGGCGCTGCTGGCCAAAAGTGTGATGCACGGCCTGTTGCGAGCCGGCATGGGCAACTGCGGCAAACATTTCCCGGGGCATGGCTTTGTCAAGGCCGACAGCCATTTGGCGGTGCCGGTCGACAAGCGCAGTCTGAAGGCCGTGCTGGCCGACTGTGCCCGCCCCTACGAGTGGCTCAGCACCAGCCTGAGCGCCGTGATGCCAGCCCATGTGATCTACCCCAAGGTGGACAGCCACCCGGCCGGGTTTTCACCGCGCTGGCTCAAGGACATCCTGCGCGGCCAGATGGGTTTCACGGGCGCCGTGTTCACCGACGACCTGAGCATGGAAGGTGCACGGCACCTCGAAGGCGGTCAACTGAGCTACGCCGAAGCTGCCAGCTTGGCCCTGAACGCCGGTTGCGACATGGCGCTGCTCTGCAACCAGAGCATCGACGGCGGCCAGGCCGTGGACGAGTTGCTGGCCGGGCTGGTCCAGGCGCAGGCGGATGGCCAGTGGCAGGCTGACCTCGACAGTGAACAGCGCCGTTTGGCGCTGCTGCCGATGCAGCCCCCGCTGCCCTGGGACGACCTGATGCACGACCCGGTGTACCAGCACGCGCTGGAACGCCTGCCCTGACCCTGGTGTTGCAGCGCCCGTTGCAGCCTGGGCACGGCTGACCTGCCCCCCTTTTTACTGGCCATGGTGGGCAGTCTGGCCGATGCGCTGATCGACCGGGGCTACGACATGCGGCTGTTCGTGTGGACGCCGAGCGGCTGAAGCTGGTGGCCAGTTATGTCGACTCCGGCAAGGCCATCCAGGAGACACCTGCATGTCAGCCCGCCACTTTCGCCGCGCACCGGCCGCCAGCCCACTGACCCTGGACGTTGCCGCCGCGCTGTTCCAGAGGGGCGCCGCCTAGCTGCAGACCGCTGCCGCCGCCGATGGCCTGCAGCTTGAGCCTGGCGTCTTCACCGGCTCCGCCTTGGCGCGCACCATGATGCAGCAGAGTACCTCGGTGAGCACGCTGGACGGCAAACAGCTGCGGCGCAGCGGCGCGGCCAGTCTTGCCCAGATGCTGCGCAACCTGTCGGGTGTGCGTGCCGAATCAAGCGTCGGCGAAGGCAACGCCAACATCATCTTGCGGGGTGTGCCGATCTCGGCCGGTGGCTCGCGCTAGGTGCAGATGCAGGTAGACGGCCTGCAGGTGCTGCTGAACGGCGACATCTCGTTGGCCACGGCCGACCCGGTTGTGCGCGCCGACCGCTTTGCCGCGCAGGCCTGCGCATGGGGTATCGAGGAGCGGGTGGAAATCCACAGCCACTTCCAGGACAACGCCGGTCTGCTGGCGCGCCATCCGGTTTTTCATGTGTGCGGTGTGCCGCAGGTGTGTCAAGTGGGTTTGTTGACGGGTCAAAACGACATGGCCTTGCGGCAAATGTCGGGTGTGGGGCGCGACATCAATCGCCATCATTTCAGCCCTGCGGACATTGATCATGCAATGGGGTGAAGCGTGGCTGCTCTTGCATGCCGATGTGGCCACTGCCGCACGGCGCGTCGATTCTGATCAAGGGCCTGTGCCGCTCTGCCCGTGAGCGGCAAATGCAGCCGGAAGAAAAAAAGGCCTCGCAGTGCGAGGCCTTTTCAGTGATCGACCTTGTCGACCCAACTTGATCAGCGCGCAGCCGACTCAAACGGCAGCTTCAGCTGCGACAGGTCCTTCTTGGTTTCCACCAGCACCAGCGGGCCCACGTCTTCCACCTCATGCCGCCGCGGTTCGCGTGGCACATGGGCGGGTTTGGGTTCCGCCGCCATGGCGGCCTGGACGGCAGCCACGCGGCCGCTGTCACTTTGCACCCACTGCAGGCCTGCGCCGCTGGCCAGCGAGTTCAGATCGTCGGTCGGCAGCTCGTAGCGTTGAACGGCGATCGGCTGCGCGGCCACGGGGGGCTCGGGCATGGACGGCGCTTGAGCCGCAGCATGCACCACCGCGGGTGCGGGCGGCTCCGTCGCGACTGCTGCGGGCGTCAACCCGGTCTCCGCGGCCTGTTCGACCGATTCGGCTGCAGGGGCTGCGGCGGTTTCATGCTCAACAACCGCATGGGTTTGCGTCGGGCTGGCGGGCGCGTCGTCGTGGGCCATCGTGGCCACCACCGCACCGGTTGCCGCTGCAGCGACAGCACCAACTTCGGCTGCAACCAGACCCGGGTTGGCGGCGTTGCCGTCCACACTCATGGCTGGCGCGCCTGCGGCGTCGCCACGGTCGTCGTCGCGGTTGCGGCGGCCCCGGCGGCGCCCACGGTCACCGCGCTCGCTGCGTTCACCGTTGGGTTGGTCGTCGCCGGTCTGCGACGCGGCAGGCGTCACCGCTGCGTCAGCGTCAACAGCGGCTTCGCCGTCGGCAGGTGCCGTGAACAGGTTGTTCTGCTCGCCAGTGGTTTCGGTGCGGCCTTCGGCCTTGTCGCGGCCACCGCGCCCACCCCGACGACGGCGACGGCCCTCGCCACTTTCAGCCTGGGCGGCGCCTTCGGCAGCGTCGGGATTGGGTTGTGTGTCTGCAAAGCCCAACGCTGCGTTGGCCGTGCCTTCTTCAGCGCGCGGGCCACGCTCTGCGCGTGGGCCACGGCGCCCGTCGCCACGGCCCTCACCTCGGCCTTC
>JAHECB010000236.1 GCA_024641925.1 Betaproteobacteria bacterium
GGCCGCACAACCGCAGCGAAGACGTCAAGGGCCTGTACGTGGTGGGCGCAGGCACCCACCCCGGCGCGGGCATTCCGGGCGTGCTGATGTCGGCCAAGGCGCTGGAAAGCGTGTTGCCCAGCTTGGCGTCGATGGCGGGGTCGCGGTCATGAGCCCGCCGGGCCGTCCCAAGGGCGAATTCCGGCGTGCGCAGCACGAAGGTACTTCAGTGAGCCCGCCGGGCCGTCCCAAGGGCGAATTCCGGCGTGCGCAGCACGAAGGTATACCCGCCAGCCATGCCGACCTGGTGGCCTGCCGCGCCCTGATGCGCGACGGTTCGCGGTCGTTTTTCATGGCCTCGCTGGTGTTGCCGCGCCGTGTGCGTGCGCCGGCCACGGCGCTGTATGCGTTTTGCCGCGTGGCCGACGATGCCATCGATCACAGCAGCCAGCCGGCGCAGGCGCTGGCGCAATTGCGCAGCCGGCTGGATGCCATCTATGCCGGCCAGCCCGGCCCCGAGGTGGCCGACCGTGCGCTGGCGCATGTGGTGCAGACCCGCGGCCTGCCGCGCGCACTGCTGGACGCCCTGCTGGAAGGTTTTGCCTGGGACGCACAGGGCCACCGCTACGAAACGCTGGAAGACCTGCACGCTTATGGCGCGCGTGTGGCGGGCACGGTGGGCGCCATGATGGCCGTGGTGATGGAAGCCCGCGACCCCCGGGCGCTGGCCCGCGCCTGTGAACTGGGTGTGGCCATGCAGCTGACCAACATTGCACGCGACGTGGGCGAAGACGCCCGCAACGGCCGCCTGTACCTGCCTCGCAGCTGGATGCGCGAGGTGGGCCTGGACCCGGACGCCTGGTTGGCCCAACCGGTGTTTGACGATCGTGTGGCCGGGCTGGTGTTGCGTTTGCTGACCGAGGCCGACCGCTTGTACCAACGGGCCGAATGCGGCATTGCTGAACTGCCGCGCAACTGCCGGCCCGCCATTCAGGCCGCGCGTTTGCTGTATGCCGAAATTGGCCACGCCTTGGCTCGTTCGGGCCTGGACTCGGTGCACCACCGCACGGTGGTGGGCGCCGGGCGCAAGCTGGCGCTGGTACTGCGCAGCAGCTCAGCCTGGTGGGTGGCGCCGGGCCATCCCATGCAGGCGGGCGGTGCCAGCGCACCGCTGCCGGCCGTGCGTTTTCTGGTGGATGCCGCTGCGTCCAGCGAGTTGCCCCGCCGCACCTTCTACCAGCGCAGCCTGCGCATGATCGGCCTGTTTGAACGCCAGGCGCAGCGCGGGCGCGGTGCGCTGACGGTATGACCGTGGCCGACCTGCCGCTGATCCTGGTGGAGGTGGTGCTGGTTTTTGGCGGCGCGATGGCCTTTGCCTGGTGGCAGTTCCGAGACCTGGCGCGTGAGCGCAAAAAACGGGAAGCCGTGCAGAAAACGGCGGAAGACAAAACGGCCTGATCGCTGTGCTTGTTGCAGTGAATGGCGAAGTGATGGTCGACGCCATGGGCGTTTGCGTGATGCGGCTACCGGCCTGCCTGCAGTGCCCGTCAGGGCATCACGATCGACGGCGCCGCCACATAACGCTCGCGGATCCGGGCCGGCACCCAGGGCAGATCCGCACCGATGATCACCGCCAGGCGCACCAGGCTCTCGGCGTGGCCGCAGATGCCCACCTCGATGCCTCGCACCTGGGCCATTTGCACAAAACGTTCCAGCGCCTGAACGGCAGGCACGCGCACCTGGTGAGCGTGTGAAAGATCGATGGTCAGACGCTTCGCGTCGGTGGGAATCATCGACTCCAGCCGATCGGGCAGCTGGCGCGCAGCGCCAAAGTACAGCGATCCGGAGACCTGCATCACGTACTGGCCGTCAACCGTGTTCGCGCCCGGTTCCAGCCACCCTTCGCTGGACACCGCCAGGCAGCGCAGCCGCGGCATGCTGGCCTGGCGCAGGAACATCATGGCGCCCAGGCCTGCACCCATCAGAATGGCTTCGTGGAAACTCATGATGAGGGTGGCCGCCACCGTGCCCGTCAGCAGCCAGCGTGTTTCGGGGCTGGCCCTGAGCATGCTGCGAACGGCCTGGGGCTTGAGCATGCTCAAGGCCGTGGCCACCAGCAGACCGGCAATCACGGGCTGCGGAATCGCACGGATCAGATCGGCGCCCAGAAAGATGATGGGCAGCATCACGGCGCCGGCCGTGAACGGTGCCCAGCGGGTCTGCGCACCACCCACCTCGAGCAAGACCGAGCGTGTCAGCGACGTGCTGGCCGGGAACGAGCCCGTGACACTGCCCACCAGGTTGGCAATGCCCTGGCTGCGCAATTCGGGCATCAAAAAACGCTGTTCCTGGCCGTTGCGCAGCGTCACCAGCAATTCCAGCGACCCGATGAAAGCCACCGCAAAACCCGGTATCACCAGGGCCTGCACCATGGCCCAGGTGGGCAGCCGGCTGGTCATGGCTGGCCAGCCGTCGCTGATGGTGGTGGTGTCGCCCAGGTGAATCCACAATTTGGCTGCACCGCCCAGGTTCAGCCACACCACGGCCACGCTCAGGGCCAGAAAAAACAGCGGTACGGGCCACTTGGGCAAATAGCGGCGGCCCAGCGTCACCGACAGCACCGCCAACACGCCCAGCGCCACGCTGGCCGGCTTGATGCTGGAGGGCGACACGCTGATCAGGCGGCTGAACTCGTCCACCACGTTCTGCACGCCAGAGAACGGCACGCCCAGGAACTCGTCGAGCTGCATCAAGCCGATGATCAGCGCCGCGCCTGTAGCAAAACCGACCATCACCGCTTCGGGCACAAAGTCAAAGATGCGCTCGGCCTTGAAGGCCACGATGGCCAGTCGGGCCAGGCCCGCCAGTGCCGACAGCGTGGCCATGGCCGTCAGCAGCAGTTCCGGGCGGTCGGCCCAGGGCGCCAGGCTGGTCAGGATCACCAGGCCCGTGGTGTTGGTGGGCCCCACGGTGACGTGCGCGCTGCGGCCCAGCGCAGCCGCCACCAGGCCGGGAATGGCGGCCGTTACCAGCCCGTACATGGGCGGCAGGCCCGACAGCATGGCGTAGGCCAGGCATTGCGGAATGCCGACCAGGGCCACCAGCATGCCGGCGTTCAAGTCGCGCAGGCTGGGCATCGTCAGGTCTGGCCAGGTCAATCGAGTCATTGCCACAGGGTTGCCCGTTCATCGGAAGCGCCGGCGCTTCAAGCCGGTGCACTGGCGATATTGTCCCCGGTATCAAAAACAGGGCCTGCGCACACCCTGCAGAATGCAAGCCATGAACATCAGCATACTGGGTGGCGGGCATGGGGGTTATGCCGCGGCCGCCGATTTATCCGAAGCCGGCCACCAGGTGCGTTTGTGGCGCCGCGACGCCGCCGCCCTGCAGGACGTGGTCGACAGCGGCAGCATCGTCCTGAAAGATGTTCGGGGCGCGCGTGCCGTGCCGATCGCGCTGGCCACGGCCGATATGGGCGCCGCGCTGAGCGGCGCCGAGCTCATCGTCGTGCCGTCCCCGGCCACGGCGCAAGCCGACATCGCTGCCGCCATGGCGCCGCATCTGGTGGACGGGCAGGTGGTGTTTCTGCCGCCGGGCACGTTGGGTTCGCTGGTGATGTCGCGCATCGTCCGGGCCGCCGGCAACCCGGCCGACGTGGCCTGGGCCGAAACCGGCACGCTGCCTTATCTGGCGCGCAAACACGGCGCGCGGGAGGTCAACATCACCATCCGCGCCGTCCATCTGCCCACAGGCGTGTACCCGGCGCGGCACAGCGGCCGCGCGCTCGACGTCATCCGCGGCGCCTACCCGGCGGTGCACACCTGCGGTGACGCCCTGTCCGGCGCCCTGATGAACGCCGGCCCGATCATCCATCCGCCGCTGATGGTGATGAACGCCGCGCCGCTGCAGCATTTCGACACCTGGGACATCCATACCGAAGGCACGCAGCCGGCGGTGCGGGCCGTCACCGACCGCCTGGACCTGGAGCGCGTGGCCGTGCGTGAAGCGTTGGGTTACGCCGCGCCGCATTACCCACTGGCTGACCACTACGACAACGACCGCTGGATGTATGGCGACGCTCACAAGAAGCTGCAGAAAAGCGGCGACTGGCGTGAGCACATCGACCTGCACCACCACCGCTACATCACCGAAGACACGGAACTGGGCCTGGCCTTGCTGGTGTCGGTGGCGGCCTGGGCGGGCGTTGAGGCACCGATTGCGGCCGGCATGCTGGCCATCGTCGGCGGGTTTCTGGGGCGCGACCTGCGGCAAGGCCCCCGCACACTGGAGTCGCTGGGTCTGGCGGGTTTGACTCGGCAGCAGATGCAGCAGCGGTTGCACGACGGGGAGTGGGCATGACCACCGCCACCACCACAGCAACCCCGGCGCCGGCCCGGTTTGTAGCGGTTGGCGCCGGCCGCATGGGCCGCGGCATTGCCATCGCCTTTGCCTACGCCGGCCACCGCATCGCGCTGGTGGACCTGCGCACTCGAAACGAAGCCGACTGGGCCCGCCTGAAGGCCGATGTGGATGCTGACATCCAGGGCAGCCTGCAGACCCTGGCCCAGCTGGGGACGCTGCGTGCGGATCAGGTGCAGGCCGTGGCGTTGCGCATCACGCTGGTGGCGGCTGCTGATGCGCCTGCTGCGCTGGCCGCTGCCGAACTGCTGTTTGAAGGTGTGCCGGAAACGCTGGCGGCCAAACGCGACGCCTTTGACGTCATCAACCGCCACTGCAGTGCAGACGCCATCGTCACCAGCACCACCAGCAGCATCCTGGTGACCGAACTGGCGCAGCTGGTGCAGCACCCGCAGCGGTTCCTGAACATGCACTGGTTGAACCCGGCCTACATCGTGCCGGTGGTGGAACTGTCCACACACCCGGGCCTGTCGCCCGAGGTGCTGGCGCGCACCAAGGCGCTGATGGAAGGCATCGGCAAGATGCCGGTGGTCTGTGGCCCCACACCCGGCTACATCGTGCCGCGCCTGCAGGCGCTGGTGATGAACGAAGCGGCACGCATGGTGGAAGAAGGCGCGGCCACCGCCGAAGAAATCGACAAGGCCACCCGCTACGGCATGGGCCTGCGTTTTGCCGCCATCGGCGTGGTGGAGTTCATCGACTTTGGGGGCAGCGACATCCTGCACCATGCCAGCCGCGAGATGGCGCAGAGCATCGACGCGCAGCGTTATGCCGAGCCGGCCATCGTGGCCAGGATGTTTGCCGAAGGCAAGCTGGGGCTGAAAACCGCCAGCGGCTTTTACGACTACCAGGGCCGTGACCTGGCGGCCTACCGCCACGATGTGCTGTCGCGTGTGATGGGCCTGCTGTCGCATGCCGGCCTGTGGCGTCCGGCGGCCGACAGCACGCTGGACTGAGCTTGCAAGCCTGGCCACCACACCGGTGAGAATGCACCGGCCTGAACCCCGCCCGACCACCCGGTTGTGGCGACCCTGACCGGAGACCCGCGTGGCCGAGCGTTCCTTTGTCGAAGAAGTCAAGAAACTGCGCCTGGGTGAGGGCGAGTTGTTCCAGGGTGAAGGCATCCTGGCGGTGACCAAGGCGCTGCTGGAGTCGGGCGTGGCCTACGTGGCGGGTTACCAGGGCGCGCCCATTTCGCATTTGATGGACGTGCTGGCCGACGCGCAGGACATCCTGGCCGACCACGGCATCCATTTTGAAAACAGCGCCAGCGAAGCCACCGCCGCGGCCACGCTGGCCGCCAGCGTCAATTACCCGCTGCGCGGTGCCGCCACGTTCAAGAGCACGGTGGGCACCAACGTGGCCAGCGACGCGCTGGCCAACCTGGCGTCGGGGGGTGTCACCGGTGGTGCGCTGATCATCGTGGGCGAAGACTACGGCGAAGGCAGCTCCATCATGCAGGAACGCAGCCACGCCTTTGCCATGAAGTCGCAGATCTGGCTGCTGGATCCGCGGCCCAACCTGCCCCGCATCGTGCAGGCGGTGAAAGATGGCTTTGAGCTCAGCGAGGCCAGCCACACACCGGTGATGCTGCAGCTGCGCATTCGCGCCTGCCATGTGGTGGGTGAATTCACGGCCAGCAGCAACCGGCGCTCGGCCTTCACCCTGCAAGAAGCGATGAACCAGCCGCGCCGCGACACCAGCCGCATCGTGCTGCCGCCGGCCAGCTTCCTGCACGAAAAAGAAAAGGTGCAGCAGCGCTGGCCCGCCGCGCTGAAGTTCATCCAGGACCGTGGCCTGAACGAGTTTTTTGCTGAAAACGATGACGACATCGGCATCATCGTGCAGGGGGGCACCTACAACACCGTGCTGCGGGTGATGGAACGCCTGGGCGTGGCCGATGTGTTTGGCCGCAGCCGCGTGCCGCTGTACGTGATGAACGTGGCCTACCCGGTGGTGGACGCCGAGGTGCAGCGCTTCTGCGAAGGCAAACGTGCGGTGCTGCTGGTGGAAGAGGGGCAGCCCAACTTCATCGAACAGAACATCGCCAGCATTTTGCGCAGCGCAGGTGTGGCCACGGCCTTGCACGGCAAGGACATGCTGCCGGTGGCGGGTGAATACACCGCGGCCGAAGTGCTGGCGGGTGTGCGCACGTTCCTGCGGCGGTATGACCGCTTGCCGGCGTGGTCCGAGCCAACTTCAGTGCGATCTTCAGTGGCGCTTTCAGTGGCGCTTTCAGCGCTGCCTGCCACAGTGTCTTCGGCGCCGTCTTCAGCCGCCGTTGCACCACCCGGCGCCGGCAGCAACGTGGCCCGCACCATCCCCATCCAGCCCGCCGGCACCGTGCACGCCCGCCCACCGGGCTTTTGCACCGGCTGCCCCGAGCGGCCCATCTTCACCGCCATGAAGCTGGTGCAGCGTGAACTGGGTGAACACCATGTGTCGGCCGACATCGGCTGCCACCTGTTTTCCATCCTGCCCCCGTTCAACCTGGGCAACACCACCATGGGTTATGGCCTGGGGGCGGCCGGCGCTTCGGCCTTGAACGCCCCCGGCGGCAAGCGTGCCATCAGCGTCATGGGCGACGGCGGTTTCTGGCACAACGGCCTGACCAGCGGCATCGCCAACGCGGTGTTCAACCGCTCCGACAACCTGACCGTTGTGGTCGACAACAGCTACACCTCGGCCACGGGCGGGCAGGACATCCTGTCGTCGGCGGCGCGCAACCCCACGCGCAGCACCGGGCATGCCATCGAGCAGGCCGTGCGTGGCGTGGGCGTGACCTGGGCGCGCACGCTCAAGAACACCTACGATCTGAAAGCCATGACGGCGGCGCTGAAAGAGGCGCTGACCACCACCGACAAGGGCCCCAAGGTGCTGATTGCACAAAGCGAATGCATGCTGAACAAGCAGCGGCGCGTGAAGGCCCAGGTGAAAAAAGACCTGGCCGCCGGCCGCCGCGTGGTGCGCGAGCGTTTTGGCGTGGATGCCGACACCTGCACCGGCGACCATTCCTGCATCCGGCTGTCGGGCTGCCCGTCGCTGACCATCAAGCCCAACCCTGACCCGCTGCGCACCGACCCGGTGGCGTCGGTGGTGGATTCCTGCGTGGGCTGCGGCCTGTGTGGCGAGGTGTCGCATGCCGCCGTGTTGTGCCCGTCGTTTTACAAGGCACAGATCGTCAGCAACCCCACGGGTTTTGACCGTTGGCGGCAGGGCCTGCGCCAGCGTGTCATCGGCTGGCTGCAGGGCCAGGCCGCTGCACGTCGTGCGCTGAGGGTTTTCTGAACATGGCGGCAGACGCCCAACCCATCAAGATCGCCATCCTGGCCATGGGCGGCGAGGGCGGGGGTGTGCTGGCCGACTGGCTGGTGGACCTGGGCCGCCACAACGGCCACATTGCGCAGACCACGTCGGTGCCCGGCGTGGCGCAGCGCACGGGCGCTACCATCTACTACGTTGAACTGTTTCCGGCTGATGCCGCGAAACGGGCCGGCGCCGCACCCGTGCTGGCACTGATGCCG
>JAHECB010000237.1 GCA_024641925.1 Betaproteobacteria bacterium
GACGGTTATGCGCTGCTGGCCGAGCTGGGCGCGGTGGACGACAACAACGACTTGACGCCCATGGGCCGCGAACTGGCGCAGTTGCCGCTGGACCCGCGGGTGGGCCGCATGATCCTGGAAGCAAGGCAGCGTGAAGCGCTGACCGAGGTGCTGATCATCGCCGCCGCCTTGTCGGGCCAGGACGTGCGCGACCGTCCGCAGGAACAGGCGCAACTGGCCGACGAACGCCACCGCAAGTTCGACGACGAAAAGTCCGAGTTCCTGGGCACCCTGAAGCTGTGGCACTGGATCGAAGAAGGCCGGGGTCATGGTTCGGCAACCGCAGCGGGTGCAGCGGCCGCTGCCACGCACAAGCTCAGCCACCGCCAGCAGGAACAGCGCCTGCGTGACAGTTTCGTCAGCCCCCGGCGGGTGCGTGAATGGCGCGACATCTTCAGCCAGCTGCACACCGTGGTGGCCGAACACGGCTGGCGCTTGAACACCCAGCCCGCCACTTACGAACAGCTGCACCTGTCCTTGCTGGCCGGCCTGCTGGGCAACATCGGCTGCAAGAACGACGAAGAAGACTGGTACCTGGGCGCACGCGGCATCAAGTTCTGGCGCCACCCGGGTGCCAACCTCAGCAAGAAGCCCGGTCGCTGGCTGGTGGCGGCTGAGCTGGTGGAGACCACACGCCTGTTCGGCCGCGGACTGGCCGGCATCGAGCCGCAATGGCTGCCCGCCATTGCCGGCCACCTGATCAAGAAGCAGCTGCTGGAACCGCACTGAGAAAAGAAGGCCGCCGAAGTGGTGGCGCTGGAGCGGGCCACGCTGTACGGCATCGTCATCTACAACAACAAACGCGTGAACTTCGGCAACGTCGACCCGGCGGCGGCGCGCGAGATCTTCATCCGCGAAGCACTGGTGCCCACGCCCGACAACGGCGGTTGGGAGACACGTTTGCCGTTCCTGTCGCACAACCGCAAGCTGATTGCGCAGGTGCAGGAACTGGAGCACAAGGCGCGGCGGCAGGACGTGCTGGTGGACGACGAACTCATCCACGCTTTCTACGAGCAGCTGCTGCCCGCCGACGTGTGCAGCGGCGCCAGCCTGGAGCGCTGGTTTCGCGCCGAAAGCAAGCGTCAACCCACGCTGCTGCAGCTGACGCGTGACGAGCTGATGCGCCACGAAGCCGCAGGCATCACCACCGCGGCCTACCCCAAGACCTTGCGACTGGGCGGCATCGACTGCAGCGTCGACTACCTGCACGAGCCGGGCGACGCCAAGGACGGCGTCACCGCCACCGTGCCCATCTACGCGCTGAACCAGGTCAACGACGAACGCTGCGAATGGCTGGTGCCGGGCATGTTGCAGGCCAAGGTACAGGCGCTGTGCAAAACGCTGCACCAGCGGCCGCGCTCGCGCCTGGTGCCCTTGCCCGAATTTGCCGCCGAATTCTGTGCCACGGCAGCGTTTGGCGACGGTGCCTTGATCGACGCCCTGCTGAAGGCGGTGCGTGACCGCACGCAGCTGGCGGTACAGCGCAACGACTTCAAGCTGGACCAGTTGGCGCCGCATTTGTTCATGAACTTTCGTGTGGTGGACGAACACGGTCGACAGCTGGGCGCGGGCCGCGACCTGGCCGGCCTGAAGGCGCAGTTTGGCAACCAGGCGCGTTCGGCATTCCAGGCGCTGGCGGCGTTGAAGCTGCCCGGCGCGGTGGTGGCCCAGCCGGCACCGGCCCGAAGCGCGGCGCCAGAGTCGCCCAAGTCTTCCGATGTTCAGGCGCACGTGGTGCGGCGCGTTGAAGCCGCGCCAGCACGGGTCGGGTCCACTGCTGCCGCGCCTGCGCGCTACACCGCGTGGACCTTTGGCGAGCTGCCCGAACTGATGGAGCTGACCCGCGGCGGCCAGACGCTGATCGGTTTCCCGGCGCTGGTGGACCAGGGCAGCCATGTCGAGATCGAGGTGTTTGACGAGCCCGACGTAGCTGCCACGCGACACCGTGCCGGTCTGCGCCGCTTGCTGGCGCTGCAGTTGCGCGAGCCGCTGAAGTACCTGGAAAAGAACATTGCAGACCTGCAGCGCCTGGCCAGCTTCTACATGCCGCTGGGCACGCTGGAAGAGCTGCGCACGCAGATCATCGACGTGGCCATGGACCGTGCCTTTCTGGCCGAGCCCTTGCCGCAGGACGAGGCCTCGTTCAAGCGTCGACTGGAAGAAGGCCGTGCGCGACTGAACCTGGTGGCGCAGGAAGTGGCGCGTCAGGCACTGGCGGTACTGACGGAATTTGCTGCCGCCACCCGCAAGCTCAAGGACAGCCGCGCGCCGCGTGAGGTGCAAGACGACATCAACGCCCAGCTTCAGCGCCTGGTGCCCAAGCGCTTCCTGCTGGCCACACCTTGGCCGGCGCTGCAGCACTTTCCGCGGTACCTGAAGGGCGTGGTGCTGCGGCTGGACAAGCTGCGCGCTGACCCGGATCGTGACGCTGTACGCTTGGCTGAACTGCGGCCGGTTGAGCAGCGTTGGCAGCGCCGCCAGGCCGAGCTGAAAGGCGCCAGCCACGCCCGCATGGACGAGTACCGCTGGCTGCTGGAAGAACTGCGCATCAGCCTGTTTGCGCAGGAATTGCGTACGCCGCAGCCGGTCAGCGTCAAACGCCTAGACAAGGCATGGGCGCAGATACAGGCGTGATGAACGCCCTGGAGACTGCGACGGGTTTGTGCCGATGCGGCGGTTGGGATGATTGGGGTGAATGGGCCCTGAGACAATCATTCGCATGTCGATGGACCGTCCCGATTGGTTGCCACTGGCGCTGCTGGCGCTGAACGCATTGCTGCTGTTGCTGCTGTGGCTGTGGTTGGCCACCCGGCCGCAGGACGACGGCGCCCAGGCACCCATCGAACGGCTGGAGCGCGAACTGCGCGACGAACTGGGCCGCCAGGGCCAGGGCACCCGCAGCGACCTGGGCACCTTCCAGCAGATGCTGCTGGCGCAAAGCGGCGACGTGGCACGCACGCAGAACGAGCAGATCGACGCTTTTCGCGTGCAGCTGGCGGCCACGCAGCAGCAGCAGGAATCAGCCCTTCGCCGTTTCAGCGACACCTTGACCGAGCAGCTGCGGCTGCTGTCCGAAAACAACGAACGCCGGCAGGCTGAAATGCGCCAGGCCGTTGAGACGCGCTTGCTGGCGCTGCAGGAAGGCAACGAAAAAAAGCTGGAGCAGATGCGCGCCACGGTGGACGAAAAACTGCACGCGACGCTGGAGCAGCGCCTGGGCGAAAGCTTCAAGCAGGTCGCCGACCGGCTGGAACAGGTGCACAAGGGCCTGGGCGAAATGCAGGGCCTGGCACGCGACGTGGGTTCATTGAACCGGGTGCTGAACAACGTCAAGTCGCGTGGTGTGTTTGGCGAGGTGCAACTGGCCGGCCTGCTGGAACAGGTGTTCACGCCCGAGCAGTACGGCACCAACGTGGCCACGGTGCCGGGCAGCAACGAGCGTGTGGAATTTGCCATCCGCCTGCCGGGGCGGGGCGGTGCCACCGACAGCGAGCACGCGCCGCTGTGGCTGCCCATTGACGCCAAGTTTCCGCGCGAAGACTACGAGCGCCTGATGGACGCGCAGGACCGTGCCGACCTGCCGGCCATGGAAGCCGCCGGCAAGGCGCTGGAAAGCCGTCTGCGGCTGGAGTCGCGCAGCATCCGCGACAAGTACATCGCGCCGCCGCACACCACCGACTTCGCCATCCTGTTCCTGCCCACCGAAGGCCTGTATGCCGAAGCCTTGCGCCGGCCCGGCCTGGTGCAGGGACTGCAAAGCGAATTCAAGGTGATGCTGGCGGGGCCCACCACGTTGCTGGCCACGCTGAACAGCCTGCAGATGGGCTTTCGCACGCTGGCACTGGAAAAGCGGTCGGCCGAGGTCTGGGAGGTGCTGGGCGCGGTGAAGACCGAATTCGGCCGCTTCGGCCTGGTGCTGGACAAGACCCGCAAGAAACTGGCCGAAGCCAGCAAGACCATCGACGACGCCGAGGTGCGCACGCGGGCCATGTCACGCCGCCTGAAGTCGGTGGAAGCCATGCCCGATGGACGGGTGGCGGAATTGCTGCCTGATCTGGGTGTGTCTGAATCGAGCCTGCCGGACAGCGAAGAAGACCGCAGTGGCTGAGCCCCAGCCAGCCGCTGCCGGCGGCGTGCCCGGCATGCCCCACCTGACAGCGCCCATTTTGCTGGCGCTGGTGCTGGGCCAGATGGGTGTCCATGCCGTGATGGCGGGCCTGCGGCTGGCGGCGTCCTTGCAGACACTGCGCGAAGGCTCCAGCCCCTGGGCGGTGGGCCTGTTGCTGGCGCTGTTTGCGGCAGCGCCCGTGCTGACGGCGTTTGCCGCCGGGCGCATGATCGACCGTCTGGGTTATCACCGCCCCGTGAAGCTGGCGGTGGTGCTGACCATGCTGGGCGCGGTAACGGCGGTGGCCTCGCGTTACGGCGGGGACGCCGGGCACTTCGTGATGCTGTGCGTGGCGGCAGCCCTGACCGGGGCCGGCGCCAACCTGGGCATGCTGACCATCCAGCGCGCCGCCAGCCTGGTGGCGCGCAATTCTGCCGAGCGTGTGCGCGCCTTCAGCTGGCTGGGCGTGGCCGCGCCCCTGTCCAACGTGGTGGGGCCGGTGCTGGTGGGCTTTGTGATCGACGCCTGGGGCTTTCGGGCGGCTTACCTGACCCTGCTGCTGCTGCCCATGCTGACCCTGTTATCGGTGCGTTTTGTGCCCGACATGACGCCGGTGGCCAAGCCGCGCGGCGGCACGAAGGTACGCAAGTCCTGGGACCTGCTGGCCGTGCCGGGCATGGGCCGGCTGCTGACGGTGAACTGGCTGTTGTCCATGTGCTGGGACGTGCACCTGTTTGCGGTGCCCATCCTGTCGCACGGGCGCGGTTTCAGCGCCAGCACTGTGGGCCTGATCATGGGCTGTTTCACAGCCACGGTGGCGGCTGTGCGCCTGTTGGTGCCGCTGGTGTCGGCACACATGGACGAGGTCAAAGTGCTGCGCTGGGCCATGCTGGCGGCGGCGGGCATTTTTGCCGCCTACCCGTTTGCACCGACGCCCGCGGCCATGGCGGTGCTGGCGCTGCTGCTGGGCCTGGCGCTGGGCAGCGTGCAGCCCATGGTGATGTCGATGCTGCACCACCTGACGCCGGATTCGCGGCACGGCGAATCGCTGGCCTTGCGCTCGGTCGTGTCCAACACCTCCAGCACCCTGATGCCCTTGGTGTTTGGTGCCAGCGGTGCTGTGCTGGGCGCTGGCGTGCTGTTCTGGCTGGTGGGCGGGGTGGTGGGCGCGGGGTCGTGGCTGACCCGTGCGATGTCCGGGCCGTCCGACGTGGAGACTGTGGAGAAGCCGCCGGTCGATGTGCCCTGAGGCGCTGCGGCGCGCGTATTTTGAAGGCGCCGTCGGCAGCCCCTAGAAACGAATGGTCGTGCCGGTTCGTCTTGACTCGGGCGCAGGCGCAGGCACAGGCGGCGGCGCTTCGGCGGCCTCGGTCGCGTCTGGCGTTGGAGGTGGCGCGGGCTGTGTGCGTGCAGCCAGAGGGGATGGCTCTGGCGCCCGCCAGCCTTTGGGCAGCAACGACGTTTCGGGGTAGCCTGCAGCGTCGAGGTAGTTGTTCCAGTCGTTGCCTGAAAACCCCGGCATGGGTTGGGGTCCTATCGTCAGGGTGGGCAGGTTGCGGGTGTTGAACTGGCGTTCAAAGGCCATGATGTCCTCGTCGGTCAGCACCCGGCGCTCGATGAACGGCACGCCGCGCTGCAGCAGCAGCTGCCGGCCCTTGTCACAGGACGGGCAGTCGCTGGTGCTGAACAGCGTCACCGGGTAGCGTGTGACAGCTTCGCGCAGCTTCAGCGGAAAGCCCGTTGTGGGAATCAGCTGCAAACGTGTGCCGGCGCTGCCGGAAGGGCGGTTGGCCACCGGCCGCGTGGCCGGCTCTGAACGGCCGATGGCGGTGACCTGGGCATTGCCGGTTGTGGGTGGCCGGTCGGTGTAAGCGACGCTGCCGTCTGGTCGAACAACCTTGTACTGCGCGTGGGCGGGTGTTACCGCAGCGGTCGACAGCACCAAACCCAGCAGCAAACCCAAGGCCGGGCCGAGGGGGCGGGCGGCGCGTCCGCAGGCATCGGTGCCGCCGGGCTGCTGGTGCGCCTGGCCAGGCCGAAGCAAATGACGTGGACTGGCGCTCGGTCTGGCACAAAAAGTCATGGTTCGGCTCGCAATCTGAGCGCGCAGCAGCGCGCGATGAGAGGCGCCTGTCGGACACCAAGTGCTTGGACACCGCGGCAAACGCCGGGGCGCTTCAGTTCACCATTGTGCGATCAAGCCAGACCGTGGTGCCGCAGCAAGGCGTCGATTTGCGGCTCGCGCCCGCGAAAAGCGCGAAAACTTTGCAACATCGGCCGACTTCCACCCACCTCCAGAATCTGCTGGCGAAAGCGTTCACCGGTGGCGGGGTCAAAGACACCGGCTTCTTCAAACGCGGCGTAGGCGTCCGACGACAGTACTTCAGCCCAGGCGTAGCCGTAATAGCCGGCGGCATAACCGCCGTCAAACAGGTGCTGAAAGGTGTTGGGATAGCGCACAAAGGGCGGCGGCGCCTCGGGCTGCACCTCGGCACTGACCTCGTCGGCCAGCGCCTGGACGCGGCCGGCCGCGCCGGCCTCGGCATGCAGCCGCATGTCGAACAGCGCGTACTCGCACTGGCGCAACATGGCCAGGCCGCTTTGAAAATTGCGCGCTGCCACCATGCGGTCAAACAGGGCGCGGGGCAGCGCCTCGCCGGTGTCCACGTGGGCCGTCAGGCGCTGCACCACGTCCCATTCCCAGCAGAAGTTTTCCATGAACTGGCTGGGCAATTCGACGGCGTCGCCCTCGACGCCGGCAATGCCGGCCACGGGCAGGTCGTCCACCCGCGTCAGCATGTGGTGCAGGCCGTGACCGAATTCGTGGAACAAGGTGATCACGTCATCGTGGCTCAGGGTCGCCGGCTTGTCGCCCACGGGCCGCGAAAAATTGCAGACCAGGTGTGCCACGGGCAACTGCAGTGGGCCCTCGGGACGGCGCCAGCGGCAGCGTGTTTCGCTCATCCATGCGCCGGGCTGCTTGCCGTTGCGTGCGTAGGTGTCCAGGTAAAACGCGGCCACGGCATGGCCGTCACGCCAGACCCGGAAATAGCGCACGTCGGCATGCCAGACCGCTGCGGTTTCTTCACGTATGGACACGCCAAACAGGGTCTCGATCAGGCCAAAAAGGCCTTTCAGCACCTGCGGTTCGGTGAAATAGCGTTTGACCTCCTGGCTGCTGAAGGCGTAGCGCGCTTCTTTCAGCTTTTCGCTGGCCCAGGCGCGGTCCCAGGCCTGAAGGTCAGGCAGTTGCAATTCATCGGCGGCAAACTGGCGCAGCGTCTGCAGGTCTTTTTCGGCGCTGGGGCGCGCGCGCCGCGTCAGGTCGCGCAGGAAACGAAGCACCGTGTCGGGTTTGGCGGCCATCTTGGCCACCAGCACCTGGTCGGCCGGGCTCGCAAATCCCAGCAGGGCGGCTTCTTCCTGGCGCAGCTGAACCAGTTCCTGCATCAGCGGGCCGTTGTCCAGCGCCGCCGGGCCAGCTTCGCTGGCGCGGGTGTTGTAGGCCCGGTAAAGTTGTTCGCGCAGCGACTGGCTGCCAGCGTAGCGCATCACCGGCAGGTAACACGGCATCTGCAGGCTCAGCTCGTAGGCCGGCTGGTCGTCCGGCA